>JBGURN010000055.1:0-10415 GCA_045131955.1 Bacteroidaceae bacterium
GCACCCGCGGAAAGGACGGTGTCCTGGTCATAGACCACGGCAAGAAATACAACTTCAAGTCACGAACCATCGTTCCCGTCAGCACCATCGGCGCCGGTGATAACTTCAACGCCGGTATCATTTACGGCCTTATCCGCGAGAACATACACAGGGAGAATCTCAAAGGTCTGAGTGAGGAGCAGTGGAGCAAGCTCATAGAGTTCGGAATCGAGTACGGCACGGAAGCCTGCATGAGCACATCGAACTACGTGAGTCAGGAATTCGCAAACAGACACAAACTGAACATCTGACAATGTCACAAAGAACCAAAAGCCCGATTCTGAAAACTCCTTTCATAGTGATGGTGAGGAATCTGGCTGTGGTCTATGTGGCTTTTTTCATCTGTCATCTCATATTCATAGCGTACAACAGGGACTCTCTCATGACCGATATGGGCGGCATGATCTGGCCCATGACCAGGGGTGCTCTGGTGTTCGATACCGCCGGAATCATGTATCTGTGCGCACTCTACATGGTGCTCATGATGTTTCCGTTCCATTTCAAGGAGAAAGAGTGGTATTACACCCTGACCAAGGTCTTACTGGTGGTAGTGACATCGGCCGGAATCATGGCCAACCTGGTCGATACGGTCTATTTCCCTTATACCGGATGCCGAAGCACGCTCCAGGTCCTGTCCGAGTTCAGCAATGAGGGCGGCGGGCAGTTGACCGGAATCATATTCAAGGCGCTTCTGGACAACTGGTATCTGGTGGTCATCTACATCCTGATGGTCTGGCTGCTCTGCATTTGCATTGGTAAGCCCGATGCGCTCAAGTACCGTAAGACATACGTCTATTACATAGTCCGGCTCATACTGATTGCCGTTACAGGCGTGGGAATAGTTGCCGGAATACGCGGTGGATTGAGCCATAACATAAGGCCCATCACCATGAGCAACGCCTACCGTTACGTGAACACTCCGGCTCAGGCGGCAGCCATACTGAACACTCCGTTCTGTGTTATACGAACCCTTGGCAATGAGGATATGAAGATTCCCTCCTACTTTGATGATGAGGAGCTCGAGTCTGTATACTCACCTGTAATAAATCCCGATTCCACCGCCGTTTTCCGCCCCATGAACGTGGTGGTTCTCATACTTGAGAGCTTTGGATCGGAGTATATAGGAGCCATGAATCCGGGAGCGGATGACATACATGACTGCGCACCGTTCATGGACTCTCTCATAAGCAACTCGCTCACCTTTGAGACATCGCTGGCCAACGGTCGCAAGAGCATTGACGCCATGCCATCGGTCCTTTCGGGCATACCAATGCTCAAGGATCACCTGTTCCTCACACCCACCATCATGTCAAAGGAGATATCGGGCCTGGCCAAGGAGCTGGACAGCAAGGGTTACTACTCGGCTTTCTTCCACGGCGCCGACCACGGCTCCATGGGATTCGAGTCATTCTCCAAGGTGATAGGTTACCGGGATTATTATGCGCTTGAGGATTTCGTAAAGAAACCCGAGTACGGCGGCAGCGATATGTTTGACGGATTCTGGGCCATATGGGATGAGGAGTTCCTGCAGTACATGTGTGACGAGATGAGCACATTCAGGGAGCCGTTCGTGGTATCGGCCTTTACCGCTTCATCACACCACCCGTACAATGTGCCGGAACGTTATCAGAATATATATCCGCAGGAGGGAAATCTGCCGATTTATCGGGGAATACGGTACTCGGACCACGCGCTTAAGCTATTCTTTGACAAAGCATCCAAACAGTCCTGGTTTGACAATACGCTGTTTGTGCTTACGGCTGACCACACCAACCTCTCGGAGCACCCGCAGTATCAGTCGGATTATGGAAAGTTCCGCGTGCCTATCATATTCTACTGCCCTAAGGACAGCCTTTCGGGCCGCCGTCCCTGCATAGCTCAGCAGTCTGACATAACACCATCCATACTCGGTTATCTGGGATATGACAAGCCTTACTACGGCTTTGGCCAGGACCTGTTCCATGTAACCGATGGAGAGACCTGGGCAGCCAATCTGCAAAACGGGCTCTATTCCTACTATAAGGGTGATCTGGTACTCCAGTTTGACGGTGAAAACGAGACCGGTCTGTACGCCTACCGTAATGACCCCACCCTCAAACAGAATCTCAAAGGTACGCAGCCTCAAGCCGAGCAGGAGATGCTCCGCCATCTCAAGGCACTCATCCAGCAGTACCTCATCTTTATGACTTCAAAGTAAAACTGCAACAAAAGGGACGGTTCCTAATGTGTTAGTTTTGCGGCAAAACTAACACATTAGGAACCGTCCCCTCTGTTAAATCAATATACCTTTACCTTGAGTTTGGAGTAGGCACGCTCCACTTTCTCAAGAGCTTTCTCCACGCTCTCGGCGCGAGCCAGGATAACACCCATTCTGCGGTGTCCCTTAATCCAGGGCTTACCAAAGAAACGTACCTGAACATCGGGCTCGGAGAGTATCTCGTCTACATTCTCGAACTCAATCATCTCGGTGTCACCCTCAACTACGATGGCTTTCGATGCGCTCGGACCAAAGAAGTTGATCTTGGGGATAGGCAGACCGAGTACAGCACGTGCATGCAGGGCGAACTCTGAGAGATCCTGTGAAATCATTGTAACCATACCGGTGTCATGCGGACGGGGTGAAACCTCGCTGAACAGCACGTTGTCACCGCAAATGAACATCTCAACACCGAATATTCCGTAACCGCCCAGAGCATCGGTAATCTTCTTGGCGATATCCTGTGCCTGTGCAAGGGCCTTGTCGCTCATGGGCTGTGCCTGCCATGACTCACGGTAGTCACCGTCTACCTGATGGTGGCCGATGGGGTTGAGGAATGTGGTACCGCCTGAGTGGCGTACGGTAAGGAGTGTAATCTCATAGTCGAACTTGACAAAGCCCTCTACGATAACCTCACCGCCTCCGGCGCGGCCGCCCTCCTGGGCAATCTTCCATGAGTTGTCGGCATCGGCGGGAGTCTTGCAGACGCTCTGGCCGTGACCTGATGAACTCATGATAGGCTTTACAACACAGGGAGTGCCGATCTCCTTGATGGCGGCATCGAACTCCTCACGGGTTGCAGCGAAACGGTAGTTTGAAGTGGGCAGGCCCAGTTTCTCGTGAGCGAGCTGGCGGATACCCTTTCTGTTCATAGTAAGGAAGGTGGCGTTAGCTGTGGGAATTACGTTGTAACCCTCCTTCTCGAGCTTGATAAGCTCAGGGGTAGCGATAGCCTCAACCTCCGGAATGATCATATCCGGTTTCTCCTTCTCAATAATCTCACGCAGACGTGCGCCGTCAAGCATGGAGAGTACATAACTACGGTGAGCGACCTGCATAGCAGGAGCGTTCTCATACCTGTCGAGAGCTACGACCTCGACTCCAAAGCGCTGCAATTCGATTGCAACTTCTTTACCAAGTTCGCCTGAACCGCAAAGCAATGCCTTCTTGGCAACTTTGGTAAGGGGTGTTCCGATTTTTACCATGTGTTGTATTGTGTGTTAGAGTTGCTGCATATCGTTAAGACGCTTGTAATATCCGTCAAGCGCTATAAGTTCCTCATGCGTACCCCGCTCAACAATCCTCCCCTCATGAAGCACGCAAATCTCATCGGCATTCTTGATGGTCGACAGACGGTGTGCTATGGCAATAGTAGTACGATCTTTCATAAGACGCTCAAGAGCCTCCTGTACCAGGCGCTCCGATTCGGTGTCAAGGGCGCTGGTAGCCTCATCCAGAATAAGGATAGGCGGGTTCTTGAGTATGGCACGTGCAATACTGATACGTTGACGCTGTCCGCCTGAGAGCAGACATCCGCGGTCACCTATATTGGTCTCGTATCCGTTCTCCGATTCCATGATGAAATCGTGCGCATTGGCAATCTTGGCAGCGGCAATAACCTGTTCGCGGGTAGCATCCTTGACACCGAATGTGATGTTGTTGTAGAAGGTGTCATTGAACAGGATAGCCTCCTGGTTTACGTTACCCATTATGCTGCGAAGTGACCTGAGCGAGATGTCACGGATATCGGTTCCATCGATTGAAATGGAGCCCTTGGTCACATCATAGAAACGGGGCAGCAGGTCAACCATGGTCGACTTACCCGAGCCCGACTGGCCAACCAGGGCTATCGTCTTGCCACGCGGTATAGTCAGGTCTATATCATGAAGTACCTCATGTCCGTCCTCATAAGAGAACGATACGCCGTTGTATCTGATCTCATTCTTGAGTTCGCTGATTTCAACGGGCTTCTCGGCATCGGTTATATTGTTCTCGGCCAGAAGTATCTTGTCAATACGCTCGACCGATGCCATACCCTTGGGAATGGCGTAACTGGCCTTGGACAGGTCCTTGATAGGATTGATTACGCTGTACAGTATGGTCAGGTAATAGATAAAGGCCGATGCGTCAATCGTGGAGTCGTTGTGCAGTATCAGTCGGCCGCCGTACCAGAGCACCAGCACGATAAGGCCTGTACCCAGGAACTCGCTGACGGGATGAGCCAGGGCCTGACGCAGATGCACGCGGTTTGATGCCTTGCGGAGCTGCTCGCTACTGCGGCTGAACCTGTTGGACATCTTGCCCTCGGCCAGGAAAGCCTTGATCACGCGCAGTCCTCCGAGCGTCTCCTCCAGTTCTGACATGGTCTCGCTCCAGAAAGACTGAGCAACCAGTGAGCGGGCCTTGAGCTTACGTCCTATCACGCCTATGATCCAGATGATGACCGGACCCACCACGATGGTGAATATGGTCATCTGCCAACTTATAGCTATAAGCGTACCCACATAGACCACAATCAGGATAGGATTCTTTATGAGCATGTCAAGCGACTGGGTAATGGAGTTCTCCACCTCCGATACGTCACCGCTCATACGGGTAATGATATCGCCCTTACGCTCCTTTGAGAAGAAGCCCATAGGCAGACTCAGTATCTTGTCATAAATCTGGATCCTTATGTCACGTACCACGCCGTTACGCAGAGGTACCATCACGGCCGATGAACCGAAATAGCAGGCCGTCTTGAACAGCGTCAGCACTATGAGAACCAAACCCAGGATGAGGAGCGTAGTTGACTCCGAGTATTTGTCAATAAAAGTTGTGACCCAATAGAAGAAATTGTCCTTCAGGGCCTCAACATACTCCTTGATTCCATCAACCTGTGAGAGGTCCGTGTATGTATATTGTTCAGAGCTGATCTTAAAGAGGATACGCAGAATGGGCACAAGGAGGGCAAACGAGAACACATTGAGGAATGCCGATAACAGATTGAATGCCACGCTGCCTATCAGATTGCGTCTATAGGGCTTTATAAAGCGTCTTAGAAATGCAAAAAGTTCCTTCATGAAGCGAATGCATTGATTTGATTCGCGAAGATACGAATTTTATTAGGTATCTTTGTGCACCTGTTAACAAGTTTTCTGCACATGACAGTCCGCTCAAAAATCTTTATCACTCTGTTGCTTACAATCCTGTGTCAGGAGAGTTACAGTCAGGCTTTACGGGCATCGGTCGCAGTCGACGGCCTGTTCGACAACAGGGAGTACAAGGCAGACATGACACCTCAGACCATATACGGTATACGTGTCATGCCGGAGGTGGGGCTTGACTACGGGAACAGCAGGATCATGGGAGGAATATCCAAGATCTGGGAGTTTGGCAGCGACAGCATACTTGAACCCAGCGTGATCTTCTATTACAGCTATATGGGAGAGAAATGGTCCACGTCATTCGGATTCATACCCCGCGGCAATCTTCAGCGCCAGCTCCCCGATGCATTCCTCTACGATTCCATCGCATTTTTTGAGCCGGCCATAGGTGGAACGCTCATCCAGTATACAGGTAACTGGCTGCAGAGTGAGCTCTACTGCAACTGGTTCAGCCGCCAGTCCTACACCGACCGTGAGGCGTTCCGCATCATTTGGGACGGCTATGCCGGAATAGGCCGCGTGGGAGCCGGATGGTTCGCATCCATGACCCATTTTGCCAAGCCCAAGGAGCCCGGCCATTTCATCTATGACAAGATGCAGCTTAACCCATACCTGTCAGTTGACCTGTCGGGACTCATCATGAAAGACCTCTCCATAAAGGCCGATGCAGGCGTGCTGTTTGACTATACACGCTGCCGTCAGAATGAAAGCCAGTGGTACAAGACCACCGGATTCCTGGGTGACGTACAGGTTCGATGGAGATTCCTGGACATAAAGCATACCGTCTATGCCGCCAATTCTGATCAAGCCTTCTGGGACGACCCCGAAGCAGGTCTTGCGTTTCACCGCAGCGACCCGTTCTACAAGCATTCATCATACAACCGCACGGAGTTGGGACTGACATTCGTCTCAAACCGGAACCTGGAGATAGGATTCCGCTGGCACGTACACCAGACCCCGTCGGCCCCCATACATAACCAGCAACTCATAACAGTGAGGTACAGAATAGGCTATTACAAGAAATTCACTTCCGAACTCAGATGAAAAGAATCCTCTACATACTGCTGGTTGCCCTGATACCTGCATCGGGATCCATGGCCAAGGTCAACCCGTTCGAGCCCTATAAGCCTCTGCGTGAGATTGACTACGCCAAGAATATATCTCTCGGCAAGGACCCCAATAGCATAGCCTACAAGCCGAACACGTTCACCAGCCGCACGCTCATGCCCATGGGTATGCTCGCCACCAGTTTCCTCATCAACGACAACTACCTTGACAAGCGTATCGTAAAACAGGGAAGCATCACCTCTCCCACCATGTATAACGCCGCCGACTACCTGCAGTACTCACCTGCAGTTATCATGCTCTCACTCAAGGCGGCCGGAATGGAGGGTCGAAGCGACTGGCCCCGCATGATAACGGCCGATATAACTGCAGTAGCCCTGCAGACCTCTGTAACGCATATAATCAAACATACAATCCAGAGGGAACGTCCCGACGGCAGAGCCCACAACTCATACCCCTCAGGTCATTCCGCCACGTCATTCATGTGCGCCCATATGCTCTACAAGGAGTACGGACAGACAGGTCATGAATGGATTGGACTGGCCGGTTACGGTCTTGCCGGCACCACAGCGCTGTTCCGCGTCATAGCCAACCGTCACTGGTGTTCCGATGTACTGGGCGGAGCCGCCATCGGCATAGTATCGACAGAACTGGCATATGAACTCACCGACATACTGTTCGGCGACAACCGTCTGAGAAAGCCCATCGTAGTCAATGACATAGATGACATGCCCACCTGGAGGTTCGGGCTCTACTCGGACTACAGTCTGGGATCGGACGTATTCTGCTCAGACGGATACGGCAATCCCGATGCACGTCCCGCCACATCGATAGGTTTCGATGCCACCTACATGCCCTGGTACATAGGAGCGGTCATACGTGTGGGACTCACCCAAATGAAATGGACCGGTGAACAGGACATATACCTCCCGCCCGCCGGCAGCGTGGCCGATGTCTATACCGTAGGAGCTGGATTCGAGTTCGATATCCCCGTAGTGAACAGGGTTACGTTCAACGGCCAGTTCATTGCCGGTTATTCGCCCACGACCAACAGTTACAGTTTCCTTGACGCGCAGAATCAGCCGGTGGAATGGAAGATTCCTGACGGACAGCACTGCTACGGGAACCTGGGAATGACAGTCAGGACATCACAGTCCTCGAGCGTATCGGCCCACTGCGGTCTTGATTATTATGACAAGGTTTGGCGCTCCCTGGTTCTTGGAGCCCGTTTCAACTATACGTTCTAGATATGAGTAAGATCCTGGCAAACATACTGTACGCGCTTATCTGGGTCATATCATTGCTCCCGCTGCCCGTACTGTATCTCTTCTCAGACATAGTATGGCTTATCATGTTCATATGTCCGCCTCTCAGGTACAGACGTAAGATAGTACGTAAGAACCTGGAACTCTCGTTCCCCGACAAGGACAAGAAGTGGCTCAGACGGACCGAACGCCGTTTCTACTATCAGTTCGCATGCCAGGTCATGGAAGGACTCAAGAACGCATCGGCCAGCCCCCGCTGGATCATGCGTCACATGGAGATTACCGGTTACGAGAAAGTGAGAGAGGAGGCCGCCAAGGGTCAGTCACAGATATTCTACCTGGGACATACCGGCAACTGGGAGTGGATATCATCACTCAACCTCTACTTCAATGACATGGAGAAAGCCGCCGGATGCCAGGTATACCACAAACTCGAGAACGAGACCATGGACCTGCTCATGCTCAAACTGCGCAGCCGATTCGGCACGCAGAGCATACCCATGGAACATGTTATGCGCCGTCTGGTGGAATTCCGCAGAGACGGCAAGGTATTCCTTATAGGTATGATAGCCGACCAGGTACCCATGTGGTGGAACATACACTACTGGACTGAGTTCATGAACCGCAAGACACCGGTGTTCACCGGTTCGGAACGTATATCACGCAAGATGGATGCCGGAGTCTGGTATCTCCATGTGACACGCAAACGCCGCGGATACTACCGTTGCGATATGCAGCTCATGTATAATCACACGGCTGACCTTCCAGAATTCGCGGTGACCGAGAAATACATGCGTATGCTCGAGGACAACATACGTGAGTGTCCGGAGCTCTGGCTGTGGACCCACAACCGCTGGAAACGAACCTGGGAAGGTTATCAGAGATGGTTGGCCAAGCATCCTACAGCCGACCGCAAACATCTTCTTGAGGAGAGCTGACCCTATCGCTCCTCCAAGTCATCATACAGAGTCTGGACAATTGCCTTACCACGATCCAGACGTTCCTGTGATCCGTATGAGTCGTTGATAAGACAGGATGACGCGTCATGGTCGTACAGCGTCACACCCGTGCTGTCCATGAAACAGAATCCGTTGGAGAATGTATAGAAAGAGAACGGGTAACGGTAGGAATCCGAGAGTACGTTACGGCTGAACCTGAATTCGTCAGTGCTTATACCCATCTGAGCCAGGATGGTGGCAGCCATATCGGATTGTGCGGTGAAACGGTCAATTACGCGTGGTTCACGAACCGCTCCGCCCAGCCATAGGACGGGTATGTGATGAACGTGCGGATCAAAGGAGAGTCCCTGCTGAGGATATCGGAATCCATGGTCGGGTGTTATGACAAGCAGCAGGTTATCCCATACGGGCAGGCAACGCAGGCTGTCCACGAAAGCACCCAGGCAACTGTCGGTATAGGCAAATGAGTTGGTTATCTTGTCACCCAGCCGATGGTAGGGAACCTCGAAAGGCTCATGGCTGCTCAGGCTCAGGAAAGCCTTGAACCAAAGCGAGTCCCTGCACTCCTTGACCTCATCAAGCAGACGTCTGAACGTTATATCGTCATTCACGCCCCAGGCGTTGGTATGACGTTCCGACACAGTGAAATCCGCGTCCGATGTCACATTCCTGAAACCGGCCTGATAAAGCCAGCTGTTCATGTTCGTGAAGTTTATGTCACCACCGTAGGTGAAATAGGTGGTGTAACCCTGCTCAGCCAGTTTGCCGGGTATTGAAGGCAGGGCGGCACTCTTGACAGGCAGTTTCATGATGGAGGTCTTGGGGAGTCCGGGATGGCCGTTCATGACACACACCAGACCGCGGTCCGTACGGAAACTGCCGGCATAGCAGTTACTGAAGAACACGCTCTCCTTGATGAGACTGTCCAGATTGGGCGTCACATCCTTCATGCCGCTTATGGCATTGACAAAATCACCGCCCATACCCTCCATGACAAGAATCATCACATTGGGACGTGTAGTATTGAGCAGCGTATCATTAACAGAGTCCGATGTATCATATAGGCCCTGGAACACCTCGCTGCGCTTTTCCTCATCAAGATAGTCGTACCACTCGTAGTAATCGGAAGTCTTGCTTATGGAGCTCAGAAGGCTGAACCCCGGATTTACGGCCGAATGGTTCAGGAACTGGTCCGATGTAAAATAGGCATGGCCCACGTTCATGGTCGACTCGCTCACACCGCCGCGTATAGCCAGAAGCAGGGGAGCAAAGAGAGCTATATGCATGAGCGTGACAGGCACACGCATGAGCACCTTGTTGTATGGGACATTTGCCGGACGTACGGCGCCGGAGAGCACCTTGTAAAAAATCCAGGTCACGAGCAGTATGGCCACGATGCCAATCACCACCATCCACGGTGACACGCTGGCGACCGCCTCCTTGGGAGTCTTGAGGTAGAAAAGTACCGATGCATCGAGTTTAAAACCCCAGAAAGGATAAAGGGCGGCATCGCCCACAAATATGGATGATAGCAAGAGTGCAATCAGCCCGTCATATACCTGAATGATACGTTTTACCGGAAGTGACTGAATCCAGATGCCAATCAGAATGACAAGCAGCGGAAACAGCGTAAGATAACCGGCCACGGAGAGGTCTATGGGGATGCCGTGCCATATGACCAGAG
>JBGURN010000056.1:0-32821 GCA_045131955.1 Bacteroidaceae bacterium
AACGAACCCAGCGTCACGGCCACCTGGTCTATGTCACGCGCGGCGGGGTAGTCCGATATGATACGGCTGTAGAGGTCGTTGGCGGCGTTGGAGGGAGCAGGTCCGCCCTGATTGTTCCATATGGGGTTGCTCTTGTGCGTGGTCTCCCCCAGGTCGGTGAATGCCACTATGTTACGCGGGTCGTCGTAGTTGCTGCGTTTGTTGGTCACCCACACCTCTATGCGTGTAATCTGTATGCCCGATATGATGCTGGGGAGCATGGACATGTTGTCGTCATAGGTGTCACGGAAAAAATGTGAGAGGAAGAAATGACGGTTCTCGTCATAGCTGCTGGCATCGATCTCAAAGTCGGTGATCTGCTGGCCTCCCTGTGAGTTCACCGTGGCCGATGAAGACTCTTTCTGCGAGAGCACCATTTGCAGACGGAGTTTTCCGAACTGGAGGTCGGAGCGTACGCCAAAGAGTGATGATGCACCCTGTATGAGTGACGAGTTGGTGGGGAATGTTATGTTACCAGCTTCCAGGAGCCGGATTATCTCATCCTCCTTGCCCTCATAGCGCAGCTTGATCATCTTGGCATCTATATCGAACGTGGCCTCGGTGTTGTAATTGAGGTTCATGTTCACCTTGTCACCTACGCGGGCGTTGATGTTCAGGTTTATCTGCTCGTCAAAGTCAAATCCGCCAGTAGTACGGTTCTGTACGGACAGTGAGGGGTTATCGACCTTGTTGCGGTTGTATCCGAACTTTATGGCGGCCGATCCGCTGGTACGTACCTGTACGCCTCCGGGGCCGAATATCTTCTCGGCAGGTCCCAGGTCGAACTTCATGTTGGTAAAGTCGAACTTGTCGTTGCCCAGTGCCGTGACCTCCTCGGAGTACTTGTTCTTGTAGAAGGACTGCAGCGAGCGTTTCATCATGAGGCTGTTGTACTCGCTCAGGGTGAGTACCGACGGGACGTCAAGGTAGGAGTCGCCCAGCTTGTAACCCAGGCGGTAGGTACCGTCGTTCTCGTCATAGGTTATCTGCTCGGTTATGTTGCCGGGGTTGGGGAGTGACATGGCCTTGTTCTGGGCATAAAGGCCGTTAAGGCCCCCGCATATGCAGGAGCCTATGAGCAGCAATGCCTGAGCAAGGTGTTTTCCCCTAATCATCCTGAAAAAGAAAGGTGTCCTTTAGGGTCAGATGCGTTTTAGGGCTTCACGTATGACAGCCTCGACCGAGAGTCCGTCCTGCTCCTTGAGTATGGCCTGTACCACCTTCTGTGATGCAGCCTGCGGGAATCCCAGGGTTACAAGGGCGGTGACAGCCTCGGTGGCCACCTGTCCGGTCTGGATGCCGGCCTGGAGGTCGAGCGGGGATTCATCGGACTGGGACTTGGCAATCTTGTCATGCAGGTCCACGATTATGCGCTGGGCGGTCTTGGCTCCTATGCCCTTAACCTTCTTGAGAAGGGCGTCGTTGCCGGAGCTGATTATGCCTATGAGCTCGGACGGCGAGAATGAGGAAAGTATCATACGGGCCGATGCTCCTCCTATTCCGGGTACCGATATGAGCATGAGGAACAGCTCGCGTTCCTGCTTGCCGCTGAATCCGTACAGTATGTAGGCATCCTCGCGGATAGCCTCATAGACATAGAGGCGTGCCTCCTCCTTTCCCTGGATGGCTGAATATGTATAGACTGATATGTTCAGGTCATAAGCTACACCACCCTGTGTAAGCACTACAGCCTGTGTGGGAGTGAGCTCCTCTATCTTGCCTTGGATGAATTCAATCATGTTCTTGTTGTTAAGGTTGCCAATAAATAACGCGCCAGTCCCATTATTATTGCACGTGCGCGTGTACATAAGAGCGGATTTTTTAATAATTTCGCAGCCGAAATAAAAATAAAAACCTTATGGAAAAGATTAAAGCAGCCATTGTTGGCTATGGAAACATTGGCAAATATGTGCTTGAAGCACTGGAGACTGCCCCTGATTTCGAGGTCGCAGGTATTGTTCGCCGTAATGGTGCGGCTGACTGCCCCAAGGAACTGAATGGTTACAAGATTGTAAAGAATATTTCAGAACTCCCCAAGCCTGATGTGGCTATTCTGTGCGTTCCCTCACGTAAGACTGAGGAGTATGCCAAGGAGATCCTTCCTTTGGGCATCAACACAGTGGACAGCTTTGATATACATACTCTCATTCCTGAGACCCGTAAGCGTCTCATGCAGGTAGCTAAGGATGCCGGAAAGGTAGCTGTGATATCTGCAGGATGGGATCCGGGATCGGATTCAATAGTACGTGCCCTCATGCAGGCTATGGCTCCCAAGGGTGTTAGCTACACCAATTTCGGCCCCGGCATGTCAATGGGACACTCAGTTGCAGTAAAGGCCGTTCCCGGCGTAAAGGCAGCTCTTTCCATGACAATTCCTGTAGGTACAGGTATTCACCGTCGTATGGTATATGTTGAGATTCTTGACGGTTACCGCTTTGAGGATGTAGCCGCTGCAATCAAGGCTGATCCCTACTTTGTGAATGATGAGACACACGTCATGCTGGTTGAGTCAGTTGACGCTCTCAAGGATATGGGCCATGGCGTTAACCTGACACGCAAGGGCGTATCGGGCAAGACACAGAACCAGCTCTTTGAGTTTGACATGAAGATTAACAACCCCGCACTTACCGGCCAGATCCTGGTTTGCGCAGCACGTGCTTCAATGCTTCAGAAGCCCGGTTGCTACACCATGATCGAGATGCCTGTCATTGACTATCTGTACGGTGACAGGGAGGACCTGGTAAAGCACCTCGTGTAATTGCGGTCTGTCATTGGTTTAGGGTCCCGGGGGAAACTTCGGGACCTTTCTTTTTCAGAATGAGATGGCCAGTCCCATGAATATACCGCTAAAGTTGCCGTAGCCCAGACGTACCGAGGCGTAATTCAGGTCTCCGCGGTTCTTGATGAAAATGATGTCTGTGAAAGCCTTGTAGCTGAAGAACACCTCACTGCCGGGGGATACACGGAAATAGTCGGTGCCCGGTTCGAACTCGTTGTTCTGGCGTGTGCTGGTGCAGTTGCGTATCTTCTCGCTGAATCCTATTCCGACCGATGTTCCCAGAGTGAACCGTTTCCAGCTGTAACCGGCATCGGCCGATACGGAGAATCTCTTGAGCGATATCTCCTCATTGATCTCAAACGGCAGTTCGTTCCACTCAATCAGGGTGACGCGGCTGTTGGTCTCTTCATCGATGTATGATGCAGCTTCGCCCTTTGAGGGGTCTTTGACGTTGATTCCTATTGACAGACCTGTAAAGAAATGGTCCGTAAGGTAGTAGTCCAGGTCAATTCCGAATACCTTGCCCGTGCTGAACGAGATGCCGAACACTATGTCATTCCTGAGGTGAAAGCTGTCATCCGGACGTCTTAACAGGTAATTCTGTCCGTAGGTAGGGTATATCTCAAGGGGACGGGGGTTATTCCTTAGAAGCGGTTCGTCACTCATCTCTCTCTGCTCCTGGAAGATGTCATTGTAGAACTGTTCCTGCTCGCGGTTCTCCTGAGGCGCAGTGGAAGGCTCTGCCCCTACGTATTCGTCATTAGAGAAATAGCCTTTGTAGAGTTCGCCGCTGCTCACGTCATAGAGCACTCCGACCCCATCTTTCAGGTCGTCTTTCCAGTTGCCTGCATAGAGGCTTCCGTCGGCGTAGTTGAGCGTGCCGGCGCCGTTGAACATGTTATGCTCCCAGTTTCCTTCATAGCGGGCGCCGTTGGAGTATTCATATATGCCCTCTCCGCTGAACTCATGCTCCCTGAAATCACCTTTGTAGTGGTCTCCGTCGGAATAGAAAAGCTCTCCCTTGCCATCCCACAGGCCGTCTTTCCACTCGCCTTCATAGACGGTGCTGTCAGGGTATACCATCTTGCCGTAACCGTTGAAAAGTGAATCGGATACCTGCCCCAGATACCATGAGCCGTCATCAAAGAATATGGTATCGGTGGCGACTGGGGTCTCATCGGATGCAAACATGCGGGTCAAAGAGGGGCTTACCCACAATAATGAGAGTATGAATACGTGTTTGAGTGACATATCGGTGTGAAGGTAGGGATTTTTCATTAACTTTGCGAGTTCACAATAGTAAATCACTCAGCGTTATGAATGAAAAGCAGGATTTGGTATGCGTGTTCAAGGGTGATTCCTTTGAATCCGAGGTCGTAAGGGCCCGTCTCGAGGCAGACGGAATCCCTGCCATGATCATGAATAATTCATTGAGTGCCATTTTTTCAACATACACGGCTATGGCAGGCCCGGTAAGCGTAATGGTCAATCCCCAGGACGAGGAGCGTGCCGTAAAATTACTTCAGGAACAATGAAACAACCCAAACGTATAGCTGTAAAGGTAGGCAGTAACGTGCTTACACGTCCCGACGGTCGTCTGGACATATCGCGTATGGCGGCTCTGGTAGACCAGATTGCCGAGCTGCGTCACAGAGGTATCGAAGTGCTTCTTATTTCGTCAGGTGCGGTGGCATCGGGCCGTGGAGCGCTGCCAGGCCTCCAGGACGAGAGCGTGACAGGCCGTCAGCTCTTTGCGGCTGTGGGCCAGGCCAAGCTCATTGAGCACTATTATGACCTGTTCCAGGAGTACGGCATCACCGTAGGACAGATCCTGACCACCAAGGAGAACTTTGTGAATGACAAGCTGCTCACTAACCAGAAGCGTTGCATGAAGGCCATGCTCGACAACGGCGTGGTACCTGTCATCAACGAGAACGATACCGTATCGGTCGACGAACTTATGTTCACCGATAACGATGAGCTTTCAGGTCTGGTGGCACGTATGATGAAGGCTGAGATACTGGTCATACTGAGCAATGTGGACGGTGTGTTCAACGGCAATCCCGAGGACCCCGGTTCCGAACTTATCCATGACGTCTATCCCGATGACGACTATAGCCAGGCTGTCAGCAGCACCAAGTCCAAGTTCGGACGCGGCGGCATGATGACCAAGATGAAGACCGCTCTCGGAGTGGCCGCCGACGGCATAGAGGTACGTATAGCCAACGGACGCCGTCAGGATGTACTTTTAGAGGTGCTCACGGATCCTGAGAATGCCCGCTGCACCCGTTTCCATGCTTCAAAAAAGTAATTATGATAGAGAATACACTTGAACTGCTCAAGAACGCGTCATTCTCTCTCCCCATGTTGGATGAGAGTAAGGTTAATGACGTACTGATGTCTGTGGCCGATGCCATAGAGAGCAACACCGATACTCTCCTTAAGGCCAATGCCGAGGACCTGGCCCGCATGGATAAATCCAATCCCATGTATGACCGTCTCCTTCTTAATGCGGAGCGTCTGGCAGGTATCGCATCTGATATGCGCAGCGTGGCCGGCCTTACCAATCCTGTCGGCAAGGTAATAAGCGAGACCGTTCGTCCCAACGGCATGAAACTGACTCGTGTACGTGTCCCGTTCGGCGTGATAGGAGTGATATATGAGGCCCGTCCTAATGTGAGTTTTGACGTATTCTCGCTTTGCTTCAAGACACGCAACGCCTGCGCGCTCAAGGGCGGTAGTGATGCATACAGTTCCAACTGCGCTATAGTGGACCTTATACATGGCGTGCTCAAGCAGAAGGGCGTTGATCCCCATGTCGTCGAGTTGTTGCCTGCCGGTCATGAAGCCGCTCAGGAACTTATGCGTGCAGTGGGTATGGTTGACCTGCTTATACCGCGTGGCAGTGCCCGTCTTATCCGGTCTGTCCGTGAACAGGCTCAGGTTCCCTGCATCGAGACAGGCGCCGGCGTGTGCCACACATATTTTGACTCTGAGGGTGACCTTAAAAAGGGTGCCGATATCATTTTTAATGCAAAAACCCGCCGCGTGAGCGTATGTAACGCGCTTGACTCACTGGTAATCCATAAGGACCGCCTCACGGACCTTCCGGAACTGTGCATCCGCATGGCTGCCAAGAATGTGGTGTTGGAGGCGGATCAGGAGGCTTACGCCGCATTGGAGGGCAAGTACCCCGCGGAGTTGCTGGAGCATGCTACCGATGAGAGCTTTGGAAAGGAGTATCAGGCATACCGTATGTCAATCAAGACAGTGCCTTCATTTGATGATGCATTGCTCCATATACGCAATTATACATCACACCACAGTGAGTGCATAGTAACAGAGAATGCAGAGAAAGCCCGCCTGTTCCAGCAGTACACGGATGCAGCGTGCGTCTATGTGAACGTATCGACCGCCTTCACCGACGGAGGCCAGTTCGGACTGGGAGCCGAGATAGGTATCAGCACCCAGAAGATGCATGCCCGCGGTCCTATGGGACTGGAGGAGATAACCACCTACAAATGGCTTATCAACGGTGACGGCCAGACAAGAAACTAAAAGAAACACGATATGAGACATTTTACCAGCGTAAAGGATCTGGGTGACCTGCATGAGGCATTGCAGGAGGCCCTTGACATAAAGAAGAACCGTTTCAAATATGTTGAGCTGGGTCGTAACAAGACTCTTCTCATGGTATTCTTCAACTCCAGCCTCAGAACCCGTCTGAGCACTCAGAAGGCTGCCCTCAACCTAGGCATGAACGTGATTGTGCTCGATGTGAACCAGGGAGCCTGGAAACTCGAGACCGAGCGTGGCGTGATCATGGACGGTGACAAGTCCGAGCATCTGCTCGAGGCTATCCCTGTCATGGGCTGCTACTGCGATATCATCGGCGTACGTTCGTTCGCCCGTTTTGAGAACCGTGCCGATGACTATGAGGAGAAGATCCTTAACCAGTTCATACAGTACTCCGGACGTCCCGTATTCTCAATGGAGGCTGCTACAGGCCATCCGCTGCAGAGCTTTGCAGACTGGATTACCATTGAGGAGCACAAGACAGTGGAGCGTCCCAAGGTGGTCATGAGCTGGGCTCCGCATCCCAAGTCACTGCCGCAGGCTGTGCCCAACTCATTCGCACAGTGGATGGTAGCTGCCGGTTATGAGGTAGTAATCACACATCCCGAGGGCTATGAGCTGGATCCCAAGTTCACAGCCGGAGCAACTATTGAATATGATCAGATGAAGGCCTTTGAGGGCGCACATTTCATATATGGCAAGAACTGGTCTGCCGCAAGCCCTGAACACTACGGACAGATACTGAGCAAGGACCGCAGCTGGACTATCAGCGACCGTCAGATGGCTGTGACCGACAATGCCTATTTCATGCACTGCCTGCCTGTACGCCGTAATATGATCGTGACCGATGATGTCATAGAGGGACCGCGTTCTCTGGTCATCCCGGAGGCTGCCAACCGTGAGATATCGGCCACCGTCGTTCTCAAGAAGATACTTGAGGGCCTTAAGTAAGGATTACCTGTAGGTAAACTCCAAGTCATAGTCTTCCTCATAGCCTTTACAGCGGAGGAAGACTTTGTCATTTTCATGGAGTCCGTATTGTGACAAGGGGATGGACAGATAGAGATACTTGGTTATCATCTCCGCCTCGTTGTAGGCGTTGTGGAATATGGTGAACCTGAGTTTGCCGCTGTTGGAGTACTGTCTTGCATAGGAGATGGAGTGGCGTGAGTCCGCATCCTGCACCTTGACCCCCACCTTTATGTTCAGGAATCCGCTTCCTATGTAGCATGATAACAACTCTACGGGGTCCTGGACGCGCATGGCGGCCGGCATGTTGTTCTCCCACGGTGCCTTGTAGGAATCAGGGGCTACGATCTGACGTATGGTGGCGGTGCTGTCCGCGCCTAAGGCGAGCGTAGCCACTACCCGGTATATGGTATCGGGCATGAGACGGACCTTGTCGTACTCAACCTTATATCTCTCGCCCATGTCAGTCACAAGGCTTGTTATATAACCTTGGGAGTCGGTGTGTGAGGTCATGAAACCGCTGAGCATGGCGTCAACCGGTTCCCTCTTCTCGCAGGATACCAGAGTCACCGTAAGCAGGGTGACTGCAGATATTATACGGACCAGGCTTTTCATACCTCCTTGACGCTTTTCTGGTTGATGAGGGGGTTGGCATACATGGTGAGTATGCGCTCCTTAAGGAAATCCCAATCCGGGTTAGGGATGGTTATCTTGCTGAGCTGCCCGTCCAGATATTTCTGGAACTGAGCCTTGTCATCGGCCGTATAGAAGGCGCTTTCGGCCTCATCGCCGCGGAGCATGTCAAGAGCTATGTGGTTGCAGGGATAGATGCGGTATCCCTCGAATATATGACGGTCAATTATCTGTGCCACCTGATCCAGGAACTGGTTGCGGGGTACGGAGCTGTCCAGGGCTGCGATCTCGCTGTCAATGGGGACCGATACCTGATAATGCATGTGCCCCTTGAATCCCCAGATGCCGGTCTTCATATTATCCAGGTCAGCCTTCTTGGTCTTCTTGTAGGCGGGGTTGTCACGCTTGAGCTGGAACTCCTCGGCCTTGAGCCAGTCGCAGGGGTCGAACTCGTAGCAGATGGTCACAGGCGTGATATGGAGTGACTGCAGACGCTCGGAGAGTGACATCTCATCGGGCCCCGACATGGCCAGCATCTTGAGCACGCTCTTCTGTGTGCGGTCATTGGAGTCCTTGGCGCGTCCCTCACGCTGGGCGAGCCATACGGGTGACTTTTTCTGCTCTATCACAAAACGGATGTAGCGTGAGAGCTGCTGTGAAGATTCCAGAAGCTCGGCGGCCGTAGCGGAACGGTTGACCACGAAACTGCGGTTCAGACGTACCAGCTTCTCTATCCACGGGTATATGAGCAGGTTGTTGCCTATGCCTATCTCGACCGATTTCTTGCCTGAGAGCAGCAGCGTGTAATCCAGGAAAGCTGAGTCCAGCACTATATCCCTGTGGTTGGAGAGATATATGAAATCCTCGCGACCCTCAGGCAGAGCCGAGAAGTCGGCCGAGAATCCGGTACATCCTTTCTTGAGGATCCTTTTGAGTATAGGGTATATCATACCCAGCTGGAAACTGTTCACTGTCTTGAAACGCCTGGTGTAGAGTTTGAGCAGCCAGATGGGCAGGAACTTTACATTGGCCTTTGCGATCCTTCTGAAAGAGGGGTCGTCCAGAAGGGACAGTATGGCACCGCGCACCTCATCGTCCTCAAAGGAGCGCATCTTGTCGAATTCTGCAGGTATGATCATAGTCCTTAAAGTTTAGAAACTGTCTTCAATCAGCTCGGTCAGGACGTCGGTCAGGTTCAGTCCGGCGGCTCTTATCTGCTGCGGAATGAAACTGGTGGCGGTCATGCCGGGAGTGGTGTTCACCTCCAGGAGGTTTATCTTGCCTCCCTCGGTTATGATGTAGTCGTTACGAATTATTCCGTGGCAGCCCAGCAGGTCGTAGATGCGTGCTGTGAGAGCCTGGATGCGGTCTCTTATGTCGTCAGGTATGCGGGCGGGAGTGATCTCCTCAACCTGGCCGTTGTACTTGGCGTCATAGTCAAAGAAGTCGGTCTTGGGCACTACCTCGGTAACGGGGAGCTTTACCTCGCGTTTGCGGGTCTTGAAGTATCCGTTGGTTACCTCGGTGCCCTGCATGAATGACTCTATCATGATCTCGCAGTTCTCCTTGAAGGCATCCTCCACTGCGGGTATGATCTGCTCGCGGGTCTTTACCTTGGTGGTGCCAAAGCTGGAACCGCCGTCGGTGGGCTTGATGAAACAGGGGAGTCCCACGCTCTCGATCACCTCATCGGGGTTGACCTTGTCACCCTTGCGTATGCGGATGGAACGGGCTACGTTGACATCGGCACTTCTCAGGGTCATGTTCAGCATGAACTTGTTGAATGTAAGGGCCGATGCAAGCACGTCGCAGGTGGAGAATGGGATGCGCATCAGGCGCAGGTAGCCCTCGAACACTCCGTTCTCACCGGGTGTGCCGTGTATTATGATGTATGCGTAGTCGAATGTTGTCTTTCGGCCCTCACAGGTAAAGCTGAAATCGTTGCGGTCCACCGGGACGCTCACGCCCTCCTTTACGTGAACCTGCCAGTTCTTGCCTTCAACTTCCAGGATATAGGGCTCATACTTATCCTTGTCCATGTACTCAAGGATGGTTGCGGCGCTCCTCAGGGAAACGGGGTTCTCGCTTGAGTCACCGCCTGCTACTATTGCTATTACGCGTTTCATTTATATGGTTTATTTTTCAAAGTCTCTTGAACTGACATAATCCCGCCACTTGGCTATGAGCGTGGCCATATCCTGCGGCAACTCGGAGTTGAAGAACATCTCCTGTCCCGTAATGGGATGCACGAATCCCAGGGTCTTGGCGTGGAGCGCCTGACGTGGGCATATCTCAAAGCAGTTCTGCACGAACTGGCGGTAGCGGCTGTATGTGGTACCTTTGAGTATCTGGTCACCTCCGTAACGCTCGTCGCTGAACAGCGGGTGTCCCAGATGTTTCATGTGTACCCTTATCTGGTGTGTGCGTCCGGTCTCCAGACGGCACTCCACAAGCGATGTGTAACCGAACCTCTCCAGCACCGTGTAGTGTGTCACCGCATGCTTGCCCACCTCGGGGTCGAACGATACGGCCATCTGCAGACGGTCCTTGGGGTTGCGTGTTATCTGACTCTCCACCGTGCCCTCGGCCGGCTGGGGAACGCCCCATACCAGTGCCTGATAGGCCCGTTTGGTGGTCTTGTTAAAGAACTGACGTCCCAGACAGGTCTTGGCATCGGGAGTCTTGGCTACCACCAGCAGGCCCGATGTGTCCTTGTCTATGCGGTGTACCAGACCCACCTGCGGGCTGTTTGGATCATAGTCCGGGTTATCCCTGAGGTGCCAGGCTACCGCGTTTACCAGGGTTCCGTGAAAGTTGCCGCATCCGGGGTGTACCACCAGACCTGCCGGCTTGTTCACTACCATGAGGCAATCGTCCTCATATACTATATCCAGGGGTATATCCTCGGGCTCAATCTCGCTGCTGTAACGCGGACGGTCCATCATGACCGTGATCACGTCGAGCGGCTTGACCTTGTAGTTGCTCTTGACAGGACGGCCGTTGGCCATCACCATGCCTGCATCGGCCGCCTTCTGTATGCGGTTGCGCGACGAGTGC
Source organism: Bacteroidaceae bacterium (assembly GCA_045131955.1). GTDB lineage: Bacteria > Bacteroidota > Bacteroidia > Bacteroidales > Bacteroidaceae > Colenecus. Next base: position 11,054 of record JBGURN010000056.1, read on the forward strand.
TCCAGGTGGTCGAACAGGAACTTGTCAACGCGTAGCAGGGACTGTCCCTTGTCGGCCACTACGCGGAAATGCTCGAACAGCTCTGTCGCGTCGGGCGTAGGTTCAAGGTCGTCCAGTGACTCCTCAATCTCGTCTTCAAGCTCCTGCATGGGGATTATTCAAAGAACTCGGTTTCTACGACTGTGGTTGAATCAACCTCCTCAATGATCTCTATGGGTGTGCCGTTACCTACTACGATGGTAAGCACGGAGCCCTCAGGTATCTCGGCACCGGCCTCGACTGCCTCACCCTGGTATCGGACCTCATAGACCCAGTCCAGGTCACCGTCCTGGTAGACGGGTGCGGTGAGCTTGAATCCGGCGGCGCGGAGCTGTGACTCGGCGGCACGCAGCGAGCTGTTATCGGCCACATCGGGCACAGCCTTCACGGGTTCCTTGCCTGAGTTGAGTGTGAGGTATATCTTGCGGCCGTCCTTTACGTAGGAGCCTGCATCGGGATTCTGTTCTATGACGCCGCCCTCAACCAGCGACTTGTCATACTTATAGTCCGATACCTCATACTTGAGTCCGGCGTTGGAGAGAACCTTGGCGGCCTCCTCCTCATACATGCCCGATACGTCAGGTACCGATATGTACTCGCCGTGACGGGTGTAAGACTCAATCCATCTGAATGTTATGATTATAAGCAGGAAGGTTATTACTGCCATGGCCAGAAGGTTCAGGAGCAGTATGCCTATGGAACGCTTTTTCTTCTTGTCCATAATTCTTTTATTTTGTACAAAGATAATGGAATTTATTTGATACTCAGTCCTTGCGGACCTATTGAAAAGAACGAGGGCCGGACTGTTGTCCGACCCTCATCTTATACCTTATAACAATAAAGTATTACTTCTTGTTTCCGCAGTACTCGTCAGATACTGTCAGTTTCTTGCGACCCTTAGCTCTGCGTGAAGCCAATACGCGACGGCCATTGGCAGTGGCCATTCTCTCACGGAAACCGTGCTTGTTCTTTCTCTTCCTGTTGGAAGGCTGAAATGTTCTTTTCATCGTTATATATTTTTATTGTTTTCTGTTCTGTTTCGGAAATCGGAGGGCAAAGGTAGTTTCTTTTTTCATAATATGCAAATTGCTCTTCTTTTTTTGTCTAAAGTTTTGTCTATTTGTCTCATTGCACTACTTTTGCAGAACGTTACGGACTCTCCGGCCGGACGGTCGCGCTTTTCACTGCGGCTGGAGATAGTTGCATGACATTCAGTAATTTATTAATAAATAGAACAAAAACACATTTATGATTCTTTGTCAAGACATCAAAATCGGTACCTGCATCAATCTGGAGGGCCAGCTTTATTTCTGCATCGATTTCCTGCACGTAAAGCCCGGTAAGGGTAACACATTCGTGCGTACCAAACTCAAGAACGTGGTTAACGGCCGCGTACTGGAGCGCACTTTCCAGATCGGCTTCAAGCTCGAGGATGTCCGTGTAGAGCGTCGTCCCTACCAGTACCTGTATCAGGATGATATGGGTTATATTTTCATGAACCAGGAGAACTTTGAGCAGGTTACAATCATCAAGGACCTCATCAACGGTGTTGATTATATGAAGGAGGGCGAGGTTGTTGATGTTGTCACCAACGCCAACACAGGTGAGATCCTGTTCGCTGACATGCCTGTAAAGGTTGTTCTCAAGGTTACTTATACAGAGCCCGGACTTAAGGGTGATACCGCAACAAACACCACAAAGCCTGCTACCGTAGAGACCGGTTGCGAGGTTCGCGTACCTCTGTTCATCAATGAAGGTGAGCTCATCGAGGTCGACACCCGCGACGGTTCATACCAGGGCCGCGTGAAGGCATAAAACAATGAATGAATAAGCCGGACAAGCTGAATCTTAGGCAGTGGGCCCTTGAGGATCGCCCCCGTGAAAAGATGAAGCAAAAGGGCGCGACAGCGCTGACAAACGCTGAGTTATTGGCGATTCTAATACACACGGGAAACACTGAAGATTCGGTGGTGGCTTTAACACAAAAAGTAATGGCTTCCTGCCGCAACAGTCTTTCCGAACTTGGAAAACTTAGCGTCGGGGAGCTTTGCTCTTTTAAAGGAATAGGTGAGGCCAAGGCGATTACGATCCTGGCCGCATGTGAACTTGGCAGACGCCGCAAGGAGGAACAGCCTCCCGTAAAGACACGTGTACGTACGTCACGTGACATTTACGACTGGTTCTATCCTATGATGGCCGATATGCAGGTGGAGGAGTGCCATGCGCTCTTCCTGAACCAGGCAGCCCATGTGCTGGGCAGTATGCGTGTCAGCCAGGGTGGGCTGGCCAGTGCATCGGTCGATGTCCGCCTCATACTCCGCGAGGCGTTTATGCACAGGGCTACTGCAATGGCGCTCTGTCATAACCACCCTTCGGGGAACCTGGTGCCGAGCCGACAGGATGACGAGCTTACCCGCTCCATCCATCAGGCTTGCCGCACGGTCGATATCCAGCTGTTGGATCATGTCATATTCACAGACTGGGGTTATTACAGTTATGCCGATAAAGGCAGACTTTGAACAGGAATGGAAAAGTTTGAGATAGAGGAGAAAGTTGTCGAGGTTCTCAAGACCGTATACGATCCTGAGATACCGGTCGATATATATAACCTTGGACTGATATACAAGGTCGATGTCGATGCCGATGCAAACGTGGTCATCGACATGACGCTTACTGCGCCCGGCTGTTCGTTGGCCGATTTCATTGTTGAGGATGTTCGCCTCAGGGTGGAGGGTCTGGAATGTGTCAAATCGGCCACTGTCAATCTCGTCTTTGAACCCGAGTGGGACAAGGATATGATGTCCGAGGAGGCCAAACTTGAATTGGGACTGATATGAAGAACGTTTATTTCATTTCTGACGCGCACCTGGGCTCGTGGGCTATAGACCACAGGCGTATGCAGGAGCGCCGTCTCGTCCGGTTCCTTGACGATATCAAGGATAAGGCGCAGGCGGTCTATATGCTCGGCGATATGTTTGACTACTGGTACGAGTTCAAGTATGTGGTGCCTAAAGGCTATACCCGCTTCCTGGGCAAGATATCGGAACTGACCGATATGGGGGTTGAGGTGCACTATTTCATCGGCAACCATGACATCTGGATGTTCGGTTATCTGGAACGCGAATGCGGCGTGATACTCCACAAGGAGCCTGTAACGGTCGAGATCATGGGTAAGGAGTTCTTCCTGGCTCACGGCGACGGTATGGGTGATCCCGATCCCATGTTCCGTTTCCTGCGCGGCATATTCCGCAGCCGTGTATGTCAGTTCCTCTATTCGCTTCTGCCTACCCGCTGGACCATGAGGCTGGGACAGTCCTGGGCCAAGCGAAGCATGGAGAAACACCGTCTTAAAGGTGTTGACAAGTATCTGGGTGAGGATAAGGAATTCCAGGTCCTCTATGCCAAGGAGTATCTCAAGTCACACCCCGACATAAACTATTTCATATTCGGACATCGTCATATAGAGCTCGACCTCATGCTTACTCACTCCAGTCGTCTGCTTATAATAGGTGATTGGATAACCCAATACACCTACGTAGTGTATGATGGAAAAACCCTCTCGATGCACAACTATCTTGAAGGTGACAAAGGGGACGGTTCCGTTTGGCATCTTTAGAAATAAGGCCATATATGAATAAAAAACGTCTGGAGAAATCCAGACGTTTTCATTATAAGGTGCCAAACGGAACCGTCCCCTTTGTCATCTTTTGACCAGTTCCTTCGTGTCCTGTGCAATCATCAGCTCCTCATCGGTAGGCAGTACAACCACCTTGACCTTTGAGTCGGGAGTGGATATGATTCCGTCCTTGCCGAACATGATCTTGGCGTTCTGCTCCTTGTCGAGCTTTATGCCCAGGAACTCCATGTTCTCGCAGACAGCCTCACGGATCTCGTGACGGTTCTCGCCAACGCCGCCGGTGAATACGACTACGTCAACACCGCCCATTGCAGCTGCGAATGCGCCGATGTATTTCTTTATGCGGTATGAGTACATCTTCTTGGCAAGTGCGGCACGCTCGTTGCCGGCCTCCATTGATGCTGTAACCTCACGCATATCGCTCGATGCGCCTGAGATGCCAAGCAGACCTGACTTCTTGTTCAGGAGGTTTGACATGCCTGTGCTGTCCAGGCCCTCCTTCTCCATGAGGAAGGTAACTGCACCGGCGTCGATGTCACCGCTGCGTGTACCCATCATGATGCCCTCCAGCGGAGTCAGACCCATGGTGGTGTCAACACTCTTGCCATCCTTTACGGCTGTGATTGAACCGCCGTTGCCGATATGGCAGGTGATTATCTTTGAGCCCTCAGGCTTGATGCCCAGGTACTTGCAAATCTCGCCCGATACAAAACGGTGTGATGTTCCGTGGAATCCGTAACGGCGAACTCCATACTTCTGATAGAGCTCATAGGGGATGGCGTACAGATAAGCGTAGTCGGGCATGGTCTGATGGAAGGCTGTATCGAACACACCTACCTGAGGAACCTGGGGGAGCAGCTCGCTTACGGCGTTCACGCCCTTAAGGTTAGCGGGGTTGTGCAGGGGAGCCAGGTCGTTGCAGGCTGCGAATGCCTCGAGTACATCGGGAGTAAGCAGCACGCTCTTGTTGAACTTCTCGCCTCCGTGCACCATGCGGTGACCTACTGCGTTGATCTCATCAAGTGACTTGATTACGCCGTACTGGCTTCCGGTCAGTATCTCAAATATGAACTTTACACCTACGGTGTGCTCGGGAATCTCCTTCTCAATGATAACCTTCTCGCCGTTCTTGTCGGTAAGCTTGAGGAAAGAACCCTTCATGCCGATCTTCTCTATACCACCCTGTGCAATGACATCATTGCTTTCCATGTCAAACAGCTTGTACTTGATTGACGAGCTGCCGCAGTTAAGTACCAGAATCTTCATCTTTCTATTATGCTTTCTTGGCAGCCATAGCCTGGTTGGCGGTAACTGCGATCATCTTATAAACGTCATCTACTGAGCAGCCGCGTGAAAGGTCGTTTACGGGGCGTGCTATACCCTGAAGGATAGGTCCGATGGCCTCGGCGTTACCTATGCGCTGTACGAGCTTGTATGCGATGTTACCAACTTCGAGGTTGGGGAATACAAGTACGTTGGCCTTACCTGCGATCTCTGAACCGGGAGCCTTGCTTGCACCTACAGAAGGTACGATGGCAGCATCGGCCTGGAGTTCGCCGTCAATCTTGAGGTTGGGAGCCAATTCCTTGGCCTTGGCAAGAGCAGTTGTTACCTTGTCAACAACCTCATGCTTGGCAGAGCCCTTGGTCGAGAAACTCAGCATGGCCACGCGGGGCTCGGCGAATCCGGCTACTGCGGTTGCGGTACCGGCCGATGCGACGGCAATCTGTGCAAGCTGGTCTGCATCGGGTACAGGGGTAACGGCGCAGTCTGCGAATACCATGATTCCGTTCTCACCGTACTGCGGGGTCTTGGTGAGCATGATGAACGCGCCCGATACGACTGAGATGCCGGGGGCGGTCTTGATTATCTGGAGAGCAGGGCGGAGTACGTTGCCTGTGGTATTGCGGGCACCTGCCAGCTGGCCGTCGGCGTCACCGCTCTTGATGATGAGGCAACCCAGGTAGAGGGGATCGAGGACCTTCTTCTGTGCCTCCTCGATGGTCATACCCTTGTTCTTTCTGAGCTCGAACAGCAGATTTGCATATTCGTCCTTCTTGGGGTTGTTCTCGGGGTCAATGATTGTGGCCTTTGAGATGTTCTTGAGTCCCCACTGTGAAGCGAGTCCCTCAATTTCCTGTTTGTTACCCAAAATGATAAGGTCTGCCACACCGTCGGCAAGAACCTTGTCTGCAGCCTTGAGAGTACGCTCCTCGGTGCCCTCAGGCAGCACAATGCGCTGCTTGTTTTCCTTGGCACGCGCAATGATCTGCTCCATTAATTCCATATCTATATCGTTAAATTGTAAACTCCACTTAGCAAAAGCGCCACAAAATTACACTTTTTCCCAAAACAAGCACCTTAATTATTAATAAATGATAGGGAATAGATACCGTAGGTATCGTATAAGGGTAGCCAGCCATTTCAATGGCTGGTACATACGCAGGTGCAAACGCAGGTGCAAATGTAATGGGACGAAGCGAGTATGCGAGCGAGAGCGGCCGGGTAGGCCGCCTGTTCACTGTGGCGAACTAAAAAAAGGACCAGAGGTCCTCGGTTCAATCCCGGCACGCTACAACAAAAAAAGAGAGGTCACCAGACCTCTCTCGTTGTAGCGGGACCCGGGATTGAACCGGGGACCTCATGATTATGAATCATGCGCTCTAACCAGCTGAGCTATCCCGCCATCGCTCTGTAAGCGGGTGCAAAGGTAATGCCGATTTTTGACACCTGCAACTTTTCGGCCCCATATTTTTATCGAATTTTGTCGTGGCATTGTTTGGAAATTAGGCGATTTTTACATTTCTTTGCAATTAGGACATGGCGGGTAAGCGTGCTGCTTGGTGCCGCCAATAGAATGTAATGCTATGGGTACTGATAAAACTATACCGACCAAGACTAAGGTCACACTGGAATATGGATTGAGTTCACAGTCAATACCTATGATATGGGAAGCGATAGCTACTGCACCTGGACTTACGTCATGGTTTGCAGACAATGTCGAGTCCGATGGCAAGACCTTCAGTTTTACCTGGGGCAAGAATGAAACTCGTCAGGCTGAGCTCATAAACTGCCGTCAGAACACCTACGTCCGCTTTCATTGGGACGATGAAGAACCCGGGACTTTCTTTGAAATCCGCATACTTAAGAATGACCTGACATCGACTTATTCGCTGCAGATCACTGATTTCGCCGACTCTGATGCGGAGGAGGAGGTGCGCAGTCTGTGGGATACCTCCATGGAGTCACTAAGGCGCTGCGGCCTCTGATTTACATTCTGTAACCTCTTTTTATATTTTCAATATCAATAGACTTGTCTAAAGTTGTAGAAGTTGGCCAAATGTTGTACTTTTGCAGTTTGGAAATTTCTGTACTTTTGAATGAGACCGAAAAGACTTGATATCTTTATTCTGAAAAGCTTTCTGCTGCTGTTCGTGGCGGCGTTTGCCATATGTCTTTTCGTGCTCCTCATGAATGTCCTGTGGCGCTATGCCGAGGATATTGTAGGCAAGGGACTCTCATTTACGGTTATAGCTAAGTTCTTCTGGCAGTTCGGTCTGACGCTGGTGCCTCAGGCTCTGCCGCTGGCCGTGCTCATGGCATCGCTCATCACGTTCGGTAATTTCGGTGAGCGTCTGGAGTTGCTGGCCATGAAGACGGCGGGTATACCTCTGTTTAGGGTCATGCGTCCGGTCATGATATTCTCATTCCTCCTGGCAGGCGTATCGTTCTATTTCCAGAACGTCACGGTTCCGCGTGCTTCAAAGAAACTTCTGGCGACCATCTACTCCATAAACGAGAAGAGCCCGGAGTTGGAGATCCCGGAGGGCGTGTTCTATAACCAGCTCAGCGGATTCAACATGTATGTTCGTCATAAGGATTTCAGTAAGGGTACTCTTTACGATGTTATCATCTATGACCACAGAAAGGGTTATGAGAATCTGAGCGTGATCGTGGCTGACTCAGGATATCTTGAGACCACGGCCGATAAGCAGCATCTCTACCTGCATCTGTTCAGTGGTGAGCAGTTCGGTCAGGAGGAGGATGTTGACAGCAGAGGCAAACCTTACAGCCGTGAGGGTTTCCGCGAGAAACATATACTGCTGGAGTTCAACTCGGGCTTGGCGCAGGCTCCCGAGGGTCTTATCGGCTCACAGGCCATGACCAAGAATATGAATGACATTAAGCACACCATAGACTCTCTTTCGATTAACCAGGACAGCGTGGGACTGGGTAACAGGGATGAGTTCCGAGTGACGGCGCTTGCCACCTACCGTATGCTGGCGTCTGACTCGGCTGCTTATGACAAACTGCCGTATCTCTATATCAACGCTGACAGCGTGTATGCGGTGTCCAGCCGTAGCCGACAGGTGGATATAAAGAGCGCTATGCGTACCAAGGCGCAGACGCAGGTGGCTGACCTCTCTATCAAGAGCTCTAACATGTTCTATGGTGACCGGTCTATCCGCAAGCACTGGATAGAGTGGATGAGAAAGATCATCAACTCGCTCTCCGTGCTTATATTCTTCTTTATCGGAGCCCCTCTGGGTGCCATCATCCGTAAGGGTGGTCTGGGTGTCCCGGTTCTGATATCGGTGTTCACCTACATACTGTTCTACATCACGAACGTATCGGGCGAGAAGATGTTCCGCGAGGGTGAATGGAGTATAGTGGGGTGCTGGTTCAGCGTGATGGTCCTGGCGCCGTTCAGTATATTCTTTACGGTAAAGGCTAACGGTGACTCTACCTTGTTCCAGTTCGATGTGATACTGGAATTCATCCGATACTGGTTCGGAACCAAGGTGAGCCGTAATATAACAAGGAAGGAAGTGGTGATCGATGACCCCGACCGTGACAAGTGCATAAAGACGCTTGAGGAGATAGAGTCGCGTGCATCGGCCCTGGAGCAGTCTGCTGTCCTCAATACGGTTCCGGGATACGGCAAACTGTTCTTTGGCAGCGTGGATACATCGGACCTTAAGGAGCTGGATGGAGAGATAGAGGAGCTGGTGGCCGAGCTCGGAAACAGCCGCGACCGTGTGGAGCTGGATATGCTCAACCAGATACCTCTGCTGCAGATACATGGAGTGCAGAGTCCTTTCGCCGTGAAATGGGTGAACAGGGTTATCGGTATAGTGTTCCCTGTGGGACTGCTGTTTGAACTCAGGGCTTGGCTGTTCCAGCGCAAGCTTAAGCGCCAGATGGTCAAGACCTCACAGGCTGCAGTGAACTTAATTGATTATTTAAAACAACAATCTAAATAGAAATGGGACAGATTTCAGATCGAGTCAACAGACTCGCGGCATCAGCTACTTTCGCTATGCTGCAGAAGAGCAATGAACTTTCGGCACAGGGTGTCGATGTTGTAAACATGAGTGTGGGTGAGCCCGACTTCAATACTCCTGACTATGTCAAGAAGGCTGCTATTGAGGCTGTGGAGCAGAACTACTCCAAGTATTCACCCGTTCCGGGTTATATGTGGCTCCGCAAGGCTTGCAGTGACAAGCTCAAGCGTGAGAACAACCTCGATTATGCACCTACACAGATCCTTGTATCTACCGGTGCCAAGCAGTCTCTCTGCAACGTCATCATGGCTGTCGTAAACCCCGGTGACGAGGTGCTGCTGCCTTCACCCTGCTGGGTAAGCTATCCTGAGATGGTTAAGCTGGCCGGTGGTGTTCCCGTAGTTATCAAGGCAGGTATTGAGCAGGACTTCAAGGTTACCGCTGCTCAGATAGAGGCTGCCATCACTCCCAAGACCAAGGCTATGATGATCTGCTCACCCTCCAATCCTACAGGTTCTGTATATACCAAGGAGGAGCTTGAGTCAATCGCAAAGGTCCTGGCCAAGTATCCCGATGTATTCATCGTATCCGATGAGATATACGAGCACATCAACTTTATCGGCGGTCATCAGAGCCTTGCTCAGTTCCCCGAGCTCAAGGATCGTATCGCAGTGATCAACGGTGTGTCAAAGGCTTATGCCATGACCGGATGGCGTATCGGCTTTATGGCCGGTCCCGACTGGCTTGTAAAGGCCTGCAACAAGCTGCAGGGTCAGTATACCAGCGGTACCTGCTCAGTAGCTCAGAAGGCTGCTCAGGTTGCTTTTGACGGTCCTCAGGATGATGTTGAGAAAATGCGTCAGGTATTCCAGAAGCGTCGTGACCTGATTGTATCACTTGCCAAGGAGGTTCCGGGTTTTGAGGTTAACAATCCTCAGGGCGCCTTCTATCTGTTCCCCAAGTGCGATTCTTACTTTGGCAAGCGTTACGGTGACAAGGTGATAGCCAATGCCGAGGATCTGGCTATGTACCTGCTTGAGGTTGGTCATGTGGCAACTGTAGGCGGTACCGCATTCGGTTCACCTGAGTGCATCCGTTTCAGCTATGCTACCAGCGAGGATAAGATCGTAGAGGCCTTCCGCAGAGTAAAGGAGGCTCTTGCAGCTCTTAAGTAAAACGGATACGTCCGCCTCTTGGGGCGGACGTACCTTATATATACAAGAACGGGGGTTCCGAAAGGGACCCCCGCTCTTATCTTGTACCTTGGAATTATTCTCCCGGGTGGATAGCCTCTGAAGGGCAGACACCGGCGCAAGTGCCGCAGTCTACACAGAGATCAGGGTTGATTGAGTACTTATCGCCCTCTGAGATAGCCTCTGACGGGCACTCATCGATGCAAGTTCCGCATGCGATGCAATCGTCGCTAATAACGTATGCCATAGTTGTATTGTGTTTAAAAAGTTTTTCCGGGCGCAAAAATACACACTTTTAGGTACTCCGCCAAATGACGAACCATTTTTTACAATAAGTTTCATGTTTCATCGTTTTTATACCGATGACTAAAAACCGTGATATACTGAGGATGGCAGTTGTGGCTGCCGTTCTTCTTCTGTCCGCCCCGATATGGGGCCTAGGCCGTCTCTACGCCCAGGAACGTAAGATCCAGAACCGTCCTTATCTGGATGACAGGGTGTGGCATTACGGGTTTCTCATCGGATTCAATATCCAGGATATTGCACTTGCCAACAACGGGCTGCCCTATATAAACCAGAACGGAATACCCGAATATTGGTATGCCGATGCCCCCGAATATACTCCGGGCTTCAGCGTGGGAGTGCTTGGCGAACTCAAGGCCAATGACTGGCTGTCGGTCCGTTTCATCCCCACCATGCATTTCGGTGACAAGAAGGTGGTGTTCCGTGAGCAGCGTACCGGACGGTTTGTGGAGCAGTATATCAAGTCTACTTATCTTTCCGTTCCGTTTGACCTCAAGATCAGCGCGGCGCGTTTCAACAACTACAGACCGTATGTGGTGGCCGGTCTGGCCCCGACCTTTGACTTGACTGTCAAGAAGGGAAAGGAGCTGCTCGTAAAACGTTCCGACCTTATGTTTGAGGTGGGTATGGGATTGGATCTCTACTATCCGTTCTTCAAGATGATTCCCGAACTCAAGTTCTGTTTCGGACTCAATAATGTTCTCCAGACTGTGAGGACAGACCTCAATGATGCCTCGATGCTCAAATACAGCAACGCAATCGACGGGGCACGCAACAGTATGATTGTGCTCACACTCTATTTTGAGTAGGCTCAGCCGGTCTTACGGAACTTTTCTTATGTAATATTTTGGCCTTAAGACAAAAAGGTGTTATCTTTGCGCCGCTTTATGCGATCGCTGTCAAGGAAGAGTAACTTGGTATGTCGCTCTAGCGTATGAGAAACTTGAAAATTTCCAGAACAATGGATTTAATCAAAATTGCAGAACAGGCATTTGCTACCGGTAACGAGGGTAAGTTCCCCGCTTTCAAGTCAGGTGACACCGTAACCGTAGCATACCGTATCGTTGAGGGTAACAAGGAGCGTATTCAGCTCTATCGTGGTGTAGTCATCAAGATCAGCGGCCATGGCGACAACCGTCGTTTCACCGTTCGTAAGATGTCTGGTACCGTAGGTGTAGAGCGTATTTTCCCCATCAGCTCGCCGGCTATTGACAGCATTGAGGTCAACAAGATCGGTAAGGTACGTCGTGCCAAGCTTTACTACCTGCGTAATCTTACAGGTAAGAAGGCTCGTATCCGCGAGAAGAGAGCAAACGCCTGATTCCGGGATATTACAGTACGGACGGCAGCCCAAAAGGCTGCCGTTCTTTTTTGCCCTCCTCAAAAGGGGTGGATACGGTGTTTTGCAGTATCTTTGCCTTTCGGGTAATTATGATATCGCACAGATTAATGAGATCTTATATACGACGTCTGTTGCCGGTGGCGCTGGCTGGTCTTATGTCAGTATCTTCCGGGGCTCAATCCGGACAGCCGGCTGACCGCTCGCTTGTTATTGCCGTCGAGACGGCTGGTATGGCCGGCAGTGGCAGTCACGCTCCGTTCTGGCATGTCTCGAACCGTCAGGGATTGCCTTCGGTTAACAGGAATAACGGGTACATGCTTCTTGCGGCACAAGGCGGCACTTCTCTTTGGGGCGGTCTTGGCCTGGACTATGGTATGGACCTGGGCGTGGGAGCCGGACTTGAGAATGACTGGATGCTGCAGCAGGCGTACATCGACCTTAATTACAAATGGCTGGGCCTATCGGCCGGAAAGAAGGAGCGCTGGAGTGACAAGAACCCCCTCCTGAGCTCGGGTGCACTTACGTGGTCGGGTAACAGCAAGCCTGTCCCTGAGGTGCGTGCCGGCATCCCGGAGTTTGTACGTATTCCCATTCTGGGAAGCTGGTTCTCGGTCAAGGGACATATCGGTTACGGCCGTCTTACCGATGACAGTTGGCGCCGGAGTCACGGCGGTGGCGACTATGTGGATGGCGTGCTTTTCCACAGCAAGTCCGCTTTCATACGGTTTGGCGATTATGACCGGTTTCCGCTTCAGGTCACTCTGGGGCTGGAGATGAACAATATGTTCGGCGGTGTACGGCATTTCAGTGATAAGGATGACAAATCCCTTCCGTCCGATGCTGCCGCCTACTGGACCGTTCTGTTCCCGTTCCATCACGTGGAGGAGCAGGGTAATGAGGACGGCGACAATCTGGGAAGCTGGCATCTCAACTTTGACTACAAACTTAATGACTGGCATATCGGTGCTTACTACGAGCATTTCTATGAGGACCACTCCTCAATGCTGGGCATCGAATACAAAAACAATATGCAGGGAGAGAAGGATTTCATCTTCTTCGGATTCCGACGTAACTGGTTTGACGGTCTGTTCGGTATAGAGGTGAACGCTCCCCGGGATTTCAGGTATTTCCGCAGCGCGGTATTTGAGTTCCTCAATACACGTGGCCTGTGTGGTCCTATCTGTCACAGCGTATCCTGTAACGTGGAGGGCATGCAGGTTATCGAAGAGGTTGACGGCCGTGACGGCATGTACAACCACGGTATCTATGACTCCTATTCACATTGGGGCTATGCGATTGGTAACCCGGTGCTTGTGTCGCCGGTATTCAATTCCGGTACCAGTAACCGTTTCCGCAGTAACCGCGTACAGATGTTCCATCTGGGAGTGGAGGGCTCCGTTACCCCGCAGATTGATTACCGCCTGCTGGGAACCACAACCCGTCACTGGGGCTGTTACGGCGCTCCTCTCAAGGAGGTGGAGAGAGTGACCTCCCTAATGCTGGAGTGCTCATGGCGTAAGGGTGGCGCTTATGACTGGAAATTCACTCTGTCCGGTGCCATGGATGTGGACAGCGGATCGCTTACCGGAAACAATAAAGGTGTAATGCTCACAATATCAAGATTATGGAAAGTACTGTAAGAAAGAGGATCCTGTTCGCTGTGGCGTCAGTGCTGTCCGTGATGGCGGTGGCTGTCGTGGTTTGTTCCTGTGAGCATGCCTTCCCTGATGACAGGCTTGACTTCTACTGGCGTCTGGACCGGATAGAATACAAGGACGGGGTGAACCTCAAGGGTGAGGCCTGCCAGTCAGAGGATGTTGACAATACCATGATCGGATTCGCGCGTCACATGGTGCTGATCGAGGACCTTTCACGCAAATTCGTCCTGCATGGCATAATGACGGAGCACTCAGACTCCATAAGACTGGATTATTCCGTATATGATGATCCGCAGGTGGCCCTGAGCCTGCTCAACTATGGTATGGACAGCGTGGTTACCTCATTCAGGGTGGAATATCCCGAACGGGGCAGACTGGTCCTCTCTACCTCCAAGGTTACAATGAGGCTTCGTAAGTGGTGATTATCGGGCTATGGCGCCGTCCAGCAGATGGATGGTGCGGTCTGTCATGGCTGCCAGGGACTCATCGTGTGTAACTATCACGAATGTCTGACCCAGCTGGTCCCTTAAATTGAAGAACAGTTTGTGCAGGTCCTCCTTGTTCTTTGTGTCAAGGCTTCCCGATGGCTCATCGGCCAGTATGACATCGGGTTGGTTAGCCAGGGCGCGTGCTACGGCAATGCGCTGTTTTTCGCCTCCTGAGAGCTCCGAAGGCTTGTGGTCGGCCCTGTCGGCCAGTCCCAGCATCTCCAGCAGCTGCTTGGCTCTCGATGTGGCCTGACGCATTCCCTCTCCGGCTATCAGCATGGGTATGGTGATATTCTCAATGGCTGTGAACTCCGGCAGCAACTGATGGAACTGGAATACGAATCCTATATGCTTGTTGCGGAAGGCCGATATCTCCTTCTCGTTCATGCGTGTTATATCCTGGCCGTCGTAGAGCACGCGGCCGCCGTCCGGTTTGTCGAGCGATCCCATAATCTGGAGTAGGGTGGTCTTGCCGGCGCCGCTTGGGCCGGTTATGCTGATTACCTCGCCGCGTTCCACTTTAAGGCTGATACCCTTGAGAACATTGAGACTGCCGAAGCTTCTAGTTATGTTGTCCAGTTCAATCATTTTTTCGCTGTTTACATTGCAAAAATATACCCTTCGCTCCGATTTTGAGCTATTGTTTTGACATTTTATGTTTTATGTGCACTCTATTTTGTCAGGAAACACTAATTTTGCGCCCAAATTTCAAACTATAACAGATTAATCCTATGCGAGTAGCAATTGTTGGAGCCAGCGGTGCTGTAGGACAGGAGTTCCTGCGTGTGCTGGAAGAGCGTAATTTCCCGCTCGATGAGTTGGTTTTGTTCGGGTCATCCCGTAGTGCCGGATCATATTACACCTATGGCGGTAAGAAGATCCAGGTCAAGCTTCTTCAGCATAACGATGATTTCAAGGGAATAGATATTGCATTCGTTTCTGCCGGTGGCGGCACCTCTGAGGAGTTTGCTGAGACCATAACCAAGTACGGTGCAATCATGATCGATAACTCAAGCGCCTTCCGTATGGATCCCCAGGTTCCTCTGGTTGTACCTGAGGTTAACCCCGAGGATGCTCTGGTACGCCCCAAGGGTATCATTGCCAATCCTAACTGCTCGACAATCATGATGATTGTGGCATTGAAGGCTCTTAACGACCTTTCTCCTGTCAAGAACGTACAGGTGTCAACCTACCAGGCAGCCAGCGGCGCCGGTGCAGCTGCTATGGCCGAGCTCGAGCAGCAGTATCGTCAGGCTCTTGCCGGTGAGGAGGTGACTGTAAACAAGTTCGCTTATCAGCTTGCCTATAACCTGATTCCTCATATCGACGTATTCAAGGAGAGCGGTTATACCAAGGAGGAGGAGAAGATGTTCTACGAGACCCGTAAGATGTTCCACAACGATATCAAGTGCAGCGCCACCTGCGTTCGCGTTCCTGCCCTCCGTTGCCACTCTGAGGCCATCTGGGCTGAGACAGAGGAGCCTGTATCGGTTGAGGCATTCCGTGAGGCTGTAAAGAACGGTGAGGGTCTTGTCCTTATGGATGATCCCGCCAAGAAGGAGTATCCTATGCCTCTCTTCCTGTCAGGTACCGATCCCGTATACGTAGGACGTATCCGCAAGGATATTGCCAATCCCAACGTGATGTGCTTCTGGATTGTAGGCGACCAGATCCGTAAGGGTGCCGCCCTTAACGCAGTTCAGATTGCTGAATACCTGATCAAGCAGGGTGTTGTAAAGTAACCTCCCTATCCATCCAAATAAAAAATCCTTGCGATACCAATCGCAAGGATTTTTTTAATTCTCAATTAACAACTTCGTTGTTGACTTTTGTCGCGACTCGGCCAAACAAGCTAGCTTGATGGCTCTCGCTGCTCCAAAAGTTCTCAATTACTTCTTCATGCGGTTTCTCCACAAAGCACTCATCTCCTCCAATGTCTTGCCCTTGGTCTCGGGAACCATCTTCAGTACGAACAGTGCTGAGAGGATAGAGAATCCGGCGTAGATGAGATATGTGCCTCCGATACTCCACTCGCAGAGTGAGGGGAATGTCGATGAGATGGCGTAGTTGGATATCCACTGAGCCGCTACGGCTACAGCCACTGCGTTACCGCGGATGGAGTTGGGGAATATCTCAGAGATAAGAACCCAGCAGATGGGACCCCAGGACATCATGAATGAAGCAGTGTAGATGATGATGAATATCAGCGCTGCAACTCCTATGACATCGCAGAATGAGAGTATGCTCAGGGCAATCATGCCGATGGCCATACCTATCGAACCTACGATCAGAAGCGGCTTGCGGCCCCACTTGTCGACAGTCAGGATGGCTACGACAGTGAACAGGATATTGACGACACCCATAACGACTGTCTGGAGCATTGCGGCGTCACCGCTTGAGCCCATGTTCTGGAATATGCGGGGTGCGTAGTAGAGTACCACGTTGATACCTACGGCCTGCTGGAAGAATGAGAGCAGAACTCCGACAACTATTACCATGACACCGTATGAGAAGAGGCTCTCTTTCTTTTCTACCAGAGTCTCCTTGATCTCCTGCAGGATCTCCTGTGCGCGTCCCTCACCGTTGATGCGGGTAAGAACCGCCATGGCCTTCTGGGTGTTGCCGCGCATAACCAGATAACGGGGAGTCTTGGGCACCAGGAGCAGCAACAGTCCGAATGCACCTGCGGGGAAGGCCTCGCTTACGAACATACGACGCCAGCCGATGTTGACCATGGCAGCCTGTATGAGCTCGGGTGTATCGGCCAGACCGCTACGTATAAGGGCGTTGATGGCGTATACTACCAACTGACCGAATATGATGGCGAACTGGTTGCATGAAACCAGCGTTCCGCGAATCTGAGCGGGGGCGACCTCGGCTATATACATAGGACAGATGGCCGATGCCATACCTACGCCTATACCTCCCAGTATTCTGTAGAGGATGAATGCCCACATAAGGCTCTTTGTGGCCTCACCGGGCTGGAAGAACTCAAAGTTGGGACGGAACAGGAACTCCGGCATGTAGCTTCCCAAAGCTGACAGGAAGAACAATACCGACGCAAAAATAAGCGCGTTCCTTCGGCCCAGTCTGGTAGCCATGATACCTGATATCAGGCCTCCGATTATGCAGCCAATCAGTGCTGATGATGTCACGAAACCGTGTAGTCCTGTTGAATAAAAATCTCCAAGTCCGCTGGCGAAAAATTTCTGCAGTGCCTGCTCGGCTCCGGAAATGACAGCGGTATCATATCCGAAAAGCAAACCTCCGATAACGGCTACTGCGCAAATGCCGTACAGATAGGCTTTGCTTCCTGTCTCTTTGTAATTGCTCATATAAGATGTAATTAGAATGATTTCTTGGTTGTTCCGGTTCATTCGCAGGTGGATTCCACCTATCGCTAGCAAATATAGCGAATGAGGAACAAATATTTACAAAAAACATTAATTAATAATAACCGGGTTTTCGGGTTGGCTGATAACATGTAAGGAATATTTACCATGCAACCGGTTTCTCCGGCGAGCTTTCCCGGCGTTTATCCGGCGGTTCTGTCTCTTTATTGACTTGTTATCGGTCAGAAGGTTTATCGCAAATGATCCGGAGTGCGGAAAAATAATCCTGCCGGTTTGCAGAAGTCTCTTTAAAATATTAACTTCGTAGCCGTATTATATGAACTAAAACTGTGTTTGATATATGGATCAGAACAATAACGGACAAAAGCAGCTCCAGATAGAACTCAAGGAGGAGACAGCCCAGGGTGTTTATTCCAACCTTGCAATGATTACTCATTCCTCATCGGAATTTGTAATGGATTTTATAAGTATTCTTCCGGGCATGGCCAAGGCTCAGGTAAAGTCAAGGGTTATTATGTCGCCCGAACATGCAAAACGTCTCCTCCTGGCTCTCCAGGATAACGTGGCAAAGTACGAGAATGCCTTCGGAGCCATTGAGATGAAGGCTCAGAAAGGCACCTACATGCCCCCGATTTCGGACTTCCACGGGGAGGCTTGAGCGGGGTAGGTCAGAGCTGTCGTTTAAAGGGCGGATGTCTTCGTGATATCCGCCTTTTTTCGTCTTTTTTCGCCAAAAACTTGAAAAACTGCGCGATTTCCCTTGTGTTATAAAATAATAGCCGTATCTTTGCACGCCAAAATTCTGGATTTACTATTTAATATATAATAATTAAAAACAAACAAAATGCCAACAATTCAGCAGTTAGTACGCAAAGGACGTCAGGTCCTGGACGACAAGAGTAAGTCTCCGGCCCTTGATTCCTGCCCTCAGAGAAGAGGCGTTTGCGTGAGAGTTTACACAACGACACCTAAGAAGCCTAACTCAGCCATGAGAAAGGTTGCCCGTGTCCGTCTTACCAACCAGAAGGAGGTTAACTCATACATCCCCGGTGAGGGTCACAACCTGCAGGAGCACTCAATCGTGCTCGTTCGTGGCGGTCGTGTTAAGGACCTCCCCGGTGTACGTTACCACATCATCCGCGGTACTCTTGATACCGCCGGCGTAAACGGTCGTCTCCAGAGACGTTCCAAGTACGGTGCAAAACGTCCTAAAGCAGCTAAGAAGTAAAAATCAATAACAAGTTTTGGTCTGTAGATTGAGGTTGAGTAAATGTCCAGGCGTGGATGTTGAAGAATCAAAATGACAACCCGAACAAAACAAACGATTAAAAATGAGAAAAGCAAAACCGAGAAAGCACGTCATCCTTCCGGATCCCGTATTCGGCGACGTTGCAGTGACCAAGTTCGTTAACCATCTCATGTACGATGGTAAGAAGAACACTTCGTTCGAGATCTTCTATGAGAGCCTCGAGAAGGTAAAGACCAAGCTCCCCAACGAGGAGATGTCTGCCCTTGAGATTTGGAAGAAGGCTCTTGATAACGTTACTCCTCAGGTAGAGGTAAAGTCCCGCCGTATTGGTGGTGCTACATTCCAGGTTCCTACTGAGATCCGCGCAGACCGCAAGGAGTCAATCTCCATGAAGAACCTTATTTCATTCGCCCGCAAGCGTGGTGGCAAGTCTATGTCCGATAAGCTGTCTGCCGAGATTGTTGATGCATTCAACAGCACTGGTGGCGCATTCAAGCGTAAGGAGGATATGCACCGCATGGCTGAGGCTAACAGAGCTTTTGCACACTTTAGATTCTAATAAATGGCAGATCAGGATTTACATCTCACGAGAAACATCGGCATCATGGCTCACATCGATGCCGGAAAGACTACGACTTCAGAGCGTATTCTTTACTATACAGGTTTAACACATAAAATAGGTGAGGTACATGACGGTTCCGCTACCATGGACTGGATGGTTCAGGAGCAGGAGCGTGGTATTACCATTACCTCAGCCGCCGTTACCACTCATTGGAAGTGGCAGGAAAACACATATAAGATCAATCTTATTGACACTCCGGGTCACGTTGACTTCACAGCTGAGGTTGAGCGTTCTCTCCGTGTTCTTGACGGTGCTGTTGCAGTATTCTGCGCAGTAGGCGGTGTACAGCCCCAGTCTGAGACCGTATGGCATCAGGCTAGCAAGTACGGCGTTCCCCGTCTGGGTTACGTTAATAAGATGGACCGCTCTGGTGCTGACTTCTACGGAGTTATCACTCAGATGAAGGAGATCCTTAAGGCAAACGCTTGCCCGATTGAGATACCTATCGGTCAGGAGGAGTCTTTCAAGGGTGTTATAGACCTTATTAAAATGAAGGCCATCTACTGGCGCGATGAGTCACTCGGTGCTGAGTACACCATAGAGGACATCCCCGCTGATCAGGTAGAGGAGGCTCAGCAGTGGCGCGACAACCTTCTTGAGAAGGCTGCTGATTTCGATGACGAGATGATGGAGAAGTATCTTGAGGATGCTTCAACAATCACCGAGGACGAGATCCTCCGCGCTGTCCGCAAGGGTTGCATCAGCCAGAAGCTCGTTCCCGTTGTTTGCGGTACTTCATTCCGCAACAAGGGTGTTCAGCCTCTGCTTGACTATGTATGCGCATTCCTTCCTTCACCTATCGACTGCGGTGGTGTTGACGGTTTCCTCCCCGGTTCTGAGGATGAGACCACTCACCGTGATCCCCGTTCAGACGAGAAGACCGCTGCTCTTGCATTCAAGATCGCTGTTGACCCGTATGTAGGTCGTCTTATCTTCTTCAGAGTTTACTCAGGTAAGGTTACTGCCGGAAGCTATATCTACAACAGCCGTTCAGGCAAGAAGGAGCGCGTAAGCCGTCTCTTCCAGATGTACTCCAAGAAGCAGATCCAGGTCGATGAGGTTGCTGCCGGCGATATAGGTGCAGTTGTTGCTCTTAAGGATATCCGTACCGGTGATACCCTCTGCGATGAGGAGGCACCGTTGGTACTCGAGAGCATGGACTTCCCGGATCCCGTTATCAGCATCGCTGTTGAGCCTAAGACCGAGAAGGATATGAGCAAGCTCTCTGATGGTCTCGCACGTCTTGCCGAGGAGGATCCCACATTCACCGTTAAGGTTGATGAGGATTCAGGTCAGACCCTGATCTCAGGTATGGGTGAGCTTCACCTTGATATTATTATAGACCGTCTCAAGCGCGAGTTTGGCGTAGAGTGCAACCAGGGTCGTCCCCAGGTTAGCTACAAGGAGTCTATCTCACAGACCGTCCAGCTGCGTGAAGAGTATAAGAAGCAGACTGGTGGTAAGGGTCACTACGCTTGCATCGTCGTTGAAGTTGGTCCCGCCGATCCCGATTGGAAGGGTGGCCTTCAGTTCATCGATGCTACCAAGGGTGAGGCTCTGCCTAAGACCTACCTGCCTGCTATCGAGAAGGGCTTCATCAATGCTATGAAGAACGGTGTACTTATGAATGCTCCTATGGAGTCACTCAAGGTTACAGTTCTTGATGGTAAGTACCACCCGGTTGACTCAGATGCCCTCTCATTCGAGGTTTGCGCAACCAATGCCTTCCGTAACGCTTGCGTTAAGGCCGCTCCCGGTCTGACCGAGCCTATCATGGCACTTGAGGTTGTAACTCCCGAGGAGAGCATGGGTAGCGTTATCGGTGACCTTAACAAGCGTCGTGGTCAGGTTGAGGGAATGGAGACCAACCATTCAGGTGCCAAGGTTGTAAAGGCACATGTACCTCTGGCCGAGATGTTCGGTTATGTTACTTCACTGAGAACCATTACTTCAGGTCGTGCTACTTCTTCAATGTCTTACGAGCGTCATGCTGAGGTTTCCAAGGCTCTTGCCCGTCAGGTTGTAGAGGAGAACGGTGGTAACGTATCACTCCTTTAATAATATAAGGTAAAAGAGAGAAAGGGCGGCTTCGATAGCAAATGACTCTTACCGGAGCCGCTTACATAAAAACAATACAAACAATTAAAACTAAGACAATGAGTCAGAAAATCAGAATCAAACTGAAGTCTTACGACCACAATCTCGTAGACAAGTCAGCCGAGAAGATCGTTAAGACAGTTAAGGCTACCGGTGCTGTAGTAAGCGGTCCTATTCCACTTCCCACACACAAGCGTATCTTCACTGTAAACCGTTCAACCTTCGTTAACAAGAAGTCACGTGAGCAGTTCCAGCTCTCTTCATTCAAGAGACTGATCGATATCTACAGCTCAACTGCCAAGACTGTTGACGCACTGATGAAGCTCGAGCTTCCCAGCGGTGTTGAGGTAGAGATCAAGGTTTGATACCACTTAGAGTGAAACAAATTATTTACAGTAACTTAATATTTATTTGAAATGCCAGGATTATTAGGAAAAAAGATCGGTATGACATCGGTCTTCGGTGCTGATGGAAAGAATGTTCCATGCACCGTCGTTGAGGC
>JBGURN010000057.1:0-1725 GCA_045131955.1 Bacteroidaceae bacterium
GGCTTCAACAACGAATTCGGCCGTCCTAACATCAACGGTTACTTCAGAACCTATGAAGAATCAGTAGACAGCCATAACGGTCGTGAAATCCGCGGCTATCACAAGCCTATCATGCTTGCCGGCGGTCTCGGTAACATCAGAAACGAACACATTCAGAAGGGCGTTATTCCTGTAGGTGCCAAGCTTATCGTTCTCGGCGGTCCTGCAATGAATATCGGTCTCGGTGGCGGTGCCGCATCATCAATGACCAGCGGTCAGTCAGCCGAGGATCTGGATTTCGCATCTGTACAGCGTGACAACCCTGAAATGGAACGCCGTTGTCAGGAAGTTATCGACGTGTGCTGGCAGATGGGTGAGAACAATCCTATCCTCTTCATCCACGACGTTGGTGCCGGCGGTCTTTCAAACGCTCTCCCTGAACTCGTAAATGACGGTAACCGCGGCGGTATCTTTGAACTGCGCAAGGTTCCAAACGATGAACCAGGCATGTCTCCGTACGAACTCTGGTGTAACGAATCTCAGGAACGTTATGTTCTTGCCGTAAGTGCCGAACAGTACGAAACCTTTGAAAAGATCTGTAAGCGTGAACGTGCAAACTTCGCCGTAGTGGGTACCGCTACCGAAGAACGCCGTCTGGTTCTGAACGACGAACACTTTAACAACAAGCCTATCGACCTTCCTCTTGACGTGCTTCTCGGAAAGCCTCCTCGCATGCACAAGAATGTTAAGACCTTAAAGGCTGAAGGTAAGAAGCTTGATCTTGAAGGCGTAACTCCGAAGGCTGCCGCAGAACGCATTCTGCGTCTCCCTGCAGTTGCGGAAAAGACCTTCCTCATCACCATCGGTGACAGAACCGTAACCGGTCTCGTAACCCGTGACCAGATGGTAGGTCCATGGCAGGTTCCTGTTGCTGACTGCGGTGTAACCGCGGCTTCATACGACACCTACTATGGTGAAGCAATGGCAATGGGTGAAAGAACTCCTGTTGCACTTCTTGACTATGCCGCTTCCGCACGCATGGCCGTAGCCGAATCAATCACCAACATTGCTGCCGCATACATTGGTGACATCGAAAGAGTTAAGCTGTCTGCAAACTGGATGGCAGCAGCCGGTCACCCTGGTGAAGACGCCGGTTTATATGCCGCCGTTAAGGCAGTAGGTGAAGAGCTCTGTCCTGCGCTCGGCATTACCGTACCTGTAGGTAAGGATTCAATGTCAATGAAGACCAAGTGGACTCAGGACGGTGAAGATCGTGAAATTACCGCACCTCTGTCACTCATCATCAGTTCATTTGCCCGTGTTGAGGACGTACGTTTAACCAAGACTCCTCAGTTAAGAACTGACCTCGGTGAATCAAGTCTCGTATTCATCGATCTCGGCAACGGCAGAAACCGTCTCGGCGGTTCAGCCCTGGCTCAGGTTTACAAGCAGCTCGGTGACGAAACTCCTGATGTTAACAGCGCTTCACAGCTCAAGGGCTTCTTTGAGGCAATTCAGTTCCTCAATAAGAAGGGCTATATCATGGCTTACCATGATAAGTCAGACGGCGGTTTATTCACTACCATCGCTGAAATGGCGTTCGCAGGTCATACCGGTGTTACCGTAGATCTCGACACCTTAGGCAGTGACGACCTTGCAGTTCTCTTTAACGAAGAACTCGGTGCCGTAATCCAGGTAAGAAAGGAACATGTTGAAGATGTTCAGAACATTCTTTCAGGTCACGGC
>JBGURN010000058.1:0-1986 GCA_045131955.1 Bacteroidaceae bacterium
GAACCATCGACCCCGCGCTTATCAAGCGCGTGCTCTAACCAGCTGAGCTATGAGCCCCCTCCTCCTTTGGTGGAGTCGATCGGATTCGAACCGACGACCTCCTGCATGCAAAGCAGGCGCTCTTCCAACTAAGCTACGACCCCGCGTAACTTATCTTCTCTCTCTTCTTCCCTCAGCTGTCAAGCTCCTTCTCTCAGGAAATCTACTTTGTGCACATGTCCGGGTACCCCGTCGACCTTATCCTGCTGATCTTTATCTATCGACCCCAGGATTACTCCATAGAAAGGAGGTGATCCAGCCCCAGGTTCCCCTAGGGCTACCTTGTTACGACTTAGTCCCAATCACCAACATTACCTTAGGACGCCGCCCCCTCTCGGTTGGCTGAGCGTACTTTGGGTAAAACCGGCTTTCATGACTTGACGGGCGGTGTGTACAAGACCCGGGAACGTATTCACGGTACCGTAGCTGATATACCATTACTAGCGATTCCAACTTCATGAAGTCGAATTGCAGACTTCAATCCGAACTGGGCCCGGCTTTTAGGGTTCGCTCTACCTCGCAGTTTCGCTTCCTTTTGTACCGGGCATTGTAGCACGTGTGCAGCCCTAGACGTAAGGGCCATACTGACTTGACGTCATCCCCACCTTCCCACTTTTCAGTTTGTCTTCCTAGAGTCCCCGGCTTTACCCGCTGGTAACTAAGAACGAGGGTTGCGCTCGTTGCCGGACTTAACCGAACATCTCACGACACGAGCTGACGACAGCCATGCAGCACCTGTGTAAAAGCTCCGAAGAGAATTACGATTTCTCGTAACGTCCTCTACATGTCAAGCCTAGGTAAGGTTCTTCGCGTTGCATCGAATTAAGCCACATGCTCCACCGCTTGTGCGGGTCCCCGTCAATTCCTTTAAGTTTTAGCCTTGCGGCCGTAGTCCTCAGGCGGTACACTTATCACGTTTGCTTGAATCCTGATGCGATCGATGCACCAAAACCTAGAGTACAACGTTTACAGCGTGGACTACAGGGGTATCTAATCCCTTTCGCTCCCCACGCTTTCGTGCCTGAGCGTCAGTCTCTGTCCAGTAAGCTGCCTTCGCCTTCGGTGTTCTTCCTGATATCTACGCATTTCACTGCTACTCCAAGAATTCCGCTTACCTCTCCAGTACTCTAGTCGTACAGTTTTGAGCCCATGTCAAAGTTAAGCCTCGACCTTTAAAACTCAACACATACAACCGCCTGCGCACCCTTTACGCCCAGTAATTCCGAGTAACGCTCGCAGTCTCCGTATTACCGCGGCTGCTGGCACGGAGTTTGCCACTGCTTCCTCTTTAGGTTAACTCAACGCGAGCTTCTAACTCGCTCTTTGCTCCCTAATGACAGGAGTTTACAATCCAAAGACCTTCTTCCTCCACGCGACGTCGCACCATCAGGCTTTCGCCCATTGTGAATAATTCGAAACTGCTGCCATCCGTAGATGTCTGGACCGTGTCTCAGTTCCAATGTGGCCGTTCGTCCTCTCAGACCGGCTACCCGTCTTCGCCTTGGTGGTCCGTTACACCCCCAACTAGCTGATAGGCCGCAAGCCCCTCCTTAAGCGTCTTTCCATCCCTTTGGATCTTCCAGCATGCACCAAAAGTCCATATCCGGTATTACCCCAACTTTCGCTGGGCTATCCCAGTCTTAAGGGCAGGTTACTTACGTGTTACTCACCCGTTTGCCGCTATTGTACACCCGAAGGCGCACAACCGCCCGACTTGCATGTCTTAGCCACGCCGCCAGCGTTCACTCTGAGCCAGGATCAAACTCTCCGTACTAAATTATCTTATATATCATACTATATACTATAACCCAACACAAAGGCGTCCTTCGCTCTCTCTTTTTGCGTTCTCAACTCAATCGCCTCCGCAATTGAGCCGGTATTACTACCTTAAAGTTTATTTAAATTCGGTTCCCCGAACATTTGCACAAAGTATTTCTCAAAGAACTG
>JBGURN010000059.1:0-2716 GCA_045131955.1 Bacteroidaceae bacterium
TTGAACTCACCCTCATACTCAGCCAGCTCACCATCGGCCTTCATGAGATAGTCGGCCTTGATAACCTCGGCGTACTTGCCAGCTACATCGGGCAGGTCACGCAGGTTGAGAGCTGAAAGGATCTGCTGCTTGGTGTCGTTGATTACATTGGCGGTCTGACGCTCCTTGAGAGTCTGTGAAACAAACACCAGGAGGAAAGCCACTACGATAACCATAACGGCAGCATAGAGGATCGTATATACGTTGCTGCTTGTATTGATCTTTTTCGTAGCCATAATCCTTATTTATTGATTCTGTTAGCACGTTTGTTTACGTTACGCTGTACAACGCAGTAGTCGATGAGCGGAGCAAAGCAGTTCATGAGCAGGATGGCCAGCATCATACCCTCAGGATAACCGGGGTTCATGACGCGGATTGTGATAGCCATCATACCGATCAAAAGACCGTAAATCCACTTACCTACCTCTGTGCGGGCCGATGTAACAGGGTCAGTTGCCATGAATACGGCACCGAAGCAGAAACCGCCCAGGCAGAGATGCTCATACCAGGGCATCTGGGCCATTGCGTTGTCGGGACCCCACTGGTTGAATACCAGAGCCATCAGGATACCGCCAGCGAATACAGAGAACATTGTCTTCCAGCTTGCGATTCCGGTGTAAAGCAGAAGCAGTGCACCGAGAGCGATTGCGATAACGCTGGTTTCACCGACTGATCCGGGAATGAAGCCCCAAACCATATCCATGGTGAAAGCGGGAGCGGCAGCTGTTGTGGCTGCAGTACCGAGGGCTGTAGCGGCGGTCATACCGTCAATGTCAGCACCCAGGCCGCAGATAGCGTGGTCAACCACCCATACGGTCTCACCGGTGATTACGGTAGGATAAGCAAAGAAGATGAATGCACGGGTTATCAGAGCTACGTTGAGGAAGTTCATACCAGTACCGCCGAATATCTCCTTGGCGAATATTACAGAGAATGCTACTGCAATGGCAAGGATCCAAAGCGGAGTGGTTGCAGGTACGATCAGCGGAATGATGAAACCTGATACCAGGTATCCCTCCTGAATCTCCTCGTGTTTCCACTGGGCGACAACGAACTCAATTGCAAGACCAACCACGTATGAAACGATCAGTCTGGGCAGGACAGCCAGGAAACCGAACCAGAACTTGTTCCAGAAGGTAGCCTGGTCAAGAAGACCGGCCAGAGCGAAATGCTGATAGCCTACATTGTACATACCGAACAGCAGTGCGGGGCAGAGAGCGATGACAACCATGATCATCATACGCTTGCTGTCGAACGAATCGTGAATGTTCACACCGTTCTTAGAGGTTGTGTTCGGAACATAAAGGAAGGTCTCGAAACCTTCAAAAACCGAACGGAAAGCATGCAGCTTGCCACCCTCCTCGAAGTTCGGCTTTATCTTGTCTATGTAATTTCTTAAACTCATAACTCTCTAAAGGATTTAGGCCATTTCGGCACGCAGGTTATTGAGGCCCTCGCGTACAATACGCTGAAGCTCCAGTTTTGAAGAATCAACAAACTCGCACAGAGCAAAATCCTCAGGAGCCACCTCGTATATACCGTATGCCTCCATCTTGTCGATATTGCCGGTGATTATAGCCTTGATAAGGAACTCGGGATAGATATCCATGGGGAACACCTTATCATACTCATTTGACATAATCATGTGACGCTCACCACCCTTGATACGGGCATCGATGCTGAAACGCTTCTTGCATGTAAGCCATGAGAAGAATGTGCGGCTTACGCTGTACTGCTTGAAGCGGGGAGCGATCCAACCCATGAACTCGTTCACGTCATCACCCTCGGGGATAACGGTGACCATGTTGCTGAATGCGCCCAGAAAATCATCCTTGGTGCACTTGATGCCGGTCAGTACGTTACCGTTGATTATACGGATGTGCTCGTTACGGTTCAGACGGCCGTCAACTATCTGTGAGATCTTGGCACCCAGGATAACCTTGAGGTACTGGGGTTTGTTGATCTCCTCACCTGCCACTGCAATTACGCGGGTCATATCGACCACGCCCTTGTTGAACAGGCGACCGATGAATATGACTGCCTCGGGATCGATGGTCCAAACCACCTCACCCTTGTTGACGGGCTTGATGTGGTTGATCTGAACACCTACGTTACCTGCGGGATGTGCGCCCTTGAAAGCGTACAGGTCCACGTTCTTGGCATCGGTAAGAGTCTCACTCTTCTGCTCGGTGCTGATGCTGAGGGTTGTAGGAGCGATCTTGGCTATAGCGCTCAGACCGGTACGGAAGTCCACCTCATTGCCCTGGAGGACAAACTCAAAATCAGGAGCCAGCGGTTTTGAATCAAAAGCTGAGACAAAGATGCCGCGGGGAGAATCAGCGGGACTTGCGATAACGTCATAGGGACGCTGACGGAAGAAACTGAAAAGACCGGACTCCAGGAGTGCGGCCTTTACCTCCTCACCTGAGAGCGACTGAACGCTCTTGGTTCCGAACTCGACATACTTCTGCTCTGCATCGGGCTTAACCACAATGCTCATGACCTTACGGCGGGCACCGCGATTCACTGCGAGAACCTCACCACTTACAGGCGAAACGAATTTCACCTCGGGGTGGTTCTTGTCAATGAACAGAGCCTCACCGGCCTTCACGGTCTGCTGTTCATTGACGACGGGCTTGGGAGTAACTCCGGTAAAGTCATCGGGGCACAGAGCATA
>JBGURN010000060.1:0-4013 GCA_045131955.1 Bacteroidaceae bacterium
CCCACTCGTAGAACAGGAGGCTTCCCAGAATGGACTGGAGCAGATAGTTGGTCAGGCTCATGCGTCCAAAGAATCCCAGTTTGCCGAACACCGCCCTGAATCCTTCAAACCGGTACCACAATAGAACCGCCACTGAGAGTATTAGCATCAGGATTGCCAGATTCCACATGGGGTGCAGCAGGTCATCCAGCTTACCAAAGTTTACGAATGCACCGACTATTACCAGAAGGGCCGATACGCACAGTATCACACGCCACTTCTTAAGGTTATCGGCCTCATTGTAAAAAAGACGCAACCGCCCTATCAGCAATCCCAGATAGAACAGTCCAAGGGTCTGCGTGATGCGTCCGTGGAACCAGAACCATCCGAGCGTGGTCGTAATTCCGTACCTGAGATTGGTTACGACTGAGTGGCAGAATGTATCATGTCCCTGCATGAGCTTGAAATAGCCCATATTCACCCATTGGGAATCCGGATGCCAGCCCGCCAGATGGGCATATATCTCAAGGGGCTGTACGAGCAGCAGGATGGTTACTACCCACAGCCACCTGGTGCTCAAGTAACCGGCCGGAATGAGCAAAAGGCCCAGGATGGCATATGTGATAAGGATATCACCGTCATAGAAACAGACATTGAGCACGCCGAACATGAACAGCAGCACCATTCTCCAGGCAAAACGGAGTGAAAAGTCCTTTCCTTTCTGCTCCTGGTTGTCACGCATTATAAAGAAACTGAGTCCGAACAGTATGGCAAAAATCCCGTACATCTTGCCCGAAAGCAATGCCTGTAGCACATTAAATACTGTCCCGTCACATGGAAGGGTATGCTTTATCTCTCTTGCGAACGTATTGAAATGCTCAACCGAGTGGAACAGTATTATCCCGGCTACAGCAAGCCCTCGTAGGGCATCGGCCACCTCAATGCGGCTATTCTTAAGTCCTGTCGTCCTATACATATTATTCAGAATCTGCGTAATTGTTTGCAATATCACGTAATAGTTTCATATTCTTATGTCCAGTTTTTCCAAAATAACCTTGTACTGATCCTGTGCTGCAAGACAGGTGTCCGTCAGATAGCCGTCAATGTGCCCCCACTCATTCAGCCCACGATAGTAGAACATCTTGAGTTCATCGGTAATGATAAAAGGGACAATGCCGTTTGCCAGACACTCCTTGAACATCACCAGTCGGCCCACTCTTCCGTTACCGTCCTGAAACGGATGGATACGCTCAAAACGCACATGAAAGTCCAGTATATCCTGCAACGTCTTTTTCTTAGCGGAATTATAGTCCGATAAAAGATTCTTGATCTCCCGACGCACGTCCTTGGGAGGGCAAGTCTCGTTTCCTCCTACCTCATTTGCCAAACGTTTGTAGTCACCTACCGCAAACCAGTCCTTGTTGCTGTCTGTGGTGCCCGATTTCAAAAGCAGGTGCAGATGCTTGATAAAACCCTCTGACAACCTCTCTGACGCATTATCAATAATGTAATCTATGCATCTGAAATGGTTCAGGGTCTCAACTATATCATCCACATTGACCGATTCACCGGTTATTCCGACAGTGTTTGTCTCAAAGATAAAACGCGTCTGGTCATGCGTGAGACGGCTTCCCTCAATATGATTGGAATTGTAGGTCAGATCTATCTGTGTGCGGTGATAGATGCTCCCTCTGAGTCCCATATCCTTCTGTTCTTTCAGGATCCTGAGCAAAGGAAATACTCTGTTCCCATACGCCTTCCGGCCCGGCAACCCCGCATCCAGGGGTATATTCCAGGTCTTGCCCGTAAGGAACGCGCCGCCTATCTTACCGCTTTCACAATAATTGCGCGCGGTACGCTCCGAAACACCAAATTTCCGGGCATATTCAGTAACAGAAATATATTCCATAGTCTCACTCTATCGGCAAGAATTTGGGCCGATGTCCGGGACAAAACTATCTATTTTTGCCGATATCGGCAAGAATTCAACGTTTTTTCTCACCGAATACGCACCAGCGGATGAACGGGATCCTGTGCAACACCTCATAGATTACAGGTGAGAGTGCAAATACCGCAATGGTAAGAATTATGTACATTGCCAGCGGCGGCAGCTGAGTATGGACTTTCATCTGATAACCGAAGGCTGCAATTACCAGATAATGTACTATATAGAGGCCGTAGCTGCTGCGGGTCATATACTGCGAGAACGCGTTTGTGCAGTCATAGCGGGCGGCGAACCAGCCCATCATGGCAAGACACATGAGCCAGCCGTACAGACA
The DNA here is from genome assembly GCA_045131955.1 of Bacteroidaceae bacterium. Taxonomy (GTDB): domain Bacteria; phylum Bacteroidota; class Bacteroidia; order Bacteroidales; family Bacteroidaceae; genus Colenecus. The sequence goes on from JBGURN010000060.1 coordinate 2,259, forward strand.
GTTCATCGGACTACACAGATACTCCGGTGATGTATTGTTCTCTCCCCATGTCGTGGCTATCAGTATGATGCCGGCTACAACCGCGCAGGCCATCATCGGCCCCCAGGCCTTACGGACCTTTTCCTGGACTTCATCATGTGAGAACACAAAGTATCCCATCAGGAACAGCGTGAAGTAGAACACCGGTTTGTACAGGTTGAGCAAGCCATCGGCCGAATCCTCACGCGGGTTCATTATCAATGTGTGCTCGGCAGCCCAGAACAGCACTCCTAACAGGACAATTACCGTAATTCCGCTCTTTCCGCAGAGGGTCCACAGCCTGTCCTTTCCGTCTAGTTTGCGTACCAGCAGGAATACGAGCGAGAATAGCCACAGATCCTGCGCGAACCACAGCGGGCCTGTGCCTGAAACGGCAAATATCAGGTATTTGGCCACAGCGGGTATGTCCTTGAGATCAATCTCGGCTGCGGTCAGCGTGTTGAAATAGCCCACCATCCAATGGAACACAAAAAGGCCGATGGTAGAGGGCACGAGCAGTTTGAGCGTACGGGAACGAAACCACTCACGGCCGGTTTTACGCTGCAGTGAATACCGGGTGCTCACTCCGGCCAGCAGGAACAGAAGCGGCATGAACCAGGGATACACCATATACATAAGGACATCCTGATACTGCTGTACTTCGGGGAACTCGCCAAAGCCCCCTATTCCTCCAAACACGCCCTTGTTGTTGTAAAAGTAGATAACGTGATAGAGCAAGACCAGCAGCACTGTTGTCCAGCGAAGATTGTCAATCCAATGTTTCCTCATTTGTATCCCACAAATGTAAGTGAAATTGCAATTCAGTTGCAACTTAATTTGTAGTAAATTTGCCAACAAATCAAAGGACAAGGATATGAAGAATGCACTGATTATACTGTTGATCCCGTTTTTGGGAACCGCGCTGGGTTCAGCGTTCGTGTTCTTTATGCGCAAGGAGATGCCCGCCCTGCTGCAGAAGATCCTGTTGGGATTTGCATCGGGCGTAATGGTGGCCGCATCGTTCTGGTCGCTGATTGTCCCGGGAATGGAGATGGGCGGCATAAAGCCCTCTACGATAGGTCTGCTGGCAGGTTTTGCATTCCTGCTGCTGATTGACTATGTAACCCCTCACCTGCACGCTACCGGCAGTGCCGAAGGTCCCAAGAGCCGCCTGTCCAAGACCGCGATGCTGGCTCTGGCTGTTACTATTCACAACTTCCCGGAGGGTATGGCCGTAGGCGTTGGCCTGGCAGGAGCTATGAGCAGCGGCGTGAACATGACAAGTGCCTCAGCCTTGGCACTTGCACTGGGTATTGCAATACAGAATATCCCTGAGGGAGCAATCATCTCAATGCCTCTGCGCGCTGCAGGCAACAGCCGTCTCAAATCATTCTGGATTGGTGCTCTGAGCGGTGTAGTTGAGCCCATCGGCGGTTTTCTGGTAATTCTGCTTGCATCGGTCTTTACACCCATGATGCCGTTCCTGCTCACTTTCGCAGCCGGCGCCATGCTCTACGTGGTAGTCGAGGAACTCATCCCCGAAGCCTCCGAAGGCGAGCACTCCAACATCGGCACCATAGGATTCGCCCTAGGATTCGCCCTAATGATGGTCCTGGACGTCCTCCTAGGCTAAAACTGCAACATTAGGGACGGTTCTTAATGTTGCAGTTTTACGCACAAAAAAAGAGGCCCGCTAGGGCCTCCTTGTGGGATGGGTAAGCGATCTGCATCGCGCCG
>JBGURN010000061.1:0-3788 GCA_045131955.1 Bacteroidaceae bacterium
GTAAAGAAATATGCAGAAGAGAGTAATACTGAAGAGGGGTAAGGAGGAATCTTTGCTCCGTTTCCATCCATGGATTTTCTCAGGAGCCATAGCCGATATAGAGGGCGCTCCCGAGGAGGGCGATGTCGTTGATGTCTATACCCATGAGGGCAAGTGGATTGCCGTGGGACATATACAGGTCGGCAGCATCGCGGTCCGTGTACTCTCGTTCAGGCAGGAGCCTATTGACGGGGAATTCTGGCTCAAGCGTCTTTCAGTGGCATTCGAGCTGCGCCGTTCACTCGGACTCACTGACCGTGAGGACCATAACATTTACCGTCTGGTACACGGCGAGGGTGACAACCTTCCCGGCCTGGTGATCGATGTATACGGCCACACGGCAGTCGTTCAGGCTCATTCCGTAGGCATGCACTGCAACCGTATGGATATAGCCGAGGCTCTCAAGAAGGTCATGGGTGACCGTCTTAACGGCATATACTACAAATCAGAGACTACGCTTCCGTTCAAGGCCGATATAGACCGCGGTAACGGATATATAATGGGAGGTCCCTCCGATGACACCCCGCTGGAATACGGCATGAAGATGCCTGTAGACTGGATAGCAGGTCAGAAGACAGGTCTGTTCATAGACCAGCGCGAGAACCGTGCCCTGCTGGAGAAATACTCCAAGGGACGCTCTGTACTGAACATGTTCTGCTATACCGGCGGATTCTCGCTGGCAGCCCTGAGGGGCGGTGCCAAGCTGGTGCATTCGGTCGACAGTTCGGCACGTGCCATAGAACTTACATCGGGCGGTGTTGAGGATGATTTCCCCGGCGACACACGTCATGCCGCTTTTGCGGAGGACGCGTTCAAGTTCCTGGACCGTATGGATTCCATATATGACCTTATTATATTGGATCCTCCCGCATTCGCAAAACACAAGGACGCACTCAAACATGCTCTTATAGGATACCGTCGCCTGAACCAGAAGGCAATGGAGAAAATCCAGCCCGGAGGTATCCTGTTCACATTCTCTTGCTCTCAGGTGGTCAACAAGGAGCAGTTCCGCACCGCGGTGTTCACGGCAGCCGCTCAGGCAGGCCGCAGTGTGAAGATTCTTTATCAGCTCCATCAGCCAGCCGATCACCCCATTAACATTTTCCACCCCGAAGGGGAGTACCTGAAGGGTCTTGTGCTCTCGGTAGAGTAGTGTGAAATAATGTTAAATGTAGAGTTTTTTTATGTGAATAAGAGTTGAATATAATTTAAAAGCATATCTTTGTGATGTGTTTTTCATGGTATTAGATTTAATTTGAAACCGAGTTGTCGTGATGACAACTCGGTTTCTACTTTATTTATGTTATCTTTGCGGTGGTATGGAAGGAAAGAAGAAAATTGAGCTTATTGTGGGGGAGATCCTGAACCGCACGCCGTCTGACCTGGCTCTCGTGGCACTTCTCAAGGAGAAAGTGGCCGAAGGTGACGAGAGCAGCCTGCGATGTCTCCCGGTATTGGTCGGTCCGCTCGAGGCCCAGGCCATAATAGTAAGCCTTTTCCGCCATAAGATACCGCATCCCGGCATATACGACCTCTACCTGAATACCCTCAAGCAGTTTGACGGACAGCTTACCGAGGTTGAGATTTTCAAGATAAGCCGCGGAATATTCTATTCGCATCTTTTCATGGAACGTGACGGCAACACCTCATTCATAGAGTGCCGCACATCCGATGCCCTGGCTCTTGCAGTCAGGAGCAATGTTCCCATTTATATAGAGGAGGACCTGTTGGAGCGCAACTGTATACGCCTGCAGCCTGACGGAGCCTACTCGCTGCCTATTGCTACCGCAAGCACCAAGGTGCTCAAGGAGGCTATGGAGCAGGCTATAGCTACCGAGAACTATGAATTCGCCGCACGTCTGCGTGACGAGATAAACAGCCGCGGGCAGGCCGACGAAAGTGACAGGGACCTTATCTGAATCTTATATGTGGCTTTTCTATACTCCCGATATACAGACTGACATGCAGCTTCCTGATGAGGAGGCCGGGCACTGCATACGCGTGCTTCGTATGAAAGAGGGCGACCGTTTGCGCCTGACTGACGGCAAGGGCAGTTTCTATGATGCTGTGATAAGCGCCGTATCGGGCAAGCGTTGCATGGTCCATATTGAGAAAAAGGAGCCTCAGGCACCTCTCTGGAGCGGACATCTGCATATAGCGGTGGCTCCCACCAAACTCATGGACCGTAACGAGTGGTTCGTGGAGAAGGCGGTGGAGATAGGTGTCGACGAGATATCATTCATAAAGACAGACCACTCAGAGCGTGACGTGATAAAGATGGAACGCATTGAGAAGATAGCCGTATCGGCCATGAAACAGTCCCAGAAAGCTACGCTTCCGGTGCTTAACGGCATGATTCCGTTCAAGAGCTTTGTGGAACGCGGTTTTGAGGGCGACAAGTTCATCGCCCACTGCGAGCCCGGCAGCAAGGTGCTGCTTCAGGATGCGGTCATACCCGGACATGATTCGCTCGTGCTCATCGGTCCTGAGGGGGATTTCAGCCCCGCGGAGATAGAGATGGCACTGAAGGCGGGATTCAAGCCCATTTCACTGGGACCTTCAAGGCTGCGTACTGAGACGGCGGCGCTTGTGGCGGTCCATATTATGAACCTGGCAGGACAGAGTAGGGAGTGAGGTACTTTATAGATCTGGAATTTGACGGCACTGCCTACAGCGGATGGCAGATTCAGCCCCATTCACCTTCGGTGCAGCAGACACTGGAGGAGGCTCTCCATCTGTTCCTGAGGGAGAAAATCTCCGTCACGGGAGCCGGACGGACCGATGCCGGCGTGCATGCCCGTCAGATGATAGCCCATTTTGACCTGGAGACCCCGCAGGACTGCGGTTGGATGAAGGGTAAACTGAACGGGATATTGCCGCCCGATATAGCTGTGCATGGCATCGTGCCCGTAGTGCCGACCGCACATGCGCGGTTTGACGCCAAGGCCCGTACCTATAAGTATTACGTGACGCTGAGTAAGAGCGCCTTTGACCGCGGCTTCTCATGGTACGTGCCCAACGAGCCTGATTTCGGGCTTATGAACCAGGCCGCCAGGATACTGCTTGATACGGTTGATTTTACCAGTTTCAGTAAACTGCACACCGATACCAAGACCAATGACTGCCATGTGACTGAGGCGGAGTGGTCGGAACTGCCGGATTCCGGGTGGGTGTTCACCATAACGGCCGACAGGTTCCTGCGCAACATGGTACGCGCCATTGTGGGGACTCTCATGGAGGTGGGCCGTCACAAGCTTACGGTTGATGAGTTCGCCAAGATAATAGAGCGTAGGGACCGCTGCAGCGCAGGTGATTCAGCACCGGCTCAGGGACTGTTCCTGCACAAGATAGTCTATCCTGATAATCTGTTTGAGCTATGATGAAGAGAATACTGACCGTGGTTGTCCTGACTCTTGCGGTCCTGAACCCTCTTGGGGCTGAGGACTTGCGTTCGCTGTTCGTCCATATGCCTGACTCCATACTGCCCGCACTTACATCAAGCGAGCGCCTGGACTTTATGGATTTCATGGATGCCGGCATGAAGGCTCAGGTCAGGAATAAACTGGGGGGTGAGAGCGTGATGACAGCTTTTACCGATAATTATCTCTCAATCATGACATCGGGAGCGGGCCGTATGGAGATGATCCTTTTCCCTTATAAGAAGAGCGGAAGGAATCTTATATGCATCATTAAGACAGTGACGGCCCGATATGAGGATTCAAGGCTATATTTCTACAACGAGGATTGGA
>JBGURN010000062.1:0-25803 GCA_045131955.1 Bacteroidaceae bacterium
CGGCCGATGCCTGCAAGAAGGGGCGCATATCGGTCAACGGCGTTCAGGTCAAGCCGTCCAAGACCGTACATGAGGGCGACACCGTACAGGTCCGCAAGCCGCCTGTAACCTACTCTTTCAAGGTCCTGCAGGCCATTGAGAACCGCGTGGGTGCCAAGCTGGTGCCGGAGATGATGGAGAACATCACTCCCAAGGACCAGTACGATCTGCTGGAGATGAACCGCATAGGCGGATTCGTAAAGCGTGCCGCCGGCCTGGGCCGCCCCACCAAGAAAGACCGCCGCGACATGGAGGATTTCCTCTCCGACTCCCCCTTCGAACTCCCCGACGAATTTGATTTTGACGAATAGTGCAACATTAGGGACGGTTCCTAATGTTGCAGTTTTCCCGCAAAACTAACACATTAGGAACCGTCCCTAGTGTGTTAGTTTTACGATATTGACGATGGTGCGGACGGCTTTCTCCATGCTCTGGACCGGAACCCATTCATACCGTCCGTGGAAATTCATGCCACCCGCAAACAGGTTGGGACAAGGCAGACCCTTGAACGAGAGCTGAGCGCCGTCCGTGCCGCCGCGTATGGGCACCTTGACCGGCGTAACGCCCGCCTCCTCCATGGCACGGCACGCAATCTCCACCACATGCGGCACCTTGTCAATCTCCTGCTTCATATTGTAATACTGGTCCGATACCTCCGCCACGACAGTGCCTGCACCGTATTTGGCATTCATGGAATCGGCAACCGACTGCGCAAATCTCTTGCGCTCCTCAAAACGGTCACGGTCATGGTCACGTATGACAAAGGTGACTACGGCATGGTCAACCTCGCCGCTCAGGCCCACGATATGATAGAATCCCTCGTACCCGCTGGTGGTGGCAGGAGTCTCACCGGCCGGGAACATGCCTATAAGCTCGGCAGCCAGCAGTGACGCATTGACCATCTTGCCCTTGGCATAACCCGGATGCACCTCCAGGCCCTGGATACGGAACACAGCCTTGGCTGCATTGAAGTTCTCATACTCCATCTCTCCCACCTCACCGCCATCGACGGTATAGGCCCAGTCGCAACCGAACAGCTCCACATCGAAATTATCGGCACCCATGCCGATCTCCTCATCGGGATTAAATCCGATACGTACCTTGCCGTGTTTTATCTCAGGATGCTGCTGCAGGTACTCCACAGCGGTGATTATCTCAGCGATACCCGCCTTGTCATCGGCCCCGAGAAGGGTCGTTCCGTCGGTCACGATTATGTCCTCACCCTTATGTGCAAGCAGCTCGGGGAACAGCGACGGCGAGAGCACCACACCCTGCTCAGCGTTCAGGATTATGTCACCGCCGTCATAGTTCTCAACTATGCGTGGCTTGACATCCTTGCCGCTCATGGAGGGGCTGGTGTCCATATGCGATATAAATCCTATGACCGGAATGGCCTCATCAGTATTGGCCGGAAGCGTGGCATACACGTATCCCATGTCATCCATGACCACATCCTCAAGCCCCATTCCCTCCAGCTCGGCCTTGAGCATACGGGCCAGATTTTTCTGCTTATCAGTACTGGGGACGGTATTTGAATTCTCGTCAGACTGCGTATCGACAGCCGTATAAGAAAGAAACCTCTTAATCAGATCCATACTAAAACATTGTTCGTCAATCATGCAAACTTACACAAAAAAAGATACTATTTTTATGCCCCGAATCAAATAATTATCCCCCGCAGAACATAATGAAAGGGCTCAGGACTATCATCACGGCAATCCTCTGCATTCTGGCAGTCTCCGGCATCCAGGCACAACCGGGCACCCGGCTTTCCGCCAGGGTAAAGTCTTTCGGAGAGCGTCTTGACTCGGCCGCCGTAAAGAAGTTCGATGCCCGATACATCGACGTCCCCGACCGCCCCTGGCGTATAATACTGCGCTCCAAATTCGATGAGACCACGACCGGGTTCACCAACCGCAAGTTTTTTGATTATGGGGAGGATTCCTACAGCACCCTGCTGCAGATGGACCTGGACTCAAAGCTGAACAAGTCAGTCGGCCTCTGGGTGGGATACCGCGGACTTGGCATCGGCTATTACTACAAGCTCAATAAGAAACCGGGCATAAACATCTCCATAAGCGCCACGGGAGCCAGGTACGGCATGAATTTAAGGCTCAGGAGCCAGAAATATGAGGACCTTCACGCCAGGATGGATTACCTGGACCCCGACACCACCGTCTTTGACTATGACACCCAGTTCTGGACCCCCATCGACGTGGTCTCACTCTACTTCAACACATACTACGTCTTTAACGGCAGGCGTTACTCGCAGCCCGCGGCCTACAACCAGGCGGTCATACAGAAAAAGTCCGCCGGCTCACTGCTCCTGGGCGCTACGGCATATGCATCGGGCATAAATATGGCATATAAGGACAACGCCAGCCTAATATACTTCTGTGATTCAGTGGGCACCATCACGCTTGGCAAGATCACGCTGGGACTGGGTTACGGCTACAACTGGGTGCCGGCCCGCGGATGGACCGTCAACGCCATGGTAATGCCCAACATAAGCGTGTCCGATAAGGTGACGCGCGTAAAATATGACTGCAACTACAGCATGTTCTCAGGTGAGCCGCGCAACGACTACGGCAAATGGGACAACGAGAAGCATGTCTGGGAGAACGGCGAGATCCACAAGATAATCGGTGATGACGAGGAGATCACAGAGATTCCCGATGACATAGATATATGGGAATGCGGCACTGAAAGCCGCCGCACGTCGCTCTCATTCAACCTGGACCTGCGCATGGGCGTGGCCTACTGCTGGAACCGTTATTTTGTGAGCGCCAACGTCATATTCAACCACTTTGAATACGGCGGAACCAGCAACAAGGTCGACCTCATTGACTGGTACGCCACCGCCTCACTTGGCATCCGCCTTTGACAGGTCCTTGTCAGTCATGGCGCATACGCAGGAGTCAGACCACACATTCTCAGCAGTCTCAACCATATCGATAATGGTATAGATAGGCAGGATTATGCCCAAAATGGCCACCGGAGCGCCGATTCCCGACATCAGCGAGAGAGTCAGGAAGAAACAACCCATGGGCACGCCGGCATTACCTACGGCCGATACCACCGAAATCAGTATCCAGAGCATTATTGTACTGAACGTGATGGGAGTACCTCCGTTCTGCATGACAAACAGCGATGTAACCAGTATGAATGCGGCGCAGCCGTTCATGTTGATGGTGGTGCAGATGGGCAACACGAAACGTGCCACCTCCTTACGAACTCCAAGACGGTCCTCGGCCGATTCCATAGTAACAGGCAGCGTAGCGGCACTGCTCTTGGTAAAGAGCGCCATGAGCACGGCGGGAGTCATGCGTCCCAGCACATGAATGGGATTGAGCCCACGAGCCAGCAGGAACAGCGGCAGCACGATAAAGAACTGAATGAAATTACCTCCCAGAACCACCAGGACATACTTTCCTATGGAATCGGCAATCACTCCGGCCGATATCTGGGCAGACAGTTCAGCCGAGAAAGCCACGATACCCAGAGGCAGGGTCCATATAAGCCCGCGGATAAGCAGGAACAGCAGGTCCTGAAGTCCCAGCAGGCCTTTCACCACGACGGCCTTGTTCTCGGAATCAGGCAGTTTGGAGAGACCTATTCCAACGGCAAAGGCCACCAGCAGCAGTGACAGCACATTGCCCTCCAGGAACGGTCTTACTATATTGTTGGGCACGACGCCAAGGATATGGTCCAGATAGCTCTCCTGAGTTCCTGCCAGTACATTTCCACCCTGACTGACAGAGTCAAGAGGCAGATTGCCGGGAGCGATGAGCACAAAGAGCAGAGCACCTATGGCGGCTGCAGCCAAAGTGGTAAGCAGCGTATATGTAAGCGTGCGGCCGAATATGCGCCCTGACCCGTTTGAACCGAATGTGGCAAAGGTGGTTATTACGGCCAGGACTATCGTGGGTACGGCAAGCAGCTGAAACAGCCTGGTATAAACCGTAGCAATGATATTCATGATCTGATCCAGCACATGAATACCCAAAACTCCAAGTACAGCACCTACAACCAGTGCTCCTATCCAAACAAAAACCTTTTTCATTTACAGTTCAAAAGTTAGATTCAAATATACGTTACGACCCTTCTGGGGTATGTTGTTCCAATCTGAGTACGATGAGTACCTGCGGTCCAGAAGGTTCTCGACGCCACCACGCAGGGTGAATGATGAAAATCCGTATTGCAGCGACAAATTTACAATATTCCACGCTGCGGTTTCAGTTTCACCGTATTTTGCCGAGAAATCTTTCTGACGGGCATTACCGCGAACCTCAGCCAGGGCCTGCAGGCGGTTATGACGGTACTGCAGTTCCGTACGCCATGCCAAAGGCGATATGAGCGGCAGCGGATCGTACTCATCATCACGTCCAAGTGCGTAATTCACATTACCGCTCCATGTAATCCTGTCAGTGATCTGCCAATCGGCGTCAACTGAGAAGTTGGCGATGGTCGCATGATCCAGGTTACGGTATACCTTGACACCCTCCGCCCCTACGGTCATAGCCGACAGGCGGTCATCAAGACGACCGATGATGTAGTCGCAGAACAAGAACACGTTGGCATCAAGTTCAATTGAGAATTGAGAATTCTGAATTGAGAATTCTGAATTGAGTTCAAAGGCGGACTCATTCTTAAGATGAGGGTTGCCCATGTAGTCATACTGGTCAAAGGTATTGTTCAGGTAATAACCGTAAGCCTCGGTCACTGTGGGTGCACGGCTTCCCCAACCACCGCCAATTGAGAACTGGGTACCGTTAACAGCCAATTGATATGAGGCGGCAATGCGGCCGGTGGTCTGATAGTAGGAGTCTGTCATAAGCGGAAAGAACACTTTCTGACCATGATAGCCCTCCTCATTATTCAGACGCTGCTGCTGCCATGCCAGCTTACCTGACAGACGCAGCGACTGCCTTGAATCAATACTCACGTTATCCGTCACAGCCAGACCGGTATTGAGCGTTCCCACATCGGGCCAGGTCACCATATACATGGGTGCGGCACCGCCGGGATACATGGTCATATCGGCAAACAGACGGTTATAGTAAAGGTCATAATTCGCTGCCACATCATGCTGCGCGCCTGTTTCGGCACCCAATGAGGTGGTAAGCAGACTGTACAGGCCGGTGGTCCAGCTGTCACCGGGCATATCCATATGGATCTCCACATCGGGACGTGTGGTATCATCCATGATATGGATTATATGGTTGTAATAAGCCTTGGTCTCCAGGCTTGCACCGCTGAACAGATGTCGGTATGAGACCGATGAAATGAATCCCTGCGCCTTTGATACATCCATGTTCAGGGCCGGATAACCCACATCGGTCGCGCGGTCAAAAATCAGGGTCGATTCAAGTATATCACTGTCCGAAAGACGCAGTCCCGCATTGGCAAACACGTTCACCTTACTGAACTGAGAGTAATTCAGGACCTCTCCTCCACCCGTGCGGTAGTTATCGGCATCACGATAGAACAGACCTGTGTTCAGGTATGCACGGCTTCCGCTGAATGCAGCATCGGCACCATACACCTGCAGGTGTCCGTTCCACTCATGACCGCCCGATACGTTTATATGGCGGGGATCGGAATCAAAACCGACTTTACGCAGCTTAAGGTCCAGGCTTCCGCCGATGTTACCGGTAGCCTGAGGATTACCGTCAAGCCCTGAGTTGAGACTGATACTCTGAAGGTTACCACTCTCAACATAGGACGTGACAGGATCCATTTTGTCAGTACATGCATAGAATATCTTCATTCCGTCAATTGTAGTTGACAACCTTTCGGTCTGCATGTTGTTGACAACGGGTTCCCATGCGTAAGAGCCCCGACGAACGAGGTTTACCTTACGCAGTTCACCCAAATGTTCGTCGATACTGGCGGCCTGCCCCTTTACGGAGCGTCTGCGGCCTCTCTCCTCATCGGATACGATAAGCACCTCATCAAGGTTCTGCACCCTGTCAGGGGCCTCCGCATCAATCATCAATACTGTTGCAAGTAAAACAGTTTCCAGCATCTTGAAACAAAACCAGAAAAAACAAACATTAAATAGTTACATCCCAATAGAGCGAGCTGTATCCGTCGCTCAGGTCATCGCCACCGGCAACAACGTTACCCTGTGTATCCTTCACTGTAAGGTGTATACGCCATCTGCCGGTCATGGTCAGGTTAACTGTACCCTGATAGCTTCCGTCACTCTGACGTGAAAGGCCTACGTTATCGGGCGATGTGTGGTTACCCATGTCAGGCATGCGCGGGTCAATCTCAATCACGAACTGCTCCGATGCAAGACCATACGGTGTTGTGGCAGGAGTGTTCTTCTTTGAGACATATGCAGTGATGGTATTCTTACCGGTGCTCCAGTCCAACGGATTGACCAGTGACAGGTAATATGTGTTATCACCGGACTTGAAGGACTTTATCCACTGCTGACCGTCAGGCAGAGCATCGACGATTATCTCCTGTTCAGCCGTCGTACCCTCGCTACCCAGTACAGAGTAGTCATAAGACAGAGTCCATGAACCGGCATCGCTGGTGTTCATCACGAACGATATCCATCCGCGTCTTACAGCCAGGTAGTTCTTGTTGAAGCTCTCCACGCCTGCGCTTACAGGTGTGCTGTGCTTCATGTTCATCTTGACCATCAGCATGATGGGTTTGAGTGCCGGTATCTCAAAGTTCTTGATATAGTTTCCGTTTTTCTTCTTGGTAGCAACGAAATAGAGATCGTTGTATCCTCCATGAAGCTTACCGGTATTTGAATATACGAACACGTTGTACTTATCATCAATCACTGTTGAGAGTTCAGGTATGATCTTTACGGTCTGAAGGAACTTGTAGACCTGCAGCGCCTCCTCGGCCGAGCAGCAGTCTATATCGCCGTCAATCGTAATACCCGGAATCTCAATTTCCTGTTTTCCTAAATCATCATTCGAGTTGCATGAGCTCAATACTGCTCCAAACAAGACAACTGCTCCAATTTTCAAATACTTTCCAATATTCATGATACTCTGTTTTAAATCCACTTAAACGTGGGGTTATTTTATAGTTCAAATCACTTGCGTACAGGACGGAGATTATATCCCATGTAGCCGTATCCTCCTGTTCCGCCTAATCCTGCGGCATTTGCTATAGCTATAATACCTGCACCCTCATATCCGGGATCCTGCGATGCGGTCCAGATTGTGCCCTGGAATCCTTCCTTGCTCAGAGTGGTACCCGATATCTGACCACCGGCAGGAATGAATATGGAGTTACCGTTAGGGCCTGTGAGTTTCAATCCTTTTACCCCATTGCTGGTTGTCCATTCATAGGTGGTGTTGTTCATCAGTTCCCTGACCTCACCGTAGGTGGGTGTTCTCCATTCACCACCGATATTCTTGGCAACGGGATCAAAATTCACATTACCGGAGTAGTTTGCGGGTATGTTCTTAACATCCACATCCCTACGGTAGTTCTCACTGTCAAATGATGACAACGGTTCAAGTGATCCCCAGGCATAATATCCGCCATATTCCTCAGGGGTGTTGGCTCCAAGGTTCTGGTCTGACCACTTGAGGCCGCTGGGAAGGCCCAGATCCACGGCATGTGAATCATACTCCACCTTCTTACCTTCATCCTTTATCTGTTCGCTGTCATCCTTGCTGCATGATGCAAGTGTCAAACCGGCAAGTGCAAGACCTATAAATAAATAATTCCTATTCATAATCTTTTCCATGTTTTTAATTAAGGGACAGTTCCTTTCGGTTTGTCCAGGCAGCAGGAACCGTCCCTTTTGTCAAATCAATAACCGGGGTTCTGGGCTATGCCAAGGTCCTCACCGCTCAAACCGGTGGGAATGGGCTGACGGTAGTGCTTGCCGCGAACGTTGTTGTACTTGGCTACAAGGTGGTTGTGAACCTTGGTAAAGTATGCCTCCTGATCAGGTGTGTACTCAGCCAGTTCCTTCCAGTTGTCAGCAAAGTGCTTGTAAGTCGATACCTCCTTGATTGATGAGATAAGGTCCTTCCAACGGTATGAGTTAAGTACTGAGAACTGCTCATATGTGAACTCATAATCCCACTCACGCTTGATCTGGTCGAATGTAGGAGCATCGACAGTCTCGATGCCTGCACGGCGGCGCAGCTGGTTGAAGGGCTCAGCAGCCTCTGTGTTACGTCCCAGCTGAACCAGGGCCTCGGCCTTGATGAGCAGAACCTCGGCGTAACGGATCTCGATACGGTCAACAGAGTTCTGTGTGATCTCCAGGTTCTCAGAATCCTCATAGCTCTGGTCTACACCCTTTCCGTTGATAGGAGTATATACCGGTGAGTAGTAAGTGTGAGTCTTACCTGTCTCAGGATTGGTGAGTTCTATGAAGTAAGTCTTGGCAAGACGCTTGTCATCAGGATACTCAGCCTTCCAGTTGTCATATACGTCATCATCGGCAGCCTCGGTATGGTTCTGGCTGTAGCCCTCACCGTTCTCACCGTTCTGGAAGGGGAAGGTCCATGAGCAGTGTGTCTGATGGTTACCCTGGGCATCCTTCTTGTCACCGTCATGGGCGATGGTGAACAGGTGCTCGTTCTGACCCAGTTTGTTGCTCTCATAATCACGGCCATAGAGCTTGCTGAAATCACTTGCAAGAGCCAGCTTGCCGCTGTTGATTACGCGGTCAGCATACTGGATAGCTTTCTCCAGACGGCTGTCGGTCTTGCTGAACTCAGGATCAGTCTGACCGTTGGCGATAGCTGCAACCTGTGCGGCTGTAAGAGGATTGTCACCCCATACAAGATAGGTACGTGCCAGAAGTGCCTGGGCAGCCTGCTTGGAAGGAACGCGGGGATCACCGTTGTAGTCGTTCAGAAGAGCCTCAGCTTCAGTAAAGTCCTCGATAATCTGAGCGAATACTACATCCAGTTCCTGACGCTCGGTGGTGCTGCCGCCGGCCTCGGTGAATACAGGCACCTCACCCCACAGCTGAGCCAGCTTGAGATATGCCAGTGCACGGAGGAACTTGGCCTTACCCACTGCAGCGTTGTAACCGGCCTGTGTAACCTTACCGGCCTCAAGTGAGTTGTTGATTGTTGTGATAGCCTCATTTGCCTGAGCTATACCCAGGAAGAGGTGGTTGAAAATCTTAACCTGATACCAGGTGGTAGGCTCCTGCTCAAAACGGCTGTTTACAGGGCCTGCCTCACCCTCCTCACCCTCGAATGAGATGAGTTTGTTTGAGTTGAGCTCGATTATGAATGAGAATGATGATGAGAGCGGCTGCCAGTGGCTGTAGACACCGTTCACGAGTGAGAGGGCGCTGGCATCGTCATCGACCACATTCTCGTTAGTAACTTGTTTGTTTATACCTTCCTCGTCGTTTGAGCATGATACGAGACCGATTGAAAGTATTGCTGACAGGGCAGCACTAAGAATAAAATTCACTTTTCCATGGTTGGAATAATTAGCAATGTTTCTCTTTTCCATAGTTTGATATGATTTAATGGTTTGTAATAATCAGAATGAAATGTTGGTTCCGAACAATATGGTACGGGCCGATGGGTACGCGCCGTTATCGGTTCCGCTGCTTACCTCAGGATCGTAACCCTTGTAACCGGTGAACGTAAGCAGGTTCTGTCCTGTCACATATACACGTGCGTTCACGGGGAAATCCCTTGAGAAAGGTATCCTGTAGCCGATGGTCACGTTACGCAGCTTGAGGTATGAGGCATCCTCCACATAACGGCTGTCTATGTATGAGAACGGTCTCGGGTTCGATGCCAGAGGGAGTGTGTTGCCACCGCGCTCCTGTGTCCATGAGTCACGTACGGTGGAGAGCACGTTATAGGAATCACCCGTGAGCTCCAGACGGCGTCCAAGCGCGTTGTACACGCTGTTGCCGTAGTTACCTGAGAATGATGCCGAGAAGTCAAACCTACGCCATGTGTACTGTGTTGAGAATCCGTAAATGAACTTAGGCTGTGTGCTGCCCAGTATCTGACGGTCATTGCCGTCAATGCGCTGGTTGCCGTCGGTATCGACATACTTCACGTCACCGGCCTTGGGAGTGAGTCCGTTCACGGTAGGCAGTTTGGTTACATCCTCACCGGCCTGTACTATTCCGTCAAACACCAGTCCGTAGAATGAGCCCAGAGCCTCGCCGCGACGCAGAATCTGCTGGTTGTCGCTACCCTGGATCACGTTGTCGGTAACGCCCATGTCGCTAATCACGTTCTTGTTATAGGCTATGTTGGCCGATACGCTCCAGGACTTGCGCTTGCGGTTAATCAGGTTTACGTCAACCGAGAACTCGGCACCCTTGTTTATCACGTTGCCTATGTTCTGCAGCTGTGTAGTCACAGCAGCTGAGAAGCCCAACGGAACCACGAGCAGCAGGTCACTGGTCTTCTTGTAGTAGACATCGGTCACGATATTGACCTTGTTATGCCACAAGCCCAGGTCAATTCCTACGTTATAGCTTGCCGTGGTCTCCCACTTGAGGTTGTCATTGGCAGCGTTCTTCTTGGCATAACTGCTGCTGCCGCCGTATGATCCTGTGGAGTATGAGGTGGTGAATGCGTAGTCACTGATCTCCTGGTTACCTACCAGACCGGCCGATGCACGCACCTTGAGATAATCTATATCCGACACCTGGATCAGGAAAGGCTCCTTCTCCACGTTCCATGACAGTCCCAGTGAGGGGAAATAACCCCAGCGGTGATGCTTGGCAAAACGGCTGCTGTTATCGGCGCGGAAGGTGGCAGTGGCATTGTATCGGTCCAGAAGCGAGTAGTTCAGACGTGCCAGCACCGAGTTGAGCGAGGCATCGCTGATACTTGTTCGGGGAGTGTAGATATTGGCTCCGTCACCCAGGTTGTACTGTTTGAGCGACTCGTTCGTATAGTGGTCGGTACGGATGGATGATGAGACCGATGTCTGGGTCTGGCGTGTGAATCCCACCAGGGCATCCAGGCTGTTCCTGTCATCCAGATCTACGGCATAGCTGGCCGTATACTCCTGCTGCCATACATCGGTCTGACGGTTGCCCACACCACCTATACCCTGGGTGGCCAGACCGAGTGATGTGTACGCACCCGAGAAATACTCCTGAGTGAGTTTCTCACTGTTCAGTCCGACTGAAGCCTTGAGTGTAAGGCCACCCAGACGGTAGCTTGCCCAGATATTACTCAAAAGATAGTTGTTTATGTTGTCGGCCACGCTTTCCTTAAGGTCATAGACCGGGTTGGCAGAGTGGTCTCCGATAGCGAAATAGGCATACTCGTAAGGGTTCTTGAAGAAATATGAGCCATCCTCGTTATAAACCGGGATCACCGGCGGAAGCAGCAGGGCGTACACAAAACTGTTGGTTATGCCGGCTGAGTAAGGTGACGAGTTGAACACCTGGCCCTCGGTTGTTGTCAGGCCGCTCTGCTTGGAGCGTCCGTAGGTCACGTTAAAGCCAAAGTTGAGACCCTTCTTAAGCTCCCACTCCGTGTTTACATGGAAGTTGTAACGCTGGAATCCGGAGTTCAGTATTATACCGTCCTGGTCAGTGTAGTTGGCTGAGAAAGCGTAGCGGTTCTTCTGTGTGCCGCCGTTTATGCTCAACTCATGGGTCTGCTGGATGGCGTCACGAGTCACTGCATCCTGCCAGTCGGTACCACGGCCCAGGGCTGCTATCTGAGCATCGGTGTAACCTCCCTTGTTGCCAAAGTAATCCTTCTGGAGCTGAGCCCACTCACTTGCACCGAGCAGTTCCAGTTTTTTGGCAATGCGGCTTACACCTATGCTGTAGCCATAACTTATATTACTGTTCTCCTGGCCAAGACTGCCCTTCTTGGTGGTGATAAGTATCACACCGTTGGCTCCGCGTGAGCCGTAGATGGCAGTGGCCGATACGTCCTTGAGCACCTCAATGCTCTCAATATCACTGGGGTTGATTGTGGCAAGCGGGTTGAGTGAGCCCTCAATGGCACCAAGACCCGTGCTGCTGTTTGCCGCATCCTTGTAGTAGATGAATCCGTCAACCACATACAGAGGCTCGTTCGATGCATTCACCGAGTTGCCGCCACGTATACGCAGCTGGCTCTCGGCACCGGGCTGACCGCTGCTTGCCGTTACGTTAAGGCCCGATATAAGACCGCTCAATGCTCCGTCAATTGTTGACTGGCGTGTGTTTTCCAGGACTTCGGCCTTTACAGTGGTAACGCTACCGGTGAGCTGTGTGCGTTTCTGTGTGCCGTAACCTATGATCACCACCTCAGAGAGGGTGTTCACGTCCTCAGCGAGTTCAATGTCAATGGGCTCTGAGTCGTCATAGACATCAATCTCCTGAGAGCGGTAACCGATAAAGTCAATCACAAGTGTAAGGGGGAGTTTCTCCTTGGTATTAAGGGTAAAGTTACCATCCAGGTCAGTCACGGCACCTGAGCCTTTGACTGACTTGAGCACCACCTGTGCTCCTGTCAGAGGCTCGGCTGTGGCGGCATCGGTCACACGACCGGTCAGAGCCACCTGCGCTGAGGCCTGGAAGCTGACTGCAAATGTCAGAATGAGTGTCAGAATTGTTGTTTTCATAAGTACAGTATCCTCCTGGGGACGGGGTTTATAAGCCCCGCTCCTTTGTTAAGTGTTAATCAAATTATCCGGCTAAAGTATTAGTTCTGTGCGAGTTCCTTGTTTACTATACGCTGCAGCTGCGCAGTCAGTTCATTTTGAGGCAATGTAAGGAGTCCGTAGTGGTGGAGCTCACCTGTCCCGTTCGTCAGCACCCAGCTCACAAAGTCGTTGACCAGACGGTCGGTGATATCGTATGAGAATCCCACTGTACCGACAGGAATCTCAGCATATTCCTGCTCCTCCAGAAGTGTTATGATGTTGTCCAGGTTTGCGGCATCAAGTACCTGGCGGCCGTGTTTGTCAAGGTCAAGCGGAAGAATTGCGAGCTCTGAGCCAGGCTTGCGGCTCTCCAGGTCAAAGATATTGGAGAGGTAGTTCACAGTCACGCCCAGCGGATCACGGCTTATGGCAGCGGTCAGGTATGAATCATCGCCTGACACCTTCTTGCCCTTGTAGTCGTTCACATCCTCATTAAGGTATGAGGCATATGCGCGTGAGGCTGACAGCTGGCTGTTACCGGTGTAGATATGCACCTTCTGCTCGGCCTTGGATTGTTCATCCTCATCTTCATCATCGCTCTTGAAGAAGAGAGAACGGAGTTTCTTTGCATTGAGACGGCGTGAGGCGGTGAGCTTATCGGCCTCGGTGCCCTTCTTTGTTATAGGAAGCACTGCATAACGTGCAAAGTTGACTGAAGGCTCATCGGTAGTGAGCACCAGGACGTTGCTTGCGCTGCTGAGTTCCTTGGCCGATACAAAACGGAACTCAACTCCGCTGTGTGTACGGCTGTACTCATGAGCCAGGTTCTCCACGAGAGCGTGTGCAAAGTCGGGCACGCGCAGTGAAATGGTCTCTACATCCTGTGCACTGGCTGCATTCGAGAGCTGCAGGCTAAGAATCAATGCTATGAGATAAACTGTCTTTTTCATATTGTTGTTTGTTTTTTTGTTCGTTTTCTGATTTCCGATGCAAAGGTCGCCTTAATAGTTATTCATTCCAACAAAACTCAAATGTTTAGAAGAGATTTTAAATTATTCCATATTTGCGTAGAATAAAATCAACCAAAACTCCCCATATTCACCATTCTTGTAGAATAATCTTCTTTACGGCCAATAAAACGCCCCGGCTGGAATGTCAACCGGGGCGTTTCATAGACTCTTTTTCTGCACTCAGATGCTGTCTCTGAGCTGATCCAGTGCCTTTTTGAGCAATGCCCGCGGTGCTCCCACGTTGAGTCGCATGTATCCCTCGCCTCCCTTGCCGAACATCTCACCGTCATTAAGGGCCAGATGGGCCTTGTTGACAAAGAGGTCAACAAGAGCGACATGATCCAGATACAACTCACGACAGTCAAGCCAAACCAGGAACGTAGCCTGCGGACGCAATGCCTTAATGCCGGGTATATACTTATTAAGGTAATCCTCGACAAAGCGGATGTTATCCTCAATATAGCTTATGAGCTGCTGTCGCCACGGCTCACCATTTTGGAATGCAGCCATGATGGCAATGGTTGAGAATATGGGCGGCTCACTGAACTCATTCGCGTCAAGCCACTTGAAAAAACGGCGGCGCAGGGTGTCATTGGGAACGATGGCGTATGAGTTCACGATACCTGCGGTATTGAAGGTCTTGGAAGGTGCGCCAAAGGTGATGCTTATCTCGGCAGCCTTGTCGCTTACCGTTGCGAACGGTATATGCCTGTTGCCAAAGAGGGTCAGGTCACAGTGGATCTCATCACTTATCACAATGATGTTACGCTCGTAGCAGAAATCGGCCAGACGCTCCAGTGTCTCCCTGCTCCAGCATATTCCGGCCGGATTATGAGGGTTGCTCAGTATAAGCAGACGGCATTTGTCATCGGCCACACTGGCCAGATTCTCAAAGTCAATCTCGTAGCTGCCGCCCTCTACCCTTTTCAAAGGATTGAATACCACCTCACGTTCATTACCCTGCGGTGTAAGGCGGAACGGATAGTATACAGGCGGCTGAATGATTACCTTCTCATCGGGCTTTACGAATACGTTAACGACTGAGCCCACACCCTTCATTACGCCGGGAATGAATGTAATCCAATCCTCACGTACCTTCCAGCCATGATGATCCTCCACCCACTTGGCTATAGTGGTCCAGAGCTCACGTGGTGTAGTGGTATAACCAAAAAGCGAGTGATCCAGACGCTTGCGCAGTGCATCTGTGATGAAATCCGGAGTCTCAAAATCCAGGTCGGCCACCCAAAGCGGCAGCAGGTCATCACGGCCATAGCGCTCCTTAAGCACATCATACTTAAGGGCACCTGTTCCCCTACGGTCAATTATTTTATCGAAATCGTATTTCATTTCTGTACTACCTATTGTTTTTAAGCCTTAGAGATGCACTTCACGGTCCACCACCTCACCCTTTATTATCTTAAAGGAGTTGAGTTTGGGTTCCCCGTCAAGAAGTGACAGTATGGCATAACGGATTGTGGGGTCATTGGCCAGGCGCAGATCCTCCTGTGACGGACGTGAAGGTGACGCCGGATGGCTGTGCCAGTTGGCCAGTATCCTGAGTCCCTTGGAACGTGCATACTTAAGCGCTGCGAACTGGTCCTTGGGAGCGAATGAGAAATGCTCAGGAGAATGGTCGATATTCTCCATCCAGTAGTTCTCAGTTACTGTATCCACCCCATCAACGCTGACGCCCAGCAGGTATCCGCACGTCTCATTAGGTGCATCCTGCCGGGCTTGAGCTATAAGTTTATCTATAATCTCTTCAGGTATAATCATCTCTTAATGTTTTTTCAGGTCGCAAGCAGCCTGCTCGTAATCAATCAGATGGTCAATCGTGGGATTCGTTCCGCAGACGGGACATGATTCACGATGTTTTACAGCTACGGTGCGGAACTGCATGGTCTTGGCATCAAATGTCAGCAGACGGTTTGTCAGCAGCTCTCCTACTCCTGTAAAGTACTTGAGTGTCTCGGCAGCCTGTATGGTACCAAGCATACCGGCAATGGCTCCCAATACTCCAGCCTGACTGCAGGTAGGCACTGCTCCTGCTGGTGGCGGTTCCTTGAACATGCAGCGGTAACAGGCTGTTCCGGGAAGATGTGTGAATGTCTGTCCGTTGAAACGCAGGATTCCGCCGTGTGAGTAAGGCTTGCCGGCCATTACGCACGCATCATTGATGAGGAACTTGACCGGGAAGTTATCAGTTCCGTCCACCACGAAATCGTAATCCTTGATTATATCAAATGCATTGGTCGAGTCCAGGAACTCATAGTAGGTATCAACCTGTACATCGGGGTTGATGGCCTGCATCTTTTCCTTGGCACTCTCTACCTTACGCACTCCTACATCCTTGGTAAAATGTATGACCTGACGCTGAAGGTTTGAAAGGTCCACCTTATCGGCATCGACAATTCCTATACGCCCTATTCCGGCAGCAGCCAGATAGAGGCTTACCGGGGCTCCCAGACCGCCTGCGCCTACTACAAGCACGCGGGCGTTCATAATCTTTTCCTGCCCCTCCACTCCGACATCCTGTAACAGGATATGCCTGGAGTAACGTTTTATCTGATCTTCAGTAAAATCAATCATAATGATCCGCCTCCCATGAAGTAAAGAAAATCCACAGAATCACCCTCTTTGATCTGAATGCCATCCCACTCAGTACGGTCCACAAAATCCTCATTGACCTGTACGCTTACCATATCGGGCTGCTGGACATCATTCTGCCTTATCAGCTCCGAAAGGCTCAACGGAAGCTGAACCTCCTGAACCTCTCCGTTTACATTTATCTTTGCCATAATCTCTAACCTTAATTAATTCTGTTTTTTCTGTTCTCTCCAATTATCTTGCGTACCGCAATCACCAGTTTGTCCACATCCTCACGGGTGTTGTAGAGAGCAAACGTGGGGCGTACGCTCATTTCATAGCCCAGGGCGCGCAGAGCTGGCTGTGCGCAGTGATGACCTGCACGAACCGCAATACCCTCCTTGTCCAGCAGCGATCCAGTCTCGGGTACAGGTATGCCGTCAAGTACGAAACTCACTACCGATACACGGTTTTTGGGATTGCCTATCAGAGTGAGCCCCTGAATCTGTGACAGCTGCTCACGGGCATATTCTGTGAGTTCATGCTCATGATGCTCTATGTTCCTTATGCCCAGACGGCTTACATAGTCAAGAGCGGCTCCCAGACCGATGGCATCGGCCACATTGGGGGTTCCGGCCTCAAAGCGGGCGGGCGGTACATTATACTCGGTACGCTCTATGGTCACGTCCTTGATCATATTGCCGCCACCCTGCCAGGGTTGCATCCTGTCCAGCAGTTCCTTACGGCCGTAAACCACACCTATGCCGTTGGGGCCGTAGATTTTGTGTCCCGAAAATACAAAAAAATCTGCACCCAGTTGCTGGACATCGACCTTGGTATGCGCTATGCTCTGAGCTCCGTCAATCAACACCGGTATATTATGGCTGTGAGCGATTTCAATGATACGCTTAACGTCATTGATGGTGCCGAATGTGTTGTTCACATGGCCCACGCTCACGAATCTGGTACGCGGTGTGATAAGACGCTCAAACTCCGAGAGTATAAGGTCGCCGTTACGGTCCGTGGGGATAGCCTTGAGCGTGCAACCCTTCTCATGGCAGACCTGCTGCCAGGGAACGATATTTGCGTGATGGTCCAGTTCCGATACTATCACCTCATCACCGGGAGTCAGATACTGACGTCCGTAGGTCTGTGCCACGAGGTTAATGCCCTCGGTAGTGCCGCGCACGAATATTATCTCCTCCGTGCTTGAGGCGTTGATGAAACGCTGAACCTTTTCACGTGCCTCCTCATAAGCATCGGTGGCACGGGCTGCCAGCGTATGGGCACCACGGTGGATATTGCTGTTGTAGTTCCTGTAATAGTCACTGATCTTGTCTATTACCTGAACCGGTTTCTGCGTAGTGGCACCATTATCGAGCCAAACCAGGTCATGACCGTTCACCTTCTGGTTAAGTATAGGGAAATCCTTCTTGATCTGGTCGGAGCTCAGGGTATCGGCCTCCTCATAATTGAGTTCACGCAGTTTCTGTGATTCCGGTATTCCGATACCGAATCCGTTATCCTGCGGAACCACCTTGGTGGTGCCTTGGAGGTCGTCATCACCGCCGCCCAGATAAGGCAGGTCCTCAAAGCCGCTGCCCCCTGAGAGCAGCTGTCTGAAACCGGCCTCCAGCTCCTCAAGATGCAGAGTCTCGTCAGGGAACACGCTCTGACGCAACTCCCTTGCATCCTCAGGACAGTATTTCTGAGCGATGTCACGCAACAGTGAAAGCGCGCCACCGTCCTGGGTAGGAAAACTGTTTATATCTGTAAGATTGAGCATTACTTCTCTACTTTATTCCTGTGCTGATAATCATGATAATAACCCACCTCGACATTCTCAAGCACTGCAATGGCGTCATCGGTCAAAGCAGCCAGTGAGAAGTATTTTGTGAGCAGGTATGATGCTACGCCGAACTTGTCAAGTCCCATCAGACGGGCGCTGAGTGACGGAGCAATCTCACCGGGAATGCCGCTCTGGTGCAGGCCTATCACACCCTGGTTCTGCTCACCTGTGCGTACCAGTATGATCTTGGTGGTTCCCACTCCGCGTCCGGTCAGATACTGACCTTCAACCTCCACCTTGTCACTGGGAATGATAGGTACGCCACGCCACAGTATAACCTTGGTGCCAAACAGGTCAGTTGTCACAGGAGGTACGCCGCGCCATGTGCACTCACGCTCGAATGCGGCAATGGCACGCGGATGAGCTACAAAGAACGCAGGCTCTTTCCATACCAGGCTGAGCAGCTCGTCCAGGTCATCGGGCGTAGGCGCTCCGTAACGGGCCGATATGCGGTAAGCCGGATTGGCTGCAGCCAGCAGACCGAACTGACGGTTGTTGATGAGCTCCCACTCCTGACGCTCCTTGATACTCTCAATGGAGAGTCGCAGCTGCTCCTCAAGCTGGTTGTAGGGGTTGTTGTACAGGTCCGATACACGCGTATGTACACGTACTACGGTCTGCAGTGTATTCAGTGAGTACTCCGTGGGGTTCTCCTCATAGTCAATGTATGTCTCGGGGATGATGTTATCCTCCTCATGACCGCTTACCAGGTCAATGTGTTTCTCACCGTTGTCGTTTACCGATGCCTTAAGGCGCAGCTGCTTATCGACAGCCTTCTCAAATTTCTCACGGAAATCAGGCACCTCCTTTATGAACTTGATAAGCTCCTTGAGCTTGAGACCCAGGAACACGGTGGGTGTAACGGCACGAACGCTTACGGTTGACTCCTGCTCGTCAAGCAGGTTTGCTTCACCGAAATATTCGCCATCGCCCAGCAGAGCTATCCGCAGTTCCTCACCGTGAGGACCCTTGCTGATAACCTCCGCCTGGCCATTGGCTACTATAAAGAAGCGTTGTTTATCCTTTCCTTCTTCAACGAACAGTTGGTCTACTGCAACCTCCTGAGCCTCAAAAGCACTTACCAGACGATCCAGAATACCATTGTCAAACTCTGAGAACAGGGGTATGGCCTTAAGGTTCTTGGCTGTGAATGAGGGCACGCCGTTCACATACTCTATCGGAAGGCGGTCATTCTTTCTGAGTTCTACCTTAGTGCGGTTTACGCGGAATGTTCCGCCGCTTACCTGTACCCAGGGTAACAGCTTAAGAAGCAGTCTGGGCGTAATACTGCCCATCTGAGGGGCGGTCTTTGTGGTGGTTGCCAGTCTTCTGGCGGTTGCAGTGGTCACACTGCGCTGTAAATTTGATTCTGCCATATATTTATTTCTTTATCGTTACTTTATGTGTTGTTCCTTCAACATGCTCAACTGAAAGCACGTTATAACCCTGATCCTTTGCATTACGGGGTACGTTATCAAGCGGCTCGCCCTCTGAGAGCAGCACTTCAAGGATATCACCCGGCTGCAGTCTTGACAGCTCAATCTTGGTCTTGACAAATGTCATGGGGCAATGCTCCTTTGTTATATCCAATACCTTTGTAGCCATATCAATTCTCAATTAAATAAATAGTGTTTCACCACCATCCGAAAGTTTCAAAAACGACGCCACTCCCAGTACATCCTTAACCTCCGGAATAAAATCTTCTTTCTTGAGTCCCAGCACATGCATTGCCATCTCGCAGGCATAGAAATTGATACCCAGGGCCTTTGCTGCCTCAACCAGCTCCTCAAGGGTTGCCACATTGTTCTTGCGCATCAGACCACGGAATATCCTGGGACCGGCTCCCAGAAAATTGAAACGGCTTGTAGGGGTAACCTTAAGTCCGCCCATCATGAATCCGAATATCTTGGTAAGCCAGTTACCGCCGGTAAATGAACGTCCATGCTTAATCTTGATGGCGTCCAGTCCCCAGAAGGTGAAGAAAATATTCACCTCATAACCTACTGCTGCAGCACCCGTACCCAGTGTGAAAACGGCTGTCAGCTTGTCAAAATCACCGCTGAACGCGATGATGCTCAGTTTCTTTGTCTCTGCCATATCGATTTGTTTTTATTGTTATTCATTTCAATGCCTGACGAATATCGTCCAATATATCATCGGGATCCTCAAGACCTATTGAGAGGCGTATCGTTGTCTGGCGCACATCCATCTGCTCAAGCTGACGATCCGAGAACAGGCCGAATATGGTCGATGCCGGATGTATGGCCAGCGTGCGGTTATCAAAGAGGTTTGTGGCACGATGTATCAGTTTGAGACGGTTAATGAATTCATAACACGCCTCCTTCGATTTCAGGTCGATTGCAATCATCGCTCCCGATGTGGGACCGAACTGCTTGCGGGCCAACTCATAGAACGGGTTATCCTTAAGTCCGATGTAGGTGACACGTGCTATTCCGTCAATGCCTACCAACCCTTCGGCAACATGCTGGGCGTTTGCAGCCTGGCGTTTGTATCGGACATCGAGAGTCTCCAGGCCCAATGTCTGCTGGTATGCAGAGTAAGGATTCATATATGCGCCTATATTGAACAGCAGGTCACCCTTGATACGTTTGTTGATATCGGGGAATGTACCGTAATCTATAATCAGACCGCCCAGGGATGTACCACCGCCCGACAGGTACTTGGTGCTGGACAGCACCTCGATATCCACGCCGAGGGATTTCAGGTCGGTCTCCGTAAACGGAATCACGGTAGAGTCTGCAATGACGGGAACACCCTTACCATGGGCAATCTCAGCAATAGACTTAAGATCAGCAACCTCCAACTGCGGATTGGTTACTATCTCAAGATAAACACAACAGGTGTTCCCGTCAATAGCAGCCTCAACCTGTTCCAGGTTTGTAAGGTCACGCAGACGCGGCTTCACGCCGAATGGCATTAGAGTAGTGGTGACCAGAGCCAATGTGTTTCCGAACAGGTGTCTTGATGTTACTATATTCTTGCCTTGTGCCGCTACGGCAAACAGGGCATTGCTTATGGCAGCCATTCCTGAGTTATAGCCGGTTACATGTGCGGCGCCGGTAAGTTCCCTTACGCGGTTCTCAAGATTGGTTACCGTTGGATTCTCTACACGGGCATAGTCCGGGGCTTTGGTACGGCCGGTAAAGGCATCGGCCATAGCTGCCGCATCGTCGAACTCAAATGATACATTAGTATAAATGGGTACTGCCAGTGAACCGTACGCATCGGGGCGTACAAAACTCTTGTCTATTGCTATCGTCTGCTTTTTCATTTTAGATTGCCTTTTGTGTTTTCTTTGTTTTTCGCTGCAAAGTTCCGCCAAATAGCAATCCGTTCCAACAAAGTTTAAAAGTTGAGAAAAAACAATAAGTAAATACCGTCTTATGCAGAACAAATTGATTCGTTTAGCCTGTTAGGGCTGTCAAAAGCAGAATCATTTTACTCCCGTACGGGCACAAAAAAAGCAAGGCACCCCGGAAGAATGCCTTGCCTCCTATGATATATCGGCCTGTCAGTTCTTGATAACGCCGAACAGAATACCGGCCACAAGCAGTGTGAACAGGATATTGAATCCCTGTGCGGTAAGGAATGCCTTGAGTGACTGGTTGTTCTCCTTTGCGAATATCTGCTTGAAATTGGTCTCAAGACCTATGCAGACAAACGCTATAGAGAAGAATATGTTCTGGAAGTTCTTAGCCAGGCTCTTGTATGCAATGCCATCGGCACTCTTGCCGGCAAAGAATATGCTGAACACGATTGATGCCACAACCATACCTACCACGAACTTGGGGAACCTTTCCCAGATAACCTTGCCCGATGTCTTCTGAACTCCCTTGGTGCCGCGGACTGACCAGTAAACCGATATCAGGAATGCGGCAACGCCTATAAGCACGTTCTGTGAAGCCTTTACTATAACGGCAGTCTGACCGGCCTCATCGCCCAGGATTCCGCCCGATGCAGCTACGGCAGCTGTGGTATCGATGGTACCGCCAATCCAGGCACCTGCCACCTGAGCCTGTGCAAGCTCATTGCCGGGGAAGAAAAGCGGGAGCAGCCAGTTGCAGAGCAGAGGCATAAGGTAAAGCATGGGGATTGCAACCACCATTACGAGTGATATCACGTATGAGAGTTTCTTCTGGTCTCCCTTGATGGTGCCGCAAGTAGCGATAGCTGCACTCACACCGCAGATACTTACTGAACTGGCCAACATGGTAGCCATCTCATCATCCACCTTGAACACCTTGCGTGATACCCAGAATCCAAAGTACCAAACGCACAGTACCACTATCAGAGCCTGAGCCAGGCCGTAAGCACCGCTCTTGAGCACCTCCTGATAAAGGACTGTGGCACCCAGGCATACGATACCTATCTTTATATAGAACTCACTCTGGATAGCAGGTTTGAGCCAATCAGGCACCTTGAAGAAGTTACTTATTATAAGTCCCAGAATCACGGCAAACAGCACAGCCTCAAGTCCGTATTTCTTGCAGAACGGGATGGTGGCCAGCGCCAGCGATACTACGGTAAGCAGACATATCACAAGGAATGAAAGGAATATGCCCTTGAACGGTTTGCCGGTCAATGCCTGAGCCAGATAGAGCAGAGCCAGCACAAACACAAAGATGTATACTGCACCCAACCAACCCTCAAGTGAACCTAATGCACCGGCCGACTGCGCAGCCAGGATACCCGGAATCTTGAAACTGTTCATTACACTCGGAAACAGCACTGACAGAGCCAGCACGATGAAACCCAGAACGACCACGATCCACTCGTCGTTCACCAAAGCTTTTCTAGTTTTTCCCATATAAATCAATTGGTTTTTGGTTAATCATTATTGAACATCTGCAAAACAAGTTCTTTTTATGGGCATAAGAAATACATTGCATACTCAAATTGTAAAAAATGCTATCAGGAATTGTAAAAAAACATCCACAGGTCAAAATTGAATTCATTTTTACGATCATATACACTACTTTTGGAGAAACAAGCTAACCGGACTGCAATGAGTGACAATACTATAATTGTTATTGAAACCGTAATCATAACATTACTGACCATTACATCGGCCGTATTCATAACGCTTTTCATAAGGCGGGACAGGGCTTTACGCAGATATCTGTTCCCGGATCATCACATCCCGGCGAACCGTTGTTCGGACTCAAAACTGCTCAAGGACCTTCAATCCAAGATGGAGCAGGAACGGGTTTTTACCGACAGTACCATTTCTCTTGACAAACTGGCCAAACAGCTAGGCACTAACCGCTCCAACCTGTCCAAAGCCATCAATACGGGACTGGGGGTGAATTTCACGACATATCTGAACAGTTACCGTATCAAGGAAGCCATAAGGATATTCAATGAACAGGCACACTCATCATTGACAGTGGAATCCATTGGCCAACTATGCGGATTCAATACACGTCAGGCCTTTCATCGGGCCTTCAAACAGGAAACCGGGATGAATATGCGCCAGTATCTCAAGAAACTTGGCTGAATGACCTCACAATATGAGTGGCTGCCATTCTAAACAGGCGCCGTTTTCAGGTTATTCGCAGATTATTTATTCTAAGTATAAACCACATTATAGTATTGTTTTCCATATAATAATTTCCAATTGGAACCTGAATCTACCTTTTATACCTTAGCATCGGCTTAAACCATAGTAGAATGAGATTGGATGTAAAAGAGATGTTGCAGAAACGCTCCCGTAGCGGAAAGGTGCCCGGACTGCTGTTGTGGTATCTTAAACGCCTGTTCCATGAGGATTTTCTGAACGGATTCTTTGAGAAAGGTTATACGGGACTGGAATTCTGCACCAAAGCGCTGGAGTATCTGGGCATAACCCTTGAGGTTGAGGGCAGCATCCCCGACGGAGGCCCTTACACCTTTGTATCCAACCACCCGCTTGGTGGGGCCGATGGTCTGGCGCTGTTATCGGTCATCGGACAAAAGAATGACGTGATGCTGCTGGGCAATGATTTCCTTACCAATGTAGAGGGGCTCAAGCCGATGATTGTTCCAGTCAATAAGATTGGAATGCAGAGCCGCAAACTAAAGGAAGGAATTGACAGTGCATACGCCGGCCCCACCCATATCCTGGACTTCCCGGCCGGTCAGGTATCACGCCGCAACCATGGCGTGATTGAGGACCGCAAGTGGAGCAAGACATTCCTTTTAAAGAGCATTGAGACACATCGTGACATTGTTCCCATACACTTTTACGGCACCAACTCACGCCGTTTTTACCGCATGGGCCGCATCCAGCAGATACTTAAGCTCAAGTTCCCGCTCGGCATGATATTCCTGCCCGATGAGCTGTATCGGTCACAGGGCAAGACCTACAGGATAGTAATAGGTAAGCCCATACCTTGGAGCTCATTTGACCGCAGCCTTGACATTAACCAGCAAGTTGAACAGATAAAGAAAACCGCATACGCCTTATGAAAAAGATAATTGAACCTGTTGACAAGGAGATACTCAAGTCACAGCTGACCAAAGAGAAGTTCCTGCGCACCACCAACCACGGAGGTAATGAGATTTACGTGGTTGACAACACCAATGCGCCCGACGTGCTGCGTGAGATAGGACGTCTGCGTGAGGAGGCTTTCCGTGCGGGAGGCGGCGGCACAGGTCAGGAACTTGACATAGACAGGTTCGATACCGACCCTGCGTACGGCTACAAGCAGCTGGTGCTCTGGGACCCCGAGGCCGAGAGAATCATCGGCGGTTATCGTTATGTGCTTTGCAACAACATAGTCTATGACCGTCTGGGACAGCCCATACTGACCTCATCGCACATGTTCCGGTTCTCGCGCAAGTTCATAAACGGCGACCTTCAGAAAACCATAGAGCTGGGACGCTCTTTCGTCACGCTGGATTATCAGAGCTCAAAGGGCGGTGCCAAGAGCATATTCGCGCTCGACAACCTGTTTGACGGTCTGGGTGCGCTCATGGTCATGTACCGTAGCAGCATGAAGTATTTCTTTGGTAAGATGACCATCTACAGCCAGTACCCCACCCCTGCCCGCGAGATGATCCAGGTGTTCCTGAACAAGTGGTTCGGTACGGCCCGGTTCCAGCGTGTCAAGTTGCGTAAGCCCGTTCGCGTAAACAGGCCCAAGAAATACATACGTCTGCTTAAAGGTGAGACCTTCAAGGAGGATTACCGCACACTGAAAGCGTTTGTATCGGGTTACGGGGTAAGCATCCCGCCGCTCGTGAACTCCTACATGAACCTCTCGCCCAAGATGGAGTATTTCGGCACCGGCCTGAATGATGAGTTCGGTGATGTGTTGGATTCCGGAATCCTGATACCGTTCAAGCACATCTCACCCGATAAGATTCGTCGCCACATAGACACCGTAAAGCCCGGACCGCTGGCTCGCCTGCGCTTCCTCCTACGCCGCAAACTCTGAGAGGGGGCCAAAGGGGACGCGGTCCCACATCGGGATCGCTGGCATATTTAAAAAGCGCCTCGGCGTCGGTCTCGCGCCACGGACGCAGAATCAGTCTTTCTGTCTCCATCATCGGTCGTCAATATTTTAAATCCAAGTAAGACGGCGCCACAAGCCCTCCAAAGGTCCACGCTCATGGTTCCTTGACCACAGCTTGAGTATGCTGTACTGGAATACAATCATACCCAGTCCGACAAGCGCCGACCAAGTGGTTCCCAGTGTATCGTAGAAGCTGAATCCCCACTCGTAGAACAGGAGG
>JBGURN010000063.1:0-1768 GCA_045131955.1 Bacteroidaceae bacterium
CTGGGCAAGCCCGTTCCCGAATACATGAAGGACCTCGCCATCGGCGGCAAGGGCCTTAGCGAGAACGCCTTCCAGTAAACCGCTGGCTCATTAGCGAGAATTAAAGCGCCCTCCGAAAGTTGGACAAAAGACTTTCGGAGGGCGTACTATATTGTTGCGTTTTTCTTATTGTAAATGGGTCTTGATTGGGAGTATTTTTGTAATTTTGTAGCCAGAATGAGACAAGTTGCAATACTTGATGTTTAACCTGATTATGAACCCACTTGTTATTCACATAATTAACTTTTAATTCATTCAGATTTATGAAGAAATTGTTTTCTCTCCTTTTTGTCGCTCTGCTGACCCTGTCGGCATGGGCAGACACGGTTGTGACTGTTGATTTCAACGCTCAGGGTTGGAGCACCAACACGCTGGTGACCGACCTCACAATTGATGGCGTGAAGCTGACCTTTGACAAGGGCACTAACGCCAACAACAAGCCCACCTATTTTACCAATACCTCAGGTGGTGCCCTGCGTCTCTATGGCGGTAACACGATGACCGTTACTGCTCCCCTTAATCTCAAAAAGATTGACTTCACGTTCCTGTCGGGCGAAGGCAGCAACGACATCTTGAGCAATGTGGGCAATTACAATAAGGCTGGCAAGCAGTGGACCATCGGTTCCTCTGATCCTTCCACCGAGGTTGTGTTCACCATTGACGGCAACTCTGGCCACCGCCGCATCCAGACACTTGTCATCACCATGGAAGATGCTGAGCCTTTTACCGAGCTGGTCGCACCGGTATTCAATCCCAATGGCGGTGAGTTCTCCGGCAGCCTGGAGGTGACTCTGAGCTGTCCCACCGAGAATAGTTCTATCTTCTACTGGATTGGTACCGAAGAAGAGCAGAGCGACTGGATCTACTACAATGGCCCGTTCTATGTTACCGAAACCACGACCTACACCGCTGTTTCCACCAAGGGTGACGAGATCAGCGATTACGTGACCGTTACCTTCACCAAGGTAGAGCAGACCGTTGAGGCTCCTGTCTTCACTCCTGCCGCCGGTGGTTTTGACGATCGCATTGATGTGACCTTGACCTGCGCCACCCCCAATGCCAAGATTTACTACAGCCTGGACAATGAGTTGTGGAGCCAGTATGTGGATCCCATCCCCGTAACCGATGACATCACCATCTGGGCCAAGGCCAAGGTGGGTGACGTGGAGAGCGAGGTAGTCAGCGCTACCTATACCAAGAACCCCGCCACCACTGTTGAGGTGACCTTCGACGGTGAGATTGACAAGGGTAACAGCACCGGTGGCCGTGAGTCCTATACTGTAGTGAAGGAACCCGTGACCATGTTTGTTGGCGACGGTCTGGTTTCCAGCGACCATTACCGCATCTATTCGGGCTCTGAGTTCAAGTTCACCTCGACTGGTGCCCCCATCATCAGGATTGACTTCAATGGCATCAGCGGTTACACCCCCAGCGGTATGGGCATGGCTGCAGGCCAGTCTGGTACCTACAACTCCAGCGGCACCCAAGGTTATTGGGAGGGCAGCGCTCAGGAAGTAGCTTTCAAGTTGTATGCTCAGGTTCGCTGCTATACCATTACTGTAACGCTTGCTGGCGAGGCTCCTTACCTGCGTGGCGACGTTGACAACAGTGGTGATGTGAAGATTGCCGACGTATCAGCTCTGATCAGCTATCTGCTCAGTGGTGACGCATCTACTGTCAACGTTAATGCTGCTGACTGCGACATGAATGGCGAAGTCAAGATTGCCGA
>JBGURN010000064.1:0-1808 GCA_045131955.1 Bacteroidaceae bacterium
GTTTCTTTAATACGATATGACGTACCCGTCATGTTGACGAGGTATGATTTATGACACAGTCTATCGACCAGTGCAGAGCATAAAACCTTATCTTTGAGAACCTCCTCCCACCTGGTAAAAGGCAGATTTGTAGTGATGATAGTTGACTTCTTGCCAGTCCTCAATGAGAGATGATTGAAGAGCATCTCTGCGCTTTCCTTGTCGAAGCCGACATACCCGAGTTCGTCACATATGACGAGGTCATATCGCTCAAACTTAATCTCCAGATTCCTTAGTGTCTTCTCCGTCTTTGCCTCCCTGATATGTGTAAGCAAACGTGGAACAGATGTAAAGAAAACCGAGTATCCTTCAAGACATGCTTTGATGCCTAGCGCGATGGCGATATGTGTCTTGCCCGTACCAGGATTCCCATACATGACAATACTTCTCCCTTCCTTGATAAACTCCAGTGTTTCCACCTCCGGCAGTAGCATCTGTCCCTCCAGGGGGAGCTCCTCACGCTGGAGCTCCTCGAGGTATTTCATTTGAGGGAAGTCTGCCCTGTGTATGCGCGTGATCTTACTCTTCTCCCTTCGCTGCGTCACCTCCTCTTCAAGCAGTCTGCGCAGGAAGGCGAGATATCCCCACTGCTCCCTCATGGCATCCTCGGCAAAGAGTGCCGCATTCTCCCTTACTGATGCCAGTTTCAGTTCTTTAGCATATGCGCCTACAATATCCTTCTCATTCATAGTCTGTTCCTCCTTTCTGCATTACTTTGCATGATACTGTCGAGCTGCGACAACACATCCTCACTGCCGAGTTCTATCTCCAAAAAATCATCAGTCCTTTGGCTGTCCATGAAGACAAGAGGCTTGGTGTCCCTCATTTCCAAAGCCACCTTTATCTGGTCAAAATTGATGTGTCTTGCACCTCGCATGCGTATCTTCCTTACCGCATCCAGTATGTCCTTGTAGTCATAGGAGTTCTCCCGACAGTACTTGAGCAGCTTGAGGAAGTCCTTTCCGTTGTCCTCAAAGTGCACACGGAAGAGCTCACGCATTTTCTCCGGCATCTGGCGGAGTGCGACCGACCCTTTCATCGCACCGGGCTTCTTCATCAGCGTGTTTATATAATGGTTGATGTCAAACGTCCATGAGCCGCTTGAGTAGCTGCGCTCATGTTCCGCCACCTTCTTGTGGGCTGAGTCATAGACGCGTATCTTCTCGCTGTACAGCTGCACTATGACGGACTCTCCTGCGAGGTGGTCGGGTACAGAGTAGTGGCATCCCTTGACGGATATGGTGGACTGCTTGTCCGCCGTGCACTGAAGCAGGTCGAAGCATCCAAAGTCACCTGGAAAGTGCAGCATGCACTCCATATCCCTGCGTAGGGCCTCCTGCTTGTTGCCCGTGGCGATGCTGCCGCTCTCCTTATTAATATTGTCGCATATGCGGCTCAGCCACTGCTGCGCACTCTGGATGGAGTCAAAATCCACACGGGTGGTGAAGGCACGTCCCCTGACGTAGTCCACACTACGCTCCACATGTCCCTTCTCCCATCCCGCACGGGCATTGCAAAAGCGGTATCCGAAGCCATAGAATGCACACATGCGCAGCAGTGTCTCGGTGGGTTTCTTTCCGTCAGGCTTGAGGATAACGGCCACCTTCATATTGTCGTATACCATCGTGCGAGGCACGCCATGCACGTCATGGAAGAAATTACGATGCGACTCCATGAAGGCAAGGTTGTCCTGATGGCGGAAAAGGTAGGCCCAGCGTCCCTCGCTGTGACACAAGGCAAACACAGCCATCGTAAACGTAACGGGTTTC
>JBGURN010000065.1:0-24918 GCA_045131955.1 Bacteroidaceae bacterium
TGGCTCCCTTTTGAGCCAAGTTATGCTGACTCCGCCTTCGTACCGAAAAAGGGGGCCAAAAAGAACCGTCCCCTTTGGCCCCCTTCTGCGCCTTATTTGTACCTTTGCAGCATGAAGATACTTGTTACGGGAGCCGCCGGATTCATCGGCTCAAGACTAGCATACCGTCTGGCCGAGCGCGGCGATGAGGTCGTAGGACTGGATAACATCAATGACTATTACGATGTAAGACTCAAGCTGGGCCGCCTCAAAGAGTGCGGAATCACCTCACACAGCGGACGTTACATTGACGGCTCCGTACGCGAGAGCTCCATATTCCCCAATTACCGTTTTATAAAGATGGACCTGTCCGACCGCGGTCAGATGGCGGAGTTCTTCCAGGCCGAGAAGTTCGATATAGTAGTCAACCTTGCAGCCCAGGCCGGAGTCCGATACTCAATCACCAACCCCTACGCCTACCTGGACAGCAACCTGGCAGGATTCATGAACGTACTGGAATGCTGCCGCAACAACCAGGTCAAGCATCTGGTATACGCATCGTCATCATCGGTCTACGGGATGAACAGCAAGGTGCCTTTCTCGGAGGATGACCGCGTGGACAACCCCGTAAGCCTGTACGCCGCCACCAAGAAGGCCAACGAACTGATGGCCCACTCTTACAGCAAGCTCTATAACCTGCCCACCACCGGCCTGCGTTTCTTTACCGTATACGGCCCCTGGGGACGTCCCGATATGGCGCCGATACTCTTTGCCACGGCCATCAGCAAGGGCGAACCCATCAAGGTATTCAACAACGGCAACCTGAGCCGCGACTTCACATACATCGATGACATTGTGGAGGGCACCATCCGGGTGATCGACCGCCAGCCCGAAGCCGACCTCTGCCCCGACGGCATTCCCTACAGGATATACAACATAGGCTGTTCCAAGCCCGTGCAGCTCATGGATTTCATAAACGAGATAGAGAAAGCGCTCGGAAAGGAGTCCATCAAGGAATTCATGCCCATGCAGCAGGGCGACGT
This sequence comes from Bacteroidaceae bacterium, assembly GCA_045131955.1. Classification (GTDB taxonomy): domain Bacteria; phylum Bacteroidota; class Bacteroidia; order Bacteroidales; family Bacteroidaceae; genus Colenecus. The sequence goes on from JBGURN010000065.1 coordinate 1,023, forward strand.
CCTCCAGACTTATGCCGATACATCCAAATTGGAGCGTGAATGCGGCTACAAACCCACAACCTCCCTGCACGAGGGCATAGGCAAGTTCATAGACTGGTTCAAGTCAGACCTTAATCCGTTGAAATAATCAGAGGATAGCCACACACTCCATCTCCACCAGCCATCCCGGACGGCAAACCGGAGCGTGTACGATAACGCGGGGACAATCCGCAAAACGGCTGTCCATGATGCGTTTTACAGCCTCATAGTCAGTCTTGTTCCTGAGATAGACTATCATCATACCCACCTGGGAGAATCCGCAGCCGGCCTCGGAGAGCAGCACCTCGACATTCTCGAGCATACGCTCTGTCTGGCGCACGATATCGCCCTCATACATGATACGCCCCTTGTTGTCAATGCTGGCAGTGCCCGATATATACACCCTGTCAACCTTGGGGCTCTCAACCACCACGCCGCGCTCGAACCTCACGCCATATTCCGATGTCCTGTTCAGATGGGTGATTCCGTAGAGATAGCGCTGGTTCACATCCGGACCGCACACGGAGACCGCGTCAAGCATGACCTTGCTCTGAGGATTCTCAGTGAATCCCTGTATTCCGGTGCTGGCAATAAAATGGGTATCGACAGTGAGGTTATGGTCGTCAAACACCTTGTTACGACCCTCGACCACACCCTGGTAATTTGAATCTATATCCCTGACAAATAGCCAGGTACGTGCGCAGTTATCCTGCAGCGTAAGGCCCTCTCTCTTAAGTTCGGCGGAGAGTCCGTCAAGCAGTTCCTCCGTCTGGGCGAATGAATCACCGTCCGTTCCCGTTCCACCTGTGTACCAGTATTCGCAGGTTCCATCGGACATGACCTTGTGCATGCGGTCCGAGAGACGGCTTACCTGCGCTCCCTTTCTGCACCATACCATGACAGCAATGCCGGCACCGCTCAAAGGTGGCTGACCGATCACGGAAAGCGGGCAGTCAAGTCCGATGCGCGAGCGGACTGCGTCCGACTGACTGGCCGGATCGCTCAGGAAAACGCGCACCAGAACGGGGGCGCCCTCCCGGGTTGTCACATCATCAAGTGTTGCGGTTATGGCATCAAGCTGGTCGGCGAACGGAAGACCGGTATCAGTAACAGTGAGAAACGAGAAAGATTCAGCTCCATCACGCCTCCTTGCAGTCCGGACCAGTGTTTTACCCAGAAAAACAGAACAGGTATAATTCATTTTCTTTAAAATCCGTCGCGAATATAGCACTAATTTTTGAAAACTTAACAGGCGCTATACCTGCTGTTTAAAGAATACTCAATATTAATTAATAAACAACTATTGACAATAATTAAACCGTTTACTATCTTTGCATTTTGGTATAAACCAGTCTTTCCGCAAGTAGGAACAGGAGGTTCCCAAATAAGCGGGTAGGCAGCTAACTTCTTCAATATGAACAAAATAAGTAATAACATAAATAATGAACTTCAGATGGAACTACGTGCCACCCACCCAGGAGATGACAGAGGCAGCCAATGAATTGTCAAAGGCTGTCGGGATCAGTCCCGTTCTCTGTCGGCTTCTGATTGAGAGAGGCATTAAGAACAAGACCGAAGTACAGAAATTTTTCAACCCGCAACTGAACGAGCTGCTTGACCCTTGGCTCATGGATGACATGGACAAGGCTGTAGCGCGTATCAACAGTGCCATTGAGCATGGCGAGCGCATTCTGGTTTACGGTGACTATGACGTTGACGGCACCACTGCCGTAGCGTTGGTTTACAATTTCCTTAGCAGGGATTACGACAATCTGGATTACTATATCCCCGACCGATACAACGAGGGTTACGGTGTTTCCAGACAGGGCGTGGATTACGCCTTTGAGACCGGCGTCAAGCTGGTCATTGTGCTTGACTGCGGCATCAAGGCCATCCAGGAGATAGCCTATGCCAAGGAGAAAGGCATAGATTTCATTGTGTGCGACCATCACGTTCCCGATGACGAGCTGCCTCCCGCAGTAGCCATCCTGAACGCCAAACGTTTTGACTCCCACTACCCGTTCAAGCACCTCTCGGGCTGCGGTGTGGGATTCAAGCTCATGCAGGCCTACGCCCTTGACAACGGCATTCCGTTCTCGGAACTCATGCCATCACTTGATCTGGTGGCCGTGAGCACCGCATCGGACATAGTGCCTATCATGGGTGAAAACCGCGTGCTTACGCACTACGGACTGGAGCAGCTCAACAGCAACCCCTGCACCGGCCTCAAGGCCATCATACAGGTGTGCAAGCTCTCCGACAAGAACCTGACCATAAACGACATAGTATTCAAGATCGGACCCCGTCTGAATGCCGCAGGCCGTATGAGCAGCGGCAAGAAGGCTGTGGATCTCATGGTCGAGAAGGATTACACGCGTGCCCTGGAGCTTGCCGAGAACATAGACAAGGAGAATGACGACCGCAAGAAGGATGACAAGGAGATGACCGAGGAGGCCAACGAGATTGTCACCAACCTTGAGGACGGCGAGAACCGCCATGCCATAGTGCTCTACAACGAGAACTGGAAACGCGGCGTGATAGGTATCGTGGCTTCACGTCTTACCGAGGTGTTCTACAAGCCCGCCGTGGTTCTCACCAAGACAGGCAACATGGCTACAGGCTCCGCCCGTTCCGTATCCGGATTTGATGTATACAAGGCCATAGAGAGCTGCAAGGACCTGCTTGAGAACTTTGGAGGTCACACCTATGCCGCCGGCCTCTCGCTCAAGGTCGAGAACGTGGAGGAGTTCAAACGCCGTTTTGAGGATTATGTATCGAACCACATCGAGCCCGACCAGATAGAGGCATCGATCGATATAGACGCAGACCTGGACTTCAAGGATATCACGCCCAAGTTCTTCCGTGACCTCAAGAAGTTCCAGCCGTTCGGTCCCGATAACAGCAAGCCCGTGTTCCGCACACGTAACGTATACGACTACGGAACCAGCAAGGTGGTAGGTCGCGGCCATGAGCATATCAAGCTGGAGCTGATTGACAGCAAGAGCGGCCATCCGCTCAACGGCATAGCGTTCGGACAGAGTTCTTACGTGAGTTATATCAAGACCAAGAAGTCATTCGACATATGCTACTCCATTGAGGAGAACAACTTCAAGCAGGGTGACATACTGCTCCAGATAGAGAGCATCAAGCCCAATTCGCCTGAACAAAAAGCATAACGGTCCCATATGACCTACCTGGAGATACTCAAGCAATACTGGGGGTATGACAGCTTCCGCGGCATACAGGAGCAGATAATTGAAAGTATCGGCCAAGGCCGCGACACGCTGGGACTCATGCCCACCGGCGGCGGAAAGAGTATCACATTCCAGGTACCGGCACTCGCCATGGAGGGCGTCTGCCTGGTCATAACACCCCTCATAGCCCTCATGAAGGACCAGGTCCGCATACTGCGCGACCACGGAATCAAGGCTGCAGCCATACATACAGGAATGAAACGTGACGACATCATAGCCGTCATGGAGAACTGCCTGTTCGGCGGTTACAAGTTCCTCTACGTATCGCCCGAGCGCCTGTCATCGGACCTGTTCCGTACCAAGCTCAAGCATATCAAGGTATCCCTTATCACTGTCGATGAGTCTCACTGCATATCACAGTGGGGATATGACTTCCGTCCCTCATACCTGAATATAGCCGATATCCGCAAGGAGCTGCCGGGCGTTCCCGTGCTGGCCCTCACCGCCACCGCCACCCCTCAGGTGACCGATGACATACAGGACAAGCTGGGATTCCCCGAGAAAAACGTGATACGTATGAGTTTCTTCCGCGAGAACCTCTCATACGTGGTCCGCAAGACCGAGAACAAACTGTCGGAACTCAAGCATATTCTGGACCGTGTACCCGGCTCAGGCATAGTATATGTACGTAACCGCGCCGAGACCAAGGAGGTATCGGACTACCTGAACGCCCAGGATATACCCTCCACATTCTACCACGCAGGGCTGGACCCCACCGTAAAGGACGAGCGCCAGAAAGCATGGACCGCCGGCCGTTACCGCGTGGTCGTAGCCACCAACGCATTCGGCATGGGTATTGACAAGCCCGATGTACGCACCGTCATACATATGGACATACCCAGCTCCATCGAGGCCTACTTCCAGGAGGCCGGACGCGCCGGACGTGACGGACTGCGTTCATATGCCGTGCTGCTCCACTCGCCGGGTGACAAACGGACCGTAAGCAAACGCATAAGCGACACGTTCCCCAAGGAGGAGTTCATACGTGATGTCTACGAGAAGCTGGGCTATTACCACGAGATGGCTGTAGGTGACGGCCGCGGCTGCACCTATCCGTTCTCACTGGGAGAGTTCTGTCAGCATTTCTCACTACCCGTCATACCCACTGACAGCGCCCTGCGCATACTCACCCGCATGGGATATCTGGATTATGTCGATGAGATGGAGTACTCCGCCCGCCTGCTCTTTACCGCAGGACGCGACGAGCTCTACCGCCTGCATCAGGACCGTGTGACCGAGGATGTGATGAATATCATACTGCGCCTGTACAGCGGCATATTCACCGACTACGCATACATAGACGAGCAGCTTATATGCTCCCGTGCAGGCATAGACCGCCACCATCTCTACACCACCCTCATAAACCTCCAGAGCCAGGGTATAGTCCGATACGTACCTGAGCGCCGCACCCCGGTCATAACCTGGACCCGCGAGCGCGTGGAATCGGCCAACCTCTATTTCGACCCCGACGTCTACCGTCAGCGCAAGGAGGAGTTCAAGGAGAGGATCGGTGCCATGATGGAGTATGTGACCCGTGAGACTGGTTGCCGCAGCGCCATACTGCTCAAATATTTCGGAGAACACCAGCAGCGTCCCTGCATGTGCTGCGACCTATGTCAGGAGAAGGTGGAGGGACAGCTTATGCGTGGCGAGCGAGAGGCTATCATGGCCGATATCCTTGACACGTTCCACAACTTCCCTGACGACCCGCAGAAAGTATGGTCACTGCCCTACAACAAGAACAAGATTGATTTGGTCCTGCATCACATGGTAGCTGAGGGCCACCTGCTGATGAAAGAAGGAAAGCTCATAACCAGTCACGGTTAACAAAGAAAGATTTCATACATTTGCCGTCCGGAAACGAAGAAAAACAATATACACTATGAAAAAGTTTGCAATTATCCTTTCATCACTCCTTATCCTGGCCATCACCTCATGCCAGAAGGAGCCCGTAAGAGTAGCATGCGTAGGTGACAGCATCACATTCGGTCACGGCATCAAAGACCGCGAGAACGATGCATACCCCGGAGTTCTCAGCACCCTTCTGGGCGAGAAATATGACGTACGTAACTTTGGAGTAAGCGGTTCCACCACCATGATGGAGACCGATATGCCCTACATGAACGAACAGGCATACAAGGACGCCCTGGCATTCAACCCCCAGATCGTAACCATCAAGCTGGGCACCAATGACAGCAAGCCCTACAACTGGAAGGAGAGCGAACATTTCAAGCAGGACCTCAAGACCCTGATCGGTTCATTCCGCGAGCTGCCTGCCAAACCTCAGATATGGCTCTGTCTGCCTGTACCTGCCATGGGGCACGCCTGGAGCATCAATGACAGCGTGATATATAACGGAGTCATACCTTTTATAAAAGAGGTGGCTCAGGAGGAGAACATACCCCTTATTGACATCAACACTCCTTTCCAGGGCAAGAAGCAGTATTTCCCCGATACCATACACCCCAACGAGGAGGGTCAGAAAATGATTGCCGATATCATTTACAACGCAATATTCAAACATTAATCAATGAGTCCAATTCTGAGAATTGAAAACGTCACAAAAGATTATGTAGGCCACAGAGCCTTGGACGACGTTTCGATGGAGGTTCCGCGCGGCTCCATCTATGGTTTGCTAGGTCCCAACGGCGCGGGTAAGACAACACTGATACGCGTAGTGAACCACATGACATTCCCCGATAAGGGTAAGGTGTGGTTTGAGGACCATGAAATTTCAGAGAAAGACATCTTCAACGTAGGCTATATGCCCGAGGAGCGTGGTCTCTACAAGAAGATGAAAGTCGGTGAACAGGCGGTATTCTTTGCCCGCATCCACGGCATGTCAAAGACGGAGGCCATCATCAAACTCAAAGGCTGGTTCGACCGTCTGGGCATAGCTGACTGGTGGGACAAGAAAGTCGAGGACCTGTCAAAAGGTATGGCACAAAAGGTGCAGTTCATCATCACAGTGGTGCACGAGCCCAAGCTACTCATATTTGACGAGCCGTTCTCCGGATTCGACCCCATCAACCAGAACCTGCTCAAGGAGGAGATACTGGGTCTCCGCGACCGCGGCGCCACAGTGATATTCTCCACCCACAACATGGAATCGGTCGAGGAGATATGTGATGACATAACCCTCATAAACAAGTCACGCAACATACTGTCGGGCCCAGTCGACGAGATACGCCGCAAGGCAGGAGGCAACACCTTCCAGGTCATCTACAGCGGAGCCCAGGAGGAGTTCAACTCCATAATCAGCGGCAAGGCCGACCTGATAGGAGATACCGAGGGTCTCATAGGCGGCTACAACCAGCAGAAGATCCACATCCCCGAGGACTCCGACATACGCCCCACAATAGGAGCAATCAATGAGAAGCTAGGTCTGCGCTCCTTCCAGGAGATCATCCCCAGCATGAACGACATATTCATCCGTGCCGTGAACGGTACATTGTAAAACTGCAGAACTATGAACAGCAAGATCAGGCTTATCATTGAGCGCGAGTTCACAGAACGCGTACGCAAGAAATCATTCATAATAGTAACCATACTCACACCGTTCCTTCTTGTACTTTGCATGTTCGGTCCCATGCTGCTCATGGGATTGTCATCGGACTCCGCCAAGACTCAGAAGGTGGCGGTAGTCGACAACTCACAGGACCAGTATGTAGGAACCAGACTGGAGTCCGATGACAAGGTGGAGTTCTCACTGCTCCCATCGGGCACATCGACCGAGGAGGCCCATATGAGATACGCCCGGCATGAAGACTTCTACGGGGTACTGGTAATCGGTGAGGATATACTCAACAACCCCGGTGACATGATGCTCATAAACCACGGCACCACCTCCATGGGCACCGAGGAGATAATACGCAACCGCATCCAGAGCATACTGCGTAACGAACGTCTGAGCCGTTATGAGAACGACAACATATCCCAGATACTGGCCGATGCCAATATCCGCGTGAACATCAGGACCATGGAGGTCGACACCAAGGCCAAGAACGGAGACGGGATAAAGGCCTCATCGACCGGAGCTTCATACGGACTAGGATTAATACTGGCCATGGTCATCTACATGATCATCATAGTATACGGACAGCAGGTGCTGCAGTCTGTCATTGACGAGAAACAGACCCGTGTGCTGGACGTTATCATCACCTCATGCAAGCCATTCGAGCTTATGATGGGTAAGGTCCTGGGTATTGCTCTCGTGGCGTTCCTTCAGATCCTCATCTGGGGTGTGCTCATACTGGTGTTCTCCACCATTATAGCTCCATTGGTATTGGGTAACATGGGAATAGACCTCTCATCGGCCACACAGGCCATGTCGGCATCGGGGTCCCCCGAGTTCGCCGGTATTGTAAGCAAGATAACCGACCTGTCATATCTGAGCAGGCTGTTCATCAGCATGCTGCTGTATATAGTAGGCGGATTCCTGTTCTACGCATCCATGTATGCAGCCATCGGCTCTGCCGTTGACACTCCCCAGGATGCCGCACAGTTCAACTCCGTCCTCATGATACCCATCATGATTGCCATCTACGCCATGATTGCGGTCATGCAGAACCCCTCATCGGATATGGCATTCTGGTTCTCCATTATTCCGTTCACATCACCTGTGGTCATGATGGCACGTATCCCGTTCGGAATACCCACCTGGGAAATCGTGGTATCAGTCGCGGTTCTCTACATATCATTCGTGATAATGATATGGCTGGCCGCAAGGATATTCCGCGTGGGAGTATTCATGCACGGCAAGAAACCTACATGGAAAGATCTGGGAGACTGGATCCGTATGAAATAATCAATCCCACCACTCACAGGCGGATTTTTCGCCCGCGAGCCAAACCGTATCGCCCGACTTGAAACGATAGTCGGGCCTAGGGTTTGTGGTCACCTGTCCATCGCTGACCACGCTTATGACCATGCAGCCGTAGGAGCGCATATCGGTCTCAAGCAGGGTCTTGCCTGTGAGCCAGGAGTCATCCTTGAGAGTGATGGATTCCAGTTCGAACTCACGCGGTGCCAGCGCATCGGACTGTTCGGGAACGGATATGCTCTCGGCCATATCCTTGCGGAACTCCTGGAGCTGTTCCCTGGTACCCACGGCCAGCAGTTTGTCAAATGGGAATACCACCTCATCACCGGTGGGAATCATTATGCTTCGGCTTCCGCGCAGTATCTTTACTATGTTCACACCCGACTTATGGCGGAACGGCAGATCCTTGAGCCTCTTACCCGCATAGAGTGAATCGGCCGATATGGTAATCATATCGGTCTTGACATTGTAACGCGACATCTTGTCACTTACCGATGAGGTCACAGGGGCCATACGGCGCTGACGCTGCTCTTTCTCGTTGAGGTTGGCCATGAAACGGTCCTCGACCACGGTGAACTTGCTGATGGAACGACGTCCGATGGAGACGAACACCACGCCCGACACCAGTATGAGCAGTATGGTCCAGAATGCCAGATGGAAATGACTGGCTATGACGCTGACCACGAACCCCATGGCAATGAGTATGCGCAGGAGAGCCAGTGATATGACCGGCCAGATGTTGGCCTGCTTGGCGCGTATGAGTTTGAGCGACGAGCGGTTTATCTGGTCACCCGATACAGCTATACCTACCAGGAAAGGCGACATGACGATGATTGTCACCACCACGCTTATGATGTTACGCACGAACGGGGTGAAGGCATCAAAACGCTCGTTGAGGACCTTGTCCAGGAACAGGTGCTCGCCCATGTTGATGGCGGCCAGTATGACTCCGTAGAGCAGTACCCTGAGCGAGAGCTCCTTGATGAGGCGTTTCCACTCGTTCTGCGCGGCGGCGCTGTTCTCACGCTCCTGACCGGCGAATGAGTTTATGCGCTCCAGGAACCTGGGCGGGAGTTTTTTCATGAGCCAGTGATAGGCCGGCGTGCCCGCCTTTATCATATAAGGTGTAGTGAACGTAGTTATGACCGATACCGTGATTATGACGGGATAAATGAAACCGCGCATCACACCCAGCGATACGCCCAGTCCGGCTATGATGAACGAGAACTCACCCAACTGAGCCAGGCTGAATCCTGCATGTACGGCATTGTCCAGTCCCTGACCAGCCAGCACCGCTCCCGATGTGGAGAAGAACAGTATTCCTGCCATGACCGTTATGGTCAGCACCAGGATCGTGCCCCAGTTCAGCACAATGACCTGCGGATCGACCATCATTCCGACCGATACAAAGAATATGGCACCGAACAGGTCCTTGATGCCCCTTACAAGGTTCATGATATGCTCGCTCTCCAATGTCTCGGCAAGTATGGAGCCCATGACGAATGCGCCCAGGGCTGCCGAGAATCCGGCCAGGCTGGCAAGCGTTACCATGACAAAGCAGAGTCCTATGCTCACCACCAGCAGGATCTCGTCATTGAGGTACTTATGCGCCTTCTTGAGCAGTGTGGGAATAAGGTATATGCCCACCAGGAACCACAGTATCAGGAAGAACACCAGTTTGGTAAGTCCCATGAGCATCTCGCCGCCTGCGAACTTGTTCGATACGGCCAGCGTGGAGAGCAGCACCATGAGCACCACGGCAATCAGGTCCTCAAAGACAAGGGCGCCGAACACCAGCGGGGCGAACGGGCGTTCCTTCATTCCAAGGTCATCATAAGCCTTTATTATAATGGTGGTCGATGACATGGAGAGCATGCCGCCCAGGAATATGGACTCCATATTGCTCCAACCTATAGCCTCACCCACAAGGAAACCAAGGATGAACATACCCAGGCACTGGGTCATGGCCGTAATCAGGGCACTGCTGCCCACCTTGAGGAGTTTCTTGAAACTGAATTCCAGGCCCAGCGCGAACAGAAGGAATATGATACCTATCTCGGACCACTGGTCAACGGTAGTGATGCTGGTCACCGTAGGGAACAGTCCCATATGGGGGCCTACCAGGAAACCGGCTACGATATATCCCAGTATAAGAGGCTGTTTGAGAGCCTTTGATATTATGGTGAATATGCCCGCCGATATGAGTATCAGCGCCAGATCCTTGACCAGATTCGCCTCTTCTGTCATAATTATTCAATCCTTTTTGATTTCTATGCAAAATTACAACATGGAGTCCAAAAAAAGAGTCGTGTCCAATTATTTATTATATTTGCCGTGTCATGTTCCGATACCGCCCAGACGCGGTCATCGGATTAAAAGGGAATCAGGTGAGAATCCTGAACAGACCCGCTGCTGTAAGCCCCTTTACAGGGATGTCCACTACCGCAAATGCCACTGCCCTCACGGGTGGGAAGGCGGACAGACCGGGGTAAGTCAGAAGACCTGCATGACCATGTTGAACCGTCACACACGCCCCTAGCCTGTTGTGACATTACTGCCGGGACTCAGTAACTTTTAACTATAAAAACAACTATGAAGAAATTTTATTCATTTGCTCTTTTGGCCCTCACAATGGGCTTTGTGTTCGTATCTTGCGACAATGAGAAGGACGAGGATCCTGAGGTATCTTATACCCTTTCAATCAGCCTTCCCAAGGCAGACTCTCTCTACCTGACAAAGGACCTGACTGAGATGGACGATTGGAATTATTACTATATTGACACAATTGACATCAACCCCTTCCGTCTGTTCACTTCGGTCGGATCATGGGCTCCCTCCAGCGCTTTCGGTTTCGGTTTGACTTACAGCAGCCTGACAGACACCGTAACCGCCGGTTCATCCAATAACTCAGCCATTACGACTAAGGGTGTAAAGACCAACGCTTACTTTACTGTAAGTGCAGGTGGTGACATGTTCGGACTGCCCGCCGAGATCTCATTCAAGGACGGCAAGGCCTACAAGGCAAAGCAGTGCTACGTAACAAACGCCACATACGCTTATCTTGCCATCAGGGACCGTAATGACGGTGGTATGGGAGCTGTAAAGGCATGGACCGCCAAGGATCAGTTCAAGCTCACCATCACCGGTTACAACGGTGAGCAGGAGACCGGTCATGTTGATTTCCTCCTTGCTGACGGTCTTGATATTGTAAGCACTTGGCAGCAGGTTGACCTGACCTCACTGGGTGAGGTAACCAAGATTGCCTTCACCATGTCAACAACCGACATAGGTAAGAATGGCATGAATACTCCTCTGTACTTCTGCCTTGACCAGCTCACAGTGACAGAATAAACATGAAATGGCTTTTGATGTAAAGACCATAACCTGTCTGACAGTTATCTGCACCCTGTGCTTCCGTCTGGAGGCACAGGGTCAGATTTTGTCTGACGGTACCCCATCAAAAGACCTTCAGGAGGTCACCGTTACCAGTGACCGCACCACCAACCCGCACTCCGTATCGGTTTCCAAGAAGGCCGATGCCGCACTGCTCCGCGCCACCTCTACGCTCCAGGTATCGGACGTACTCAAATACATGAGCGGAGCCACCGTCAAGGATTATGGAGGTATAGGCGGACTCAAGACCGTATCGGTACGCGGTCTGGGAGCACAGCATACCGCCGTGGCTTATGACGGTATCATCATTACCGACAACCAGACCGGGCAGATTGACCTGGGCAAGTTCTCTGGCTCACAGGCCGAGACGGTACGTATGACCAGCGGCCCGGACAATGACATGCTCCAGCCTGCAGCCCTGGCGGCACAGGCGGCGGTCATAAGCGTAAGCTCCAAACGTCCTGAGATTGGAGAATCCAAGGCCAGGAGCAAGGCTGAACTCAAATACGGCAGTTTCAGGACGGTATCGGCACTGGCCGAAAGCGATTTCAAGGCCGGCCGTCTGGGCACCGCAACCCTCCAGGGCGAATGGCTCGACACCCGTGGAGACTACCCCTACACGCAGGAGAACAGTGCCAGCTCCAAGCAGATGCGCCGTACCAATTCCGATGTGGACCGCCTGCGTATAGAGGGAGCGCTGTTCAGTTCCTTAGGAGAAAGCAGCAGCCTGACCACCCGCATCTACTGGTTCCAGTCGGAACAGGGACTCCCTGCCAATATACTCTACAATGAGAACGCGGCACGTGAACGCCTTTGGAACAGCAACGGTTTCATACAATCCACGCTCACTACCACCTTCACGGACCGTCTCACCATGCGTCTTAGTGCCAAATACGGCACCACCTACACCCGATACCTTGACCCCAAGGTAAACAGTTCCACAGGCAGGACCGATAACCGCTACACCGAGCGTGAGAGTTATCTGTCCGGCGTTATGCTCTACCGTCTGGCTGACCGCTTGACCGCATCGGCCGGAATAGACACACGCCTGTCGGCACTTGACGGAAACGGAGCCGATCAGGCCCGTCCCACCCGCCTGACCCTGAACAGTACCGCTGCAATCAAGTATGCATCGGACCGTATAATCGTAACCGGCCGCCTGAACCATGTCTTTACAAAGGAGAAGACACGTCTGCGCCAGGCTGCCGAGAGTTACAACCACCTCTCTCCAACAGCAGGCCTCAACTGGCTGGTCTGGCCCAGTGCCGGACTGCATGTGAGGGCATCGGTAAGCAACACACTGCGCCTGCCCACATTCAACGACCTCTATTTTGAACAGATAGGACGCCGCGACCTGCGTCCGGAACGCGCCACCGTGACATCGGCCGGAATAGTATTTGAAAAAGACTTTCAGGGATGGTTCTGTTCCCTTTATGCCGATGCCTACAACAGCGATGTCAAGGACCGCATCATGGCTGTCCCCGGCAAGAACACAGCCTTGTGGATGATGAAGAACATAGGCAGCGTGACCACCCACGGGCTTGAGACAGGCCTTGAAACCGGATATACACAAGGCTCTGTACATCCGCACCTTATGGTATCCTACACCTACCAGCGTTCCATGGACAAGTCCGACAGCGGCAGCTCCACCTGGAACCATCAGCTGCCATATACACCCCGCCACTCCGCATCGGCAGTAGCCTGGGCTGAGAACGGCATCGTAAACGCCGGTATAAACCTCCTTTACAGCGGCGAATATTTCTGTAACGGCTATAACGGACCCGAATACCATATGCCGTCATACTACGAAATAGGCTGTTCGCTATGGAGGGATTTCTCCGTTTTCGGCTCGACAGTTACCCTGAAGGCCGAATGCATAAACCTTACCGACAAACGCTACGAACTCGTGCGCAACTATCCCATGCCGGGACGCCAGCTGCGCCTCACAGCAACCGTTGAGCTATGAAAAGAGTGAATCACATACTGCTGTCTGTACTCCTGCTCACACTCTCATGTGATCCCGAGCCTGTGCTGCTCAAGCCTTCCGAGATAATTGCCGACGGTGACCACACCGGCATATTCGTGCTCTCAGAGGGACTGTTCAACCAGAACAACAGCACCCTGGCATGGATAGACTTTGAGACAGGCGCGGTTGATTCATGGAAAAGCTCCACCGGCACGTCATACGACTGCTTTGAGAAGGTTAACGGCCGTCGTCTGGGTGACACCGCCAATGACATGATACTCTACGGCAGCCATCTCTACATAGTGGTATCGGAATCCAGTACCATCGATATTCTCGACGCCACCACCCTACGCTCCGTAAAGCAGATTCCCATGAGCCGTGACGGACGTCCGTCAGAACCCCGCCGCATAACCGCCAGCGGCGATTATGTCTACGTATGCAGTTTTGACGGCACCGTAACCCGTATTGACACCCTGCTCCTTACGGCCGACAGGACCATAAACGTGGGCCGCAACCCGGACGGAATATGTACAGCCAACGGCAAACTCTACGTATCGAACTCCGGAGGCCTGGATTTTAACGATCCTGACAGCACAGTATCGGTCATAGACCTCAATTCTTTCACTGAAACAAAGCGCATTAATGTTCGCAAAAACCCGGGTTCAATATACTCAGACGGCAAAAACGTGTTTGTAGTATCACGTGGAATCTATGACTACGGCAAGAATGACTACGACACTAGACTGCATAAGATAGACAGTGAGAATGACGTAGTTACGGCCACTTTCGATATACCCATTCTCACTATGGATGCACACGATGGCATAGCATGGTTTTACGGATACGGCCCCGGCGGCACCATACAGATGCTCGATCTGGAGAGAGGTGAGATAATCAACTCCGATTTCATAACCGACGGTACAAGGATACAGTGTCCTTATGGCATCAGGGTGGAACCCAACAGCGGAAAGGTATATGTATGTGATGCATCGGACTATGTTACACCCGGTTCACTGCTCTGTTTCAGCCCCGAAGGACGCCTGCTCTACAAGGTCACGAACATAGGAATCAACCCCAACACCATAACCTTCTGTGACAACAATGTGACTATCCGTCAGTATGTTGCCAAACCTGAGCCCGTGGGTGAAGTGGACCGCGTATTCGAATATATGCCCGCCCCCGGACAGTTCGTGAACCTCATGCCGCAGTATGAGGAGGGCGACAACGCCCAGACCATGGCACAGAAGTGCCTTGAGACATTCCAAAGCGGCGGAATGATTACGCTCGGAGCATTCGGAGGCTATGTGACGGTAGGACTGCGTACGACAATACGGAATCTTGAGGGAAAGGACTTCAGGATTGACGGAAACGCATTCAACGGCAGTTCCGAGCCGGGTGTTGTATGGGTCAGCGCCGATGTAAACCGCAACGGACTGCCCGATGACGAGTGGTACGAGATTGAGGGATCGGAACAGAAGGCCGGACGCTCGGTTGCCTCCTACACCATATTATATACCAAACCGGACCGAGAAGACGGCGACACTCAGTGGACCGGATCGGACGGCGAGAGCGGGTCTGTACTCCACCTCAAGGCACATAGCCAGTACTACTATCCGCTCTGGTATGAGACTGACACAAAGGAGTTTACCGGAACCCTGCTCCCCACTAACATGACGTATGAGAACGACCTCTGGGTAATGAAGTCATTTGAATACGGATATGCGGACAACCTGCCCAACAACGACGGGAATTCATGGTTCGATATAGACTGGGCCATCAACCCGGACGGAACGCCGGCCAATCTGGAAGGCATAGACTTTATAAGGATACAGAACGGTGTGATAGGATGCAACAATCGCACCGGAGAGCAGTCAACTGAAGTTTCAACCATATACAACCTAAACCCCAAAACAGAATGAGAAAATCTCTTTACGCCATATCGCTAACCTTCCTGTTGCTCTGTTCATGCAAGGGAGGCGTCAAGTTCCAGTCCGAGGGAGGCATAATGGAATATGCCAGCCACATCATGATACAGGATACCCCTGACGGATTCAATGCCAACATAGCCAACCCATGGAAAAAGAACACCCTGCTCCACTCCTATACATTCACCGGCAGCGGCAGTACAGACTACAGTTTCCAGCGGGGAGCCAACACCATCCACATACCTCTGAGACGCATAGTGGTCATGACCAACAGCCTGGCCCACCTCATGGTGGAACTGGGAGCAGAGGACTGCATAGCGGGAGTATGTGAGCCCGAATACATAGCTGACAGCGTGGTATGCGCCCGCCTGGCAGACGGCACAATAGCAGACTGCGGCAACAGCATGTACCCTACCATAGAGAAGATCATGGAACTGGGGCCCGATGCCATCATGGTATCACCCTTTGAGGAGACCGGTTACGGCCAGCTTGAGAAACTTGGCATACCCCTGCTGGAGTGTGCCGACTACATGGAGACTTCACCTCTGGCCAGAGCCGAATGGATGCGATTCTACGGACGCCTGTTCGGAGTGGACCAGGCTGCCGATACGCTGTTCAACAAGGTTGAGGAGAGTTATTACTCCCTTAAGGAGAAGGCCGCCAAGACCACGGAACGCCCCAAAATCATGCTCGATACACGTAACGGCTCGGCATGGTATATGGCAGGAGGCGCAAGCACCATAGGTCAGATGATAGCCGATGCAGGCGGAGAGTATGCATTCAAGGAAAACAAAGGCAGCGGCGCAGTGCCGCTGTCATTCGAAACTGTATTTGAAAAGGCCGTTGATTCCGATATATGGCTGCTCAAGAACAGTAAGTCAGACAGACTTACATACAGGCTGCTGGAATCCGACTATAAACCCTACGCGTCATTCAAGCCTTTCCGCGAGCGTAAGATATGGATCTGCGATGTATACCAGGTGCCCTACTTTGAGCTTACGGCTTTCCATCCCGAGCTGCTCCTGTCAGAGTTCATATCAATATTCCACCCTGAACTGAAAAGCAGCATGCAGTTCTACCACCCGCTTGAGGAGTAAGCTCTCAGCAGCCCAGTATAAGACGAGTTATTGTACGGTCGACCGATGCCTTGTACTTGCGTGACCAGGTACCACCTATAGTCATAAGGTATTCAACCTCACTGGAGGATATTATGTTCTGACCGTCGGCCTCGTCAGTGAAAGATGCATTGATATGAGCAAGCTTGCAGGCGGTTGTGATGAAAGGCTTCATCTCATCCTTGCAGCCTGTGAATACTACAGTATCGCCGCGGCGGTAATCCCTTACCATAAGACCGTACGCAAGACGGCGTACCATATCCTCAAATACTCTTACTGAAACGTTAGTCCAAACGCCGTCAATGGGGGCGATGAGCTTGGCGTCACCTATAAGTGACTTGATGGTTGACATGTTGCAGTCAAAGGAACTGATAGTAGTCATATCTTAATCGTGTTTGTTTATCAAAATTTTCACCACAAAGATATGTCAGCATTCCGATGGGTGAAAATTTAAGGGATATAGGTGGGGTCAAAGTGACTAAATGCGATATTCGGGGGTTAAATTTGATATACAGGGGTGTATTTTGGCAAGCATTATTTTTACCCCACCTATTGCGGGACTAAATTTTACCCCTATATTTGCATCGGAAACCATATTTATCCGGATAATATGCACAAGATTCCCGATTCATACTTTAAAGGCAATATAATTGCATGCTATGTATTGCTCATACCCATGTATGCCTTTTTCTTCCTGATAGGAGCAAAACCGTTCCATCTTGACACCTTCATGCAGGTAACACAGGGCCAGCTGGCCTTCAGAGCCGCCATTATGGTATCGATTGAGGTTGTGGTGGTACTCATAAGCCGCCTTTCCATGCTGCTGGTAAGGAGCAAGCATCAGATAACATACACCGGATTCATAATATGGGAGATCCTGGAGGGTATGTCCATAACCATGTTCTGCGCCCTGTTCGTATGGCTGCTTGACAAACGTACCATGGTATATGTAAGTCTCCTGCCGAACATGTTCATGATAACATTCTCCATACTGGTATTCCCCTACGTGATAGTAGCCCTGCTCTCTGAACTCAAGGACAGGGAGATCAACCTGGCACGCAGCAAGGTTACGATTGACCGATACGCATCGGGCCAGATAGGCCGCGAGGACAGTACCCTGCCCTTCCTGGATGAGAAGAAATCACTCAAGCTGGCCGTACAGGCCAATTCCGTACTCTACATAGAGGCAGCCGACAACTACGTGAACATATGCTACCTCAACAACGACAAGCTGGTACGCTACCCCCTGAGAAACTCCATGCGCTCCATAGAACAGATATGCGAGTCAAACAACATAGTCCGATGCCACCGCTCCTACTATGTCAACCTGCGCAAGGTAAGGGCCATACAAAAAGGCCAGGACGGCTTGTTTGCCGAACTGACCTATTCTGCAGCACCGCACATCCCCGTCTCTACTACCTATTCCGAGACAGTGACCGGTAAATTTTCAACTTTGAGCGCCTGATGAAATCGGCTCCGGGCATCTTGTCCGAGCGGTAAAGACGCTCGTAGATAAACAGCGAGAGCATGAAATAGACGCCCGACTGTATGATAAGGACGAGCATCTCCCTGCGTACATCCTGCAGCAGGGCTCCCGCCGTGTTGATCCTGGCGAATCCGTTCACCGCAGGTGTGGAGGGGAACAGCATAGCCAGATAACGCCAGAAATCAGGCATATTGGACGTAGGCCATGATATACCGCTCATGAATATGAGAGGCACTGATACGAACACGAACAGCAGGAAGCAGGACTCCCTGTCCTTTACAAAGAACGAGAGCGTAATTCCAAAGAATATGCTTGCCAGCAGGAACGGCAGTACGAATGCCACCAGCGTAGGTAGCTGCCAGAGCTGCGGCATATTAAAGAGCCACGGCACGAAGCAGAGCACGTAGGTTGCAGTAAAGCCGTAAACAAGCAGATATGCAAGTCCCTTGCCGCCCAGCACCGTGATAGGATTGCCGTATGACTCGCCAAGTACGAGTTCACCCTTATGACGGCGTTCCCTCTCTGTTCCCGCAAGCATGCAGATACCGAGAACCAGAGTCTGCTGCAATACCAGAATAAGTACCGCCGGTATGAGGAAGGCCTGGAATCCGTTGGCCGGATTGAACATGGTCACATACTCGTTCTCAATAGGCATGGTCTGCACCTCCTTCTCCCAGTCGGAGAGTCCGGACAGGCGCTGCATCTGTATATCACGGTTCATATCGAGCGATACTATGGTGCAGCCGCTGAGCATAGCCTTGTAGTAAAGCAGGCCGCTCATGTCACAATAGAGGTTCACGGTAGCCTGACGTCCCTCGGCAAGGGTACGCTCAAACTCTGACGGGATATGGATTATGCCGTAGGCCTTATGACGGTGCATGAGGTTGCGAGCCTCCTCCATATCGGAGCAGTATGAGATTATCTTGAGGTCCGGTGTGGCATCGGACTTACGGAGGAACTCACGGCTGGTGGTGCTGCGGCACTCATCGACCACGACCACAGGCACCTCACGTACCACCTCACGGCCGTACAGATAGGCGTACAGCAGCGGATAGAGCAGCGGCACTATAATGAAGAATACCAGAACTCCCACATCCGAGAATATCTTTCTCAGTTCATTGCCTGAAACATCAGCCAAATCTTTCAACCACATAGCTTGTTCTTTTAAGGTAAGTATTCATAACGGTAGGCAGCCTTGCGCAGCATCCATATGTCGGTAAGCGGCAGGATGGTAAAGCAGAGCAGAGCCACGTAGAACCAGAGTGAATAGACCAGCTGGACGCCATTGAGCGCCTGGTCCACATAAATAAGGAAGTAATACCTGAGCGGGAACAGATATGAAAGTGCCTGCAGAGGTGCCGGCATACCCATGACAGGGAATGAGAATCCTGAGATAGGTATGGAGAGCACGCCCCAGAGGGTGCAAAGACTGAGTGACCAGCGCAGTGACGGGATAGCAGCGGCAATGAACACAGCAAAGCCCTGCGATGCCAGTATCAGCATCTCGGCAGCCACGAACATGGGCCAGAAACCGTTATGGTCAGGGAATCCCATCCATCCGTAAAGCAGCACCAGATATATGAGCGCCATGAGTGAGAATACCATGGTCTGAGGCAGCAGCTTGCCGCTCACAGCCACCAGCACGTTGTCATGCGCCATACCCATCCACTCACGGGCTGTATTATCCTTGAGTTCCGTATGTATTGAGAAACAGGTCACCATAAGTATCATAAGCGCAAGGACCGCCGGCAGCATGGTGTTGCTCAGATATACGTTGTAATTCAGCCAGGGGTTGCCCAGCGGACGCATATCCATCTGTATGGGCTGCAGGAACCCCATAGCCTGGTCCATTCCTGCACCTCTTGCCAGAAGCACCTCACGACCCACTGCGGCCGATGCCATGACAGCCATGGTCTTCATATCACGGTACAGAAGCGATGACGGGATCAGGTATGTACCGTTGGTGTAGATCGATATGGTAGGCTGCTGCTGACTGGAGGCTTTCTGCTGAGTGCCTTTAGGTATGTAGAAGAATCCGTATATCTCATTCCTCTGCATAGCCTCGCGTGCATCGGCAAAGTTCGGATACTGCTTTATGATCTCAGTCTGTTGGTAAGAGTCCAGATTCCTCAGTATAGACCTTGACACCGCCGAGTTGTCTTCATCGACCACACCTGCCGGGAGGCTCTCGGGGAGTCCCTCCTTCATAAGTGTGGTAAAGAATATGAAGCAGAACAGCGGAGCCAGGACCATGCTCAGCCCGTATATCCTACGGGAGTGCATGCGGCCGTATTCGCGTTTTGCTATGGCCCAGAATCCCAGATCTTTCTTACTCATGGTTTATTACTTTCTGTCAATGATTACAGTCATACCGGGACGCAGGTTCTCCACCTTCTCCTGGGGTACGGCACGTACCTCAAATGTCTTGAGGTCATACTGGCCGTTAACCTTGGTAGCCTTCCAGGCTGCATAGGAGCCCAGGTCACGCATGTATGTCACCTTTACAGGCACCGTCTTGTCAAGGGCGGGTACGTAAGCCTCCCGTACGGCTCCCATGACCAGATCCTGCAGAAGGTCTTCACGAACGTTGAATGACACCCACATGTCATCCATGACAGCAATGTTCATGATGGGGGCGCCGGTACCTACCAGCTCGCCCACCATGGGGAATATCTCACTGACCTCACCGTCGATCGATGCGGTCAGGACTGTCTCCTCAATATATGAGTTCACCTCGGCGACTACGCCCTCAGCCTGACGCATCTGTGCGGCAGCCATCTCCTTGACCTCCTCCTCTGCTCCGTTCACAGCCATGTCATACTGCGACTTGGCGGCCTTCTCGGTAGCTACGGCGGCGTCATACTGAGCCTTGACCTCGTCGCGCTTCTGCTCGCTTACAACACCCTGAGCGAACAGGTTCTCCACACGGTTGTAGGTCTTCTCATATATTTCCAGTCCGGCCTTGGCTTTCTGCCAGAGTTCATAAGCACCCTGGATCTGCTCCTCACGGGCACCTTTCTGTGCCTTGGCGTTCTGAGCGGTAGCTGCACTGAGTACAGCCTCGGCCTGAGCCTGCTTGGCGTTGATATCGGGAGTATCGAGAATTGCCAGGGTATCGCCTGCCTTGACAGCCTGTCCCTCCTGAACCATGATCTTGAGTATTCGGCCGGGTACCTTGCTCGACACACGGTACTCGCTGGCCTCGGCCTGTCCCTGAACGATCTCAGGCTCACGATGATTATAGGTATAGATACCTACTCCACATACAACGACTATCACTATTGCAAATACTACGAGTGACAGTACAATGTTCAACTGTTGTGTTTTCTTTTCCATATTGTTGTTTCTTTTATCGTCAATTGATTATCTGAGCTGACCGGTAGCCTGACGCAGATATACGTTGGCCATGATACGGTCTATGCGTGCATCGATCTCCTCGGAATGGGCCTTGAGCCATGCTGTCTGGGCTGCCAGGAGTATGGATGACTCAACCACGCCCTCCCTGAATCCGATGTTGGCCACGCGCAGGTTCTCCTCGGCATTCTCCATGTTCTTGAGAGCCATCTCCAGTCTGGAGTCGGCCTCGGCAATCTTACGCTCGTACTGGTTAACCTGAAGGGTAACCTTGCCGCGTGCGTCATCAAGCTGATAACGTGTTATGATTGCGTCCGATTTGGCCCTGCGGTACTTGTTCATTCCCTCACCGAAATGGTAGAGAGGAACCTTGGCGACCACGCCCACGTTCCACATTCCGTGAAAGTCATTGGCTATGCCGTCATGGGCCGAGGGGTTTGTCACTATATAATTGCCCATAAGTGCCAGTGTGGGCAGATAGTCCGCACGGACAATCTTGGACTTGAGCTCATACATATCGGCTGCAAGCTGAAGGCTCTTGAGCTCGGGACGGTTCTCCAGGAGATCCTCCTCCGTGTAAGTAACCTCATCCATGGGAATCTCAAGGGTCTCGTTCAGTTCATCCTTAAGCACTATAGCGGAGTCAAGGGGCAGTCCGCAGAGTTGGCAGAGCAGCATCTTGGAAAGCGAAAGGCCGTTCTCAGCCTTAATCTGGCTCATCTCAGCCTCGTTGAGCTTAACCCTTACCGCCAGCTGGTCTGCTGCGGTGGCTACGCCCTCGTTCTTCATGATGTTCACGTTATTGTCCATCTGACGGAGCAGGTTCACATACTCCTCGGTAAGACGCAATTTGTTGGCGACCGACACAATCTGCCAGTAGGCCTCATCGACAGTAACCATCACCTTCTGGTCCTCACCGCTGAGCTGTGTCTCGGCCAGTTCCTTGGCGTAGGCGGTCACCTTATTATATGCGCGTATCTTACCGCCTGCATAGAGTGGCTCCTGAACTGATACCATACCTACATAGACGTTCTGGATATCGAGAGTGAAATTGTCGGCCATGTTCTTGCCAAGCTGGTTGAGCGTGCCTTCCACATCAGCAGCGGTCATCTTGGATATCATATAGTTCACGGCGTTCCTCACCGATGCGTCACTCATATAGAGGGTAAGAAACTGCGGGTCGCCCATAAGTGAGGTCTGTATGCCCGATATTGACGAGCCCATGTTTGAAAGAGTGTTTTGCTGTTCACTGCTGGCCAAATTTATGTTCTCACCGTTGTGCAGGTAGAGTGCGGTTGCCGATACTTTGGGCAGATAGTTGGCGAAAGCCGCTTTGCTGTCATACTCGGCCGCGGTAACCTTTTCCTTGGCTATCTTGGACTGGCCGTTGTTCTCCAGAGCCATCGCTCTGCAATCCTCAAGTGTCAATACTGTCTGCGCGTGCAAATAGGATGAATTCATCATGGCGAGAGCGCAGAGAGTCATTAGAATCTGACTTACTTTTTTCATATGGTGTTCTTTTTATCTTGTCCTTTATATTTCTGATGCAAAAGTAGTCCTCTTTTCAATCGACTCCACCACATTTAGAATCACAATATGTATCTTTTGGTCGAATTTTTGCCAAGATAATAACAAATACCCAAAATTAAGTATTACTTTTGGCGCAAAACAAAGAATATCATTGATATGAGCAGGATTTCAGAGACTCTCATCACGCCTTCCAAAATCAAACAGATGATACCATCCGGTATCTCATTGGGTATCGGGGACGATTTCTTCATCTCACGAATGCAGGAAAAGCCGCAATACATCTACCTCAAGTATCCTTTCAGGGTGGATTGCTACATGGCGGCATACTGTGTGGAGGGATCGGTTGACTGCAGCGTCAACCTGACCGATTACCATCTCACATCGGGAACTCTGCTTATCATCACGCCGGGCAACATTGTAAAGATAACGGACCCTGAAGTCAGCAAGGACCTCAAACTCACCATAATATGCGCCTCCACCTCTTTTATATCGGGCATAGGAATCAACCCCAGCAAGTTCCTGATTGAGGCCATGGACGTGTTGCGTGACCCCTGCATCCATCTCTCCGACGACGAGACGGAGATGCTCCACAAGTACGTGAACCTGGCGCTGGATATCACCAAGACCAATCCGCAGTTCGTGCATGACAGCATCGCGGGTCTGGTATCATCGGTATTCTACCAGTTCGCGGGATTCCTGGCCGACTCCAAGAAACGTGAGGAGAAGGAGCTGCCGGTACGCACCACCCGTCAGCGCCAGATGCTGGAGCAGTTCATCAAGCTGGCCATCAACGACCATGCACGCGAACATCTGGTAGGTTATTATGCCGATAAGATGTGCGTCACGCCCAAATACCTCTCCAAGATCGTAAAGGAGACCAGCGGCCGCTCCGTACCCGAGTGGCTCAGCGAACTGCTGATCCTTGACGCCAAGAACATGCTGCGTCACACGGATATGACGATCAAGGAGATATCGGCCTCCCTGAATTTCCCCAGCCAGTCATTCTTTTTCAGGTTCTTCAAGAACCACACCG
>JBGURN010000066.1:0-12552 GCA_045131955.1 Bacteroidaceae bacterium
ATAGCGGCCTTGGTACCCGATGAGAGGTCTATGTATGAGGCGTTGACGCGTTCTACGGAGATTTTCTGCAGGTCAGCGTAGATATCCAGGTCACCTGACTCCTCCGGTTCGGGCTCCTCCTCAGCCGGCTCCAAACCGAACACATCCAGATTGGAGCGTCCGTCGGCAGCCGTAAAGAGGTTGGCGCTTACACCATCTATAAAGAGGTTGGTAAGGATTATCTTTTTCTCCTTGTACAGGCTCTTGAAATCCACGGTGACGGTGAACTCGTCAATGGCTGCGAGCGTATCGGAGGGTGAATCCTCCATGTCATCATAGACTACGAGTCCGTTCAGGCGGAATCCAAGGAACGGGTAGGTGCCAACAAGGGTAAGGTCCACGTCATCAATCTTGGCGCGGGCGGGGGAGTACTTGTCAATAGCCTTCTCCGCGATATTGGTAAGACTGGATGAAGAGAATACCAGTATGCAAACCAACAGGACTAATATGAGCAGAAGACCCACAATAGATCCCAGGGTTATACCTGAGATCTTGAGGGTCTTTTTGATTATCGGTTTCATTTCTTTTTGGTAAATACAATAACGGTCTTGGAGGTGTCTTCCTTCTCGTATGCCTCCATTCTGGTTTCAGTAAGATCCTCTACGATATATACCGTGAATGTGATAATGGTCGAAGAACCGTCTTTATAACCTTTCAACTCAAGTTCAAGCTCGTCACCGTCAAGGCTCCAGGTGAAATCTCTCTGTCTGCCATCCTTGTTGGTGTACAAACCGGTGTGATCATCATGGAAAACATAGCTGCACTTGTTTGTAGCACTCCATGAACCGACCAGAAGGTCCTCATCATACTCATCTTCCTTACCGCAACTTGCAAATGCAACGATAACTGAGGCAAGAATCAGAGCTAATCGACATAATTTCTTACTCATAAGGCGGGTTTTTAAAATTGGTTACCTTAATTAATATAAAAATATCAGTGCGAAGTTAGATATTTTTTGGTAACTACGTCATCATAGGGCAGGTTTTAGAACAAATCAGCGGTTAATCTTATGCTATTCCCAAACAAAAGGGTAAATTTGCAGGTCTTTTTAAGGATACGCATATATGTTTAGAAGTAAAACTTGTGGAGAACTGCGTCTGACCGATGCCGGCACTACCGTGACACTGGCCGGATGGGTACAGAGAGTCAGAAAAATGGGCGGTATGGTCTTTGTTGACCTTCGTGACCGCTACGGCATAACACAGCTGGTGTTCGATGACGCCACCAACGCCGAACTTTGTGAGCAGGCCAACCGTCTGGGACGTGAGTACGTAATCCAGATTACCGGTAAGGTAAGCGAGCGCTCAAGCAAGAACTCCAAGATTCCTACAGGTGATATAGAGATACTAGTTGATAATCTGAATGTTATCAATGCAGCCGATACGCCTCCCTTCACAATCGAGGATGAGACCGACGGCGGTGATGACCTGCGCATGAAGTACCGCTATCTGGACCTGCGCCGCCAGTGTGTCCGCAAGAACCTGGAGCTCCGCCACAAGATGGTAATGGAGATCCGCAAGTTCCTTGATGACCTTAACTTCATGGAGGTTGAGACTCCTATTCTTATAAACTCCACACCTGAGGGTGCCCGCGACTTCGTGGTTCCTTCACGCATGAACCCCGGTCAGTTCTACGCTCTGCCTCAGAGCCCCCAGATCCTCAAACAGCTGCTTATGGTATCAGGTTTTGACCGTTACTTCCAGATTGCCAAGTGTTTCCGTGACGAGGACCTTCGCGCTGACCGTCAGCCCGAGTTCACCCAGATTGACTGCGAGATGTCATTCGTGGAGCAGGAGGATATCCTGCAGATTTTCGAGGCTATGGCCAAGCACCTGTTCAAGAGCATCCTTGGCATCGAGATGAAGGATCCCTTCCAGCGCATGACCTGGCACGATGCAATGAAGCTCTACGGCTCTGACAAGCCCGACCTCCGTTTTGACATGCATTTTGTAGAACTCATGGATGTTCTCAAGGGCCACGGATTCGGCGTATTTGACAGCGCTGAATATATAGGCGGTATCTGCGCCAAGGGTGCCGCTACATACACCCGCAAGCAGATTGACGCACTCACCGAGTACGTTAAGCGCCCGCAGATTGGTGCCAAGGGTATGGTTTACGCCCGTGTTGAGGCTGACGGCTCCGTCAAGTCATCGGTCGACAAGTTCTATACTCAGGAGGTTCTGCAGCAGCTCAAGGCTGCCATGAACGCCGAGGCCGGCGACCTTATACTTATCCTCAGCGGCGATGACGCCATGAAGACCCGCAAGCAGCTCTCTGAGCTCCGTCTCAAGGTTGCCGATGAGCTCGGCCTTCGTGACAAGAACCAGTTCAAGTGCCTCTGGGTTATTGACTTCCCCATGTACGAGTGGTCCGATGAGGAGAACCGCCTCATGGCTATGCACCATCCGTTCACCAGTCCCAAGCCCGAGGATGTACCTCTGCTCGACACCGATCCCGCAGCCGTTCGCGCCAACGCCTACGATATGGTTATCAACGGTATCGAAGTAGGAGGTGGTTCTATCCGTATCCACGACAGCAAGACACAGGCTACAATATTCAAGATCCTGGGATTCACACCCGAGCAGGCTCAGGCCAAGTTCGGCTTCCTTATGAACGCCTTCAAGTTCGGTGCACCTCCTCATGGTGGTCTGGCATTCGGTCTTGACCGCTTTGTGAGCATATTCGCCAAGCTTGACAGCATCCGTGACTGCATCGCGTTCCCCAAGAACAACTCAGGCCGCGATGTCATGCTCGACGCTCCCGGACCGCTCGACCAGTCTCAGCTCGATGAGCTTCAACTCAAGGTTGACGTTAAATAATACGTTTGCACCTGCGTGATAATAAGCCGCTTCTCTATTAGGGGAAGCGGTTTTCTTTTACACTCCGCCGGACTATAATTTGGGGGACGCAACGTTCCGCGACTACTCGAGCTCCCTCCAAGTCCTAAACATCGATCGCCTCCCTTTTAGTCCCCTACGGGGCCTAACGGTCGTTGAACACCACGATGTTCTTAACGGTCTTTCCGGGGCTCTCGCTTAACGTCGCTCCACTGATGGTCCCCCAAATTATAGTCCGGCTCCATGCAAAAGAAAACCTCAGCTCACTGAGAAAAATATTATAACAAACCGCCCTGAATTAATCAGCGCGGTTCATAATTCAATCTTCTTTAATGTTCCAACCTAATCGTCCGATTAGTTCTTTGGCAAGATCCATATCTTTTCGGGGCATAACCAGTTGAGCGGTAATGGTTTGTCCAAATTCTGTTTGAGGTTCCATGATTATTGAAGCCTCGGATTCCCGATAAGAGTATTCACGAGTGGTAGGGGGCGTTTCCTGTAGGGGTTTATTGGCGGCTTCACATAGTGCTTTCTTTACAAAAGCGTTAATGGATATTCCAGCCTCGGTAGCCAGATTTGCAATAATTCGGTGTGTTTCCGGTGAGATACGCACGTTAAACGTTCCGGTATAGCTTTTCTGTGGCTTTACGTTATGTTCCTCACAAAATATGAGATAATCATCCACAGCTTCTTTGAAAGCTGCAGTCAGTTCCTGAACTGATTCACCCTCATAGTTTACCAATCCGTCAATTCCTTCAATTTTTCCGAAAAAGACCTTGTCTGGCTCACTATAGGCAACAGACCCGATGTATCCTTTATATTTAAGCGTATTCCTATCTCTATATACTTATTCTTAATTAGTTCTGACAATAATTGTTTTACAGCATATTGCTTTAATTCTTTTTGAGGGTGAGGCCTATGTAAAAACAGAGGCTTTCCCCCTGATTTATAAAACATAACCCTTGACCCCGATGTCTTTCCCTTATTAGATTTCATATATCCCAGTTGAATCAACAACCCTTCCGCTTCATCAAATGTAAAGTCATGGGGCAATCGTTTCAACCGTTCAATCAACTTTTCTTTTGTTCCCATATGCAAATGTAACTATAATTTAGTTACATGGCAACTGTTTCGATGATTTTTGTCAATTTATTAGGTTTTCGATTTACTTTTGGTGGTTTTCTGCAACTATGGTGTAGAGACGCAGGTTATGACACGGCAGGAATTTGAACAGTTGACTCTACGGATACGAAGCAGGTTGGTGCTGATGGCCGGCCGGTTCGTAAAGGATTCGGGTATTACCGATGCGGCCGATGACATAGTGCAGGAGTCGCTGCTCATTTTCTGGAACCAGACGGAGAACGGATACGACATTCAGAACCCTGAGGCTCTGGCCGTTACCATAACCAAGAAGGTGTGCCTGGCTCATCTGCGCGGCCCCAGACCGGCTCTGCAGCCCATTGACGGGATTGATGTGAGCGGTGGTCCGTCGGCATCGGACTTGACCGATGAGGCCGATATGAACACGGTCCGGGAGTCGCTGATGGCACTGCTTACGCCTACGCAGAGGCATTATCTGCATCTCAGGAATGAGATGGGACTCTCTCTTGATGAGATGGAGGAGGTGACGGGATGTCCCAAAACGAGTATCAAAACCACACTTTCAGCAGCCCGCAGGCTTATGCTGGAACAGATAAAGAAGGACTTATGAATAATATGCTTGAAAACAAACAGTTCCGGAAAGCTCTTGCAGAGCGCTATCTGGATGCCGATACCACAGTACAGGAGGAGCAGATGCTGGCTGAGTACTATGCCACGCATCAGATTGAGGCCGATGAGGAGCCTATAGCAGCTCTCCTCAGGTTGACTCACCCCAACGCACAGGATATGACCGATACGGCTGAGTTTGACCGTATAACAGCCAGAAAGAGTCCTGTACGTATGTTGCTGAGATGGAGTTGTGCTGCCGCTGCCGCAATACTTCTGATGCTGGTATGCCTGCGTTTGGGCACTCCCCAGGTGCAACCTCAGGACTCCGTAAGCACGGCACAGATTCTTGAAGGCATGGAAATGCTGTCCAAGATCCAGGTCGGAGAGATAGGTTCAATAGTAGCCGAACCTAAAGGGAACGAGGTGATTATCACCATAAAACTCACGGACGGCAAGGAACGAAGTTACTCGATGACATGCAATTCCGATGCCAGTTCCATATCATTCACCGCATTAAACCAACTTTAATAATCAATTGAATATGAACGCATTATTAATCTCGGCATTGTTTGCCACGCTGGCAGGTTCCAATGACCTCGCAGCCCGGACCGACACTATTGACCGCTATATAATAAACGGTCAGACCGTAACCCGATTTGACGGATCACAGCTGGTATCAAAAACCATCGTCAATTACGACATAAGCTACAAGACAACCCCTGACGCCGTAATCAAGGAGCATAACATCACTACACGTAAAGCCTACCAGATTACGGATGTTATGAATACTCCGGCCGAGAACCTTCCGGAGGGTACTTCAGTCAAATCAACAACATTTGAGGCTGGTAGTGGTGTAACTTCAACGACAGTCAAGTCCAACGGGCTCAAAAATATGGTGGAACTGGAGGGCGCATTTCCTGCTGGTGAAAAGCCTATATTGATCATAGACGGTGAAGTATCAAAAGCCAGCCTCGATGATATAGATCCGGATAAGATTAAAAGCCTGACTGTACTCCGCGGAAAAGCAGCGACACAAATCTGGGGAGACCAGGGCAAGAACGGCGTAATAGAAATCACAACCAAGAAATAAACCGATCATAACTCTCCTTTATCCTTAAATTAAGCCGCTTCTCTACCAGGAGGAGCGGTTTCTTTATTGTCTACGCGGAACTTGGGGCTTGGGGAGACGACGTTACGCGGCTACTGCGAGCCCCTTCGGACCCTAAACGTCGAACGCCTCCCTTTTAGTCCCCTACGGGGCCTAACGGTCGTTGAACGTAGCGCCGTTTTTAACGGGATCCTCCCGGGGCTCTCCACTTAACGCCACTTCACTGACGCTCCCCAAACCCCAAGTTCCGCTCCGACAAACAGAAACCTTGTGCAAATCGCAGTCTCAGCAACTTTTTTTAGCACAAAATGCTTTGCTGAGTCACGTAGAAAGCGGAAATTTGCAGCCGAATTAAACGAATCTTCAGGGTGGGGCGTAATTCCCCGACCGGCGGTATAGTCCGCGAGCCGAAAGGTTGAACCGTTGCAACTACGGTACCGACAGTATAGTCTGGATGGAAGAAGAAATTATGAGTATCAAATCTTTCGTGTCAGGCGTGATCGCGCCTGCAAAACTCGTTTATGCCAAGGGCATGAATGAGACTTCAGAGTTCAGTTTTTCGGCGTTTGCCGGCAGTTTGTCATCCAGACTTATCAGGTTTGTATGTCTTTTTGTGTTGCTGTTTGCCAGCGTGGAGGCATCGGCACAGAACACAACCGCGACTATAAGCGGATCCGTGAAAGATACAGAGGGTGAGCCGCTCCAGGCTGCCGCAGTCCTGGTTACCAACAATGAGACAGGTGCATTTTACGGAACGGTAACCAACCGTTTCGGCATCTTTTCACTGTCAGGTCTCAAGCCTGGCAATTATCTGGTTAAGGTATCATTCTTAGGTTATCAGGAGGTGACTTATGACAATGTGATCCTTTCCCTGGGTAAGGATTACAGCCTTAACGTAGTCCTTAAGGAGGAGACCATGAACATTCCTACGGTGACCATCCGCGGCGAGAGCACTCATTTCAACGAGACACGCACAGGACAGACCTACAACGTGAACAGGGAGAGCATAGCCCTGCTGCCATCGGTCAACCGCAGCATGCTTGACTACACACGTCTGTCGCCCTACAGCGGCATTGAGAATGCCATGGCAGGACGTGACGGCCGTGGTACAACGCTCACAATCGACGGCGCTGTCATGAACAACAGTTTCGGTCTCTCTGCTGACCTTCCCGGCGCCGGCACACCTATATCTATCGATGCTGTCGAGGAGATGCAGGTGGCTATCGCACCGTATGACGTACGCCAGAGCAATTTCACGGGTGGCGGCATAAACGTCATCACCAAGTCCGGAACAAACACATTCAAGGGCACTGCATACTCATACTTTCATAACGAGAAGCTTCGCGGAAACAGGATTGACGGCAAAGACCTGGGTGACAGGGTCAGCAACAGCCACACCACAGTGGGATTCACCCTGGGTGGTCCGATACTTAAGGACAAGCTGTTCTACTTTGTCAATGCAGAGTATGTTACCACACCCGGTCCGATAACCGAGTATAAGCTTTCGGAGGATGGAGTAGGTGACGCTGCCGCCAAGATAAGCCGTGTTACAGCTTCCGATATGGAACAGTTTAAGGCAGCCCTCAAGGCCTACGGCTACGATGCAGGCAGTTATGACCTGTCAAACGGTGACCAGACCAACACCAAGATTCTGGCACGTCTGGACTGGAACATCAACAACAACCACAACCTCATGCTGCGTTACAACTGGACCGGCAACAAGCAGTGGTTCACTCCCAGCGGCAAGAGCACAGTAGGTGTCAAGTCTGCAAATGACCGCATATCACAGAGCGGATATGCGTTCCGCAACAACTGCTACACCCAGAATGACAACGCATGGTCAGCAGTGGCAGAGCTCAACAGCCGTCTGAGCGGACGTATGAGCAACAAGTTCTCGGCCAGCGTATCGGACGTAAGCAATCTGAGGGGTTCCGAATCGGCTTGGTTCCCCCATATCGATATCCGCAAGGATGGTGACGCATTCATGAGCGCCGGTTATGAGGCATTTACAAACGGTACAGGAAACTACGTACGTACATATAATCTCAGTGACCATATACGCTGGACACTGGCTCACAGCACCATCACAGCCGGTCTGAGCTATCAGTACCAGAAGGGTGCCACCAACTACCGTATGTACGGTACCGGTTACTACCGATACAACTCACTTGAGGATTTCATCAACCAGGCTGTACCCGCGGCATTCGGAATGACCTATACATATGACGGGATCGATGACCCCGCATCACGTACATCATTCGGCCAGACAGCTGCGTTCCTGCAGGCTGAGTCACACGTAACAGACAAGCTGACCGTCACTTACGGACTCAGAGCCGATCACATGCAGTATTACGAGCCGCTTGAGACGAATGAGTCATTCAAGGCTCTTGACTGGACAGACCATTTCTATGCACCGGGTCAGGCTCCCGCCGGTTACAAGGCTCCCGTGATTGACAACGGCAAGTGGCCCAAGGCCAACGTACAGCTCTCACCGCGCATAGGTTTCAACTGGGATGTCGATGATGCACGCACGCTGACAGTTCATGGCGGTGCCGGTCTGTTCACAGGCCGCATTCCCCTGGTGTTCTTTGCCACAATACCCAACAGCAGCGGTATGCTGCAGGGTACCGTGATGTCATCGGACCCCAACAATGCCATGCAGCAGGGCCTGCAGAACAACTTCCTCTACACCGAGGAGTCACTCCGTAACTACCTCCGTCAGCAGGGTCTCTCCATGACTGCCAACCCCAATCCTACGCTTAACAACACATCAATCACCGGAATAGCAAGTGATTTCAAGCTGCCGCAGGTATTCAAGACCTCGCTGGCCATTGATTATGAGCCCGATGATGTGGCGTTCCCTCTGGCTGTATCGGTTGAGGGTATCTACAACAAGGATATCAACGCCGTATACGTAGAGAACTACAACCAGGCAAACGACGGTGCCGCCACACGTTTCAGCGGTGCCGATAACAGAGTGAACTACAACGGAGTAGCACCCGTCCAGTCCAAAGTCTCCAAGTCGGGTGGTGCAATGGTTATAAGCAACACCGATAAGGGTTACAGCTGGTCACTCGGCGGAACTCTCAAGGCTGAGCCCCTGTACGGCCTCAAGACCGAGATCTCATACATACATCAGGTTTCAATGTCAGTACAGGATATGAAGGGTTCTGCACTGAACTCTGCCTGGAGCAATGACGTGAACGTGAACAGCCCCAACGAGCTGGTTCTGCGCCCGTCGGCCTATGTTATTCCCGATAAGGTATCGGCCATGGCAACTTACCGTCTGGGTTACTCCAAGAACAGGTTCATGAGCACTGAGATTGGTCTGATGTACACCGGTTACACCGCCGGAACCTACAGCTACGTCTACACCAATGACATGAACGGTGACGGCATATCAAATGACCTGATCTGGATTCCCGCCAACAAGGAGGACATCCAGTTCGTGGATAACGGTACTGTCACTGCCGAGGCTCAGCAGCAGGCTTTCTGGGATTTCGTGAACCAGGACAAGTACCTGAGCAGCCACAAGGGTGGTTATGCCGATGCAAACGCCGCCCGCATGCCCTGGCTGAACCGCTTTGACCTGCATCTGGCACAGAACTTCAATATAGGTGCCCTGAGAGGCAGCAAGCGCAACGAGACTCTGCAGCTCTCACTGGACATCATGAACGTAGGCAACCTCCTGAACAGCAGCTGGGGCGTGATGGAGACACCGGCCGCCTGCAACAACGGTAAGGTATTGGAGTACAAGGGAACAGACACCCAGGGACGCCCGCAGTTCACCATGGTAACAAACAACGAAGGCCTTGTTTCCAAGACCTTCGAGCTTGACAGATCAAACTCCAACTGCTGGTACCTCCAGCTGGGAGCTAAGCTGATATTCGATTAAGAATCAGATACACAACAGCGCAATTGAGGCCGCAGCGAGTACGATACCAAGTACTTGATGCGGTCTTAATTTTTCACCATATGCAAGCCAGCCGACTATAGCTCCTATGGCTACTATTCCGATGTTGTGGATGGGGAACAGGAGTGAGGAGTCAATCGTCTTCATGGAGAGCATGAGGGTGTAGGTGCATCCGTAGTTTATTATGCCCAGTGAGGCGCCTCCCAGGAGATTCTTGAATGTAACCGAGACTCTCTTGCCATCGGGACCCTTTTTAAAGAACGAATAGCTGCATATAAGCATGGCAAAGAAGAACACACCTGCTGTAGCAAGTGATATCTCGCTGTTTATATCATGCTCAGGGCGTCCGACATTGGAGGTGGTTATATGATACTGGAGCACCTTCATGGCTGAATTACTCAGGCCGAATGATATGAATACGGTTACGGGAGCAAGTATGTCGCGCAGGGAGAGCCTGTGACCGGCGCCATCGGACTTGCCTTTCCATATGGTCATGCTCATGGCAACCAGTACAAGGGCTATGATAAGCCACTTGGGCTTGGCGCTGCCTTCAATAAGCAGGAATGAGACGATTATGGGAATCACCATCGATGCACGGCTGCAGACCGTTGAGATAGCCACACCTACGCGGCGGGTAGAGTCGGAGAGCACCACCATTCCGGCCATGAAAATAAGTCCCAGGAATATTACCGGGATGAACCAATCGGCCTTTACGGGGTTCACCACCATCTCACCGTTGAGCGAGAACAGGACTCCCAGTATGAATGCGGTCATATAATTGAAGAATATGGCCTGATGGGAGTCTATATTGAAACGCTGGAATATCTTGAACGAGATGGAGAACATTGCGGCGCAGACGGTCGCAATGATGAGAAAAATGATTCCTGTCATATGCATTCCTTTTATCTGGTTAGTTTATCAGTCCACGGTTACGCAGCATGGCCTGAGGGTTGGGATCCTTGCCGCGGAAACGGCGGTACAGATCCATCAGGTCATCACTGCTGCCTTTCTCAAGGATGTTACGGCGGTAACGCATACCTGTCTCCGGGTTAAGCAGGCCTTCCTCCTTGAAGCACTGGAAGGCATCGCAATCCAGCACCTCGGCCCAAAGATAGCTATAATATCCTGCACAATAGTCATTTGTGAATATATGGCTGAAGAATGTTCCGCGGTAACGGTACTCGATCTCGGGTATCATACCCAGCTTGGCCGATATCTCATCCTCAAACTTCTGGTCATCAAAGTCCGAGTAATCCTTGAGCATATGGTATTCCATATCCAGCAGGGCGGCTCCCACAAGCTCTACGGTCTCGAATCCGGTATTGAAATGTCCGGCATTCTGCAACTTGGCGATAAGTTCGTCAGGCATAACCTCACCGGTCTTGTAGTGGAATGCATACTGCTTTAATATTGAAGGTTCTATGGCCCAGTGTTCCATTATCTGTGAGCACATCTCCACAAAGTCATTGGGAGTTGCGGTACCGCTTACGGTAGGATAGTGGCACTGTGTGAGCATTCCGTGCAGGGCGTGACCGAACTCGTGGAATACGGTACGGGCATCATCGATCGTGAGCAGAGTGGGAAGGGTGTCGGTAGGCACCGAGAAGTTGCATACGTTCACGATAATGGGACGCTGGCTCTGACCCGCGTAGTTGAACTCATCGGCAAAGCTGCTCATCCATGCGCCCTGATATTTGGTGGGGCGAACAAAACAGTCGGTATAGAAGTATGCCAGATGGCTGCCATCGGCATCCAGGCACTCCCAGGTCTCGACTGTGGGGTTGTAAACGGGCAGGTTGTCAACTTTCTTGAACTTGATGCCGAACAGGGTCTCGGCTACCATGAAAGAGCCTTTTCGCACGTTTTCAAGCTGGAGGTAGGGGGTAAGCTGTGACTCGTCCAGGTCATATTTCTGCTTGCGCAGCTTCTCGGCGTAGTACCACCAGTCCCAGGCGGCCAGTTTGAACCCGCCGCCCTCGGCATCGATTATCTTCTGCATCTCGTCACGCTCACGCTCGGCCTGGGGCAGGGCGTATTTCCAAATCTCCATGAGCAGGTCATATGCAGCCTTGGGGGTCTTGGCCATGCGGTCCTCAAGCATAAAGTCCGCAAATGTCTCATAACCAAGCAGGTTGGCCAGTTCAAGACGCAACTGGAGAGTCTCTTTTACAATCTCCTTGTTGTCATACTGGTCATTATTGTTTCCGCGGCTGTAGTAAGCCTTGTACATCTGCTCCCTGAGGTCGCGGTCCTGGCAGAACTGAAGGAACGGAATCCAGCAGGGTTTCTGGATATTGAATGACCAACCCTCCCGGCCTTGTTCCTTAGCGCGGGCCGCGGCAGCCTCGAGCTGGTCCTGAGGGAGTCCCTTGAGGCGGTTGATATCAGTCACGTTAAGCACGTAGGCGTTGCTTTCGTCCAGATTGTTCTTGGCATACTTTATCTGCAGCTCGCCCAGACGGTTCTTGATCTCCACGAAACGGGCCTTGGCTTTCTCGTCAAGAAGGGCGCCGCCGGTCACGAAACGGCGGTAGTATTTCTTAAGGACCTCTTTCTGCTCTGTGGTAAGTCCTATATTGTCTTTGTTATCATATAACTCCTTGATTCTCTTGAATATGGTCTCATTCATGAAAACATATGAATCAGACTCGTTCGACAGAGGTATGACCTTCTCCTCGGTCTCGTGCATTATGTCATCGGCATCGGTCTCCATCAGGTTGAAGAATATCCTGTCCACTTTTGCGAACAGACGGTCACACGATTCCAGCGGCTCTACGGTATTCTCAAACGTGGGAGCATCGGTGCAGGCGGCTATAGCGTCTATGTTCTCCTTGAACTGACGGAAAGCCTCCTCAAATGCAGGCATGTAGTCCGTAGACTTGAACCTGTCAAATTCCACAGCGCCATACGGCAACTTGCTCTCCTCCAACAGCGGGTTTGTCCTG
>JBGURN010000067.1:0-7237 GCA_045131955.1 Bacteroidaceae bacterium
TTTGTGGGTGAAGATGGATTCGAACCACCGAAGTCGAAAGACAGCAGATTTACAGTCTGCCCCATTTGGCCACTCTGGAATTCACCCTCTCAGAGCCGCTAGTCGGAATCGAACCAACAACCTACGCATTACAAGTGCGTTGCTCTACCATTGAGCCATAGCGGCATGGTTTCAAAGAACCCGCCCCTCGCCGGAGCGAAGAGCGGGTGCAAAGATATTTCAAATTTCTTTCTGAACAAAGAAATGCTGTTGTTTTTTTACTTCTCACGCAGTTTTTCCTTGTTTTTCTTGAGTTGGCGAGTCAATGCATCCAGACAAACGTCTACAGCCTCCTCAAAAGTATCGCATGTTTTCTCGGCAAAAAACTCTCCGTTCGGGATTGTAACGTCAATACTTGCCTGCTTGTTCAAAGCAGTTTCCGGCTTGACTACTTTCAAGGTTACCTCTACATTCTGGATGAACTCATGCACTTTTTCCAGTTTGGCACATTTCTTCTCGATGAACGCCTGAAGCTGTTCTGTTGCAGTAAAATGCAACGCCTTAATCTTAGTCTCCATAGTCTTTTTACTTTTAAGCCCTTGGATGAGCCTGTTTATATATTTCCTTCAGTTCCTGGAACGTTGTATGTACATAAATCTCTGTGGTCTGCAGACTGTTGTGCCCTAACAGTTCCTTTACAGCCCCAAGTTCGGCGTCGTGATTGAGCATGGACGTTGCAAACGTGTGACGGAGTACGTGAGGACTCTTCTTTGATACGTCCGATACCTTGGTCAGCGCCTCCTTGACTAGCAGATAGACCTGATGACGCGGTATGCGCTCCCCTTTCTGACTCAGGAAAAATGCTCCCGATGTCTCTCCAAAGGCCTGGGTACGGGCTTCGAGGTAAGCCTTAAGACGCTTTTCCAGGTCATTCCCGAACGGAATGAAACGCTGCTTGTCACGTTTTCCGGTCACCTTGATGGTACGGGTACCCATGTCAATATCCCTGTCATCGAGCCCTATCAGCTCCGCCATACGCATCCCTGTCTCATAGAAGACGGCTATCACGGTTTTGTTCCGGATTCCCAGATAGCCCTCGCCCAGGTCCGCATTGTCCAGGAGCTCGTTCATATCGGACTCCTTTACGAACTGCGGGAGGGGTTTCTTGTTCTTGGGACCCTTTATACCCTGGACCGGTGACTTGTCCGTGATACCCTTCATGCGCAGGAACTTGTAGAAGGAACGCAGGGTGCTAAGCTTGCGGTTTACCGTTGTAGAGGTCTGATGACGGTCCATCATTTCAACGACCCAAAGCCTCACCACGTCCCTGTCGGCTGTAAGCAGATCCAGTTCGCTGTCAGTCTCCGCCAGGAACTGCCGGAAAAGGACTAGGTCCCGACGGTAGCTGTTGACGGTTCTGGGAGAATAATTTCTCTCCAGCCTGAGGTAATCCGTGAACTGATCTATATACATAAAACAAAATTCGTCGCTGAACGGATTCAGTGACGAATATATGAAAGAAAAATCCAAAAAGCAAGCCCTGAGGCTCTTTTTTTACTCTTCGTTCAGCTGCAGTTTCTGTACGTAGATGGCGTGCTCCATCTTGAGGCGCTTGAGCTCTGACGGTTTGTCAAACTGCTGACGACGGCGAAGTTCTTTAACTACACCGGTCTTCTCATACTTTCTCTTGAATTTCTTGAGGGCGCGCTCTATGTTCTCACCCTCCTTAACGGGAACAATAATCATTTTAAGTTCTTTATTTTTATTTAGTTCTGACTTTTTCTTAGGGAATAAGCGGCGCAAAATTAGATAAAATTTCATCAAGAGCAAAAATAATGAACAAATTTTGCCGTTATTCTCTTGATGAACACAATGAAACGACGCGTTTCCTCAGCATTGTTCATGTGCATGATATCGCTAGCTACACTGCATGCACAGTCCGATGCCCACTTCACCCATTACCGTGAGGTGGAGAATTTTTATAACCCTGCTGCCATGAACCGTGACAGCCGCCTCAACGTGGTCGCATCACTGGCCATGCAGATGACCGGCTATACCAACGCACCAGCCTCTATGTTTATAGGTGCCAATACGGCAGTTCCGCTGGGTAAGATGCGCAACTCCATAGGTGCAGGTCTCTTTAACGAGACCATCGGTCTGTTCACCAACCGCCGACTTCTGTTTGACTATGCCTATAAAATAGGTATGGGCAAAGGATGGCTCAACGTAGGTGTGCAGGGAGGCGTCATGTCCCAGGAGTTCAACGGATCCAAGCTCAAGGCTGAGACATCAAACGATCCCGCATTCCCCGCCGGCAACGAGCGCGGAACGGTAGGTGACCTGGGAGCCGGACTGCTCTACGTGAGAGGAGAATGGTGGGTGGGAGCATCGGCCCAACATATCAATTCCCCCCAGGTGGAATTCGGAAAGACAGAGGGGAAAACGACCCAAATGGACATTGAACCCACGCTATATTTAAGCGGTGGATGCAATATCGGACTCAGAAATCCGTTAATATCGGTACAGCCAAGCTTCCTGGTGGAAAGTGACCTGGACTTTTACAGGGTGGACCTGTCGGTAAGAGCCTCTTACCAGTTCAACGAGACGCTGCTCTATCTGGGAACGACCTACACTCCGGGCATATCGGTGACCGCCATGGTGGGTGGCAGGATAGGAGACGTTCTTCTGGGTTATGCATACGAGTTCTACACCAACGGTGTGGGTGCCCTCAACGGCAGTCATGACCTGATGGTGAACTGGGTGACCCAGGTGGATTTCTTCAAGAAAGGAAAAAACGTACATAAAAGTGTAAGATATTTATAACGCAATGAAACTGAAAAACATTGTTCTTACCGGTCTGGTAGCAGTAATTGCCCTGACCAACTCCTGCACCAGCAGCGGTTATGCCGGTGCCGGCGGCGGTGAGGTGACCGGTTCTTCCAAGACTGCACTGCGCGAGCCGGTGCCGTACGGAATGGTGCTTGTCAAGAGAGGTTCTCTCAAGATAGGTGAAGAGGCAGGCGACAGTCTGTGGGGTTCAAACGCACCCACTAAAGAGATATCGGTAGAATCATTCTGGATGGATGAGAAGGAGGTGTCGAACGCCAAGTACCGCCAGTTCGTGGAGTGGGTACGCGACTCCATTATCCGTACCCGTCTGGCCGATCCCGCATACGGAGGTGACGAGTCATTCATGATTACCGAGGATAAGTACGGCGAGCCTGTGACTCCCCATCTAAACTGGTCCAAGCCTATCCCCTGGAAAAAGCCCAACGAGGATCAGCAGAGAGCCATAGAGAGCATGTTCTACAAACACCCCATAACCGGTGAGAAGATGCTTGACGTAAAGCAGCTCAACTACCGTTACGAGCTCTTTGACTATACCCAGGCCGCACTGCGCAAGAACCAGCTTGACCCCAAGGACAGGACAAGGAACACCGACCAGGAGGTATCGACAGAGAGAGTCATGATCTCCAAGGATACCGCTTATATCGATGAGAACGGCAACATTGTACGCCGCACCATCAACCGCGAGCTCTCAAGCCTGTTCGATTTCGTGAACACCTATATCGTGAACATATTCCCCGACACCACATGCTGGGTGAATGACTTCCCCAACGCCAACAACGAGACCTACATGCGTCTTTACTTTAACCACCCCAACTACAACGACTATCCCGTGGTAGGTGTAAGCTGGGAGCAGGCCAACGCATTCTGCGCATGGCGTACAGAGTATCTGCTGGCAGGTCTGGGAGCACAGGCCAAGTACATTCAGCGTTACCGCCTGCCGACCGAGGCAGAGTGGGAGTTCGCTGCACGCGGCCGTGAGAACAACCGCTACCCCTGGAAGGTATCGGGTTCCAAGGATGATGAAGGCTGCTACTACGCCAACTTCAAGCCGGAGCGCGGTAACTACACCAAGGACGGAAGCCTGATAACCACACGCGTGGGATCATACAAGCCCAACTCCAACGGACTCTACGATATGGCGGGCAACGTGGCCGAATGGACATCGACCTCATACATTGAGGCCGGCATTCTCCAGATGAACGACATGAACCCGGAACTCTACTACAACGCAGCTGTTGAGGATCCCTACAGCATGAAGAGAAAGGCTGTACGCGGCGGTTCATGGAAGGACCCCGAGAAATTCATAGAGTCATCCTGGCGTACTTACGAGTACCAGAACGAGCAGC
Organism: Bacteroidaceae bacterium; assembly: GCA_045131955.1. Lineage (GTDB taxonomy): Bacteria > Bacteroidota > Bacteroidia > Bacteroidales > Bacteroidaceae > Colenecus. The sequence continues at coordinate 4,176 of JBGURN010000067.1, forward strand.
GTTCATACATCGGATTCCGATGCGTACGCACACAGGTAGGCACCGCCTCAACATCAAAGGGCCGCAGATAAACCGACAAGAAAAAGATTCGATATGGAAAATACTGATAAGAAAGGTCTTCTGACCAAGATACAGGACTATCTGGATTCGCCCAAGGGCAGGATCCTTCTGAACTACCTCTACAGCTGGGGTGCCGCAGTGGTCATACTGGGTGCGCTGTTCAAGCTCACTCACATCAAGGGTGCCAACCTGATGCTGTTCATCGGTATGGGAACCGAGGTGCTCGTGTTCTTTATAAGCGGATTCGAAAGACCCTATATCCCCAACCAGGAAGAGGATGAGGAGGACGACGCTCCCCGTCTTAGAGGCAACATTATCATAAACGGCAGCGTTCAGGCCTCACAGCAGGCTGCCCCCGCTCCCGCTCCTGCAGCAGCTCCCGCAGCAGCCGCACCCCAGGAGGGAAGCCCGCTCAACGTAAGCGGTGTGGAGCAGGTTACACAGGACTACATTGCACGCATCCATGACCTCACCGTCAAGATGGAGCAGATGAGCCGTCATTCAGAGCGTATGGAGCAGAGTACCGAGGAGATCGAGCAGCTCTCACGCAACCTCATAAGCATCAACACATTCTACGAGATGCACCTCAAGTCAGCCAGCACCCAGATGGAGAACCTGGACAAGGTAAGCGAGCAGACACGTCAGATGGTGGCTCAGATTGAGGAACTCAACCGCGTATATGCACGCATGGTAGAGGCAATGAAGGTGAATTCCCAGATGGGAACCAAGTAAAGACTTATGATGAGAAAGAAAGAAGTACAAAGACCGCCATCGGCGCGTCAGAAGATGATCAACCTCATGTACATCGTCCTTCTGGCGATGCTTGCCATGAATATATCATCGGACGTGCTGAACGGTTTCACAATAGTGGAGGAGAGCCTCTCCAACAGTACCACTAACGCCACCCTGCAGAACGAGAAGGTCTACCGCGAGTTCGCCGAAGCCGACTCCATGAACCACGAGAAGGTAGGCGAATGGTACAGTAAGGCCCTCTACGTCAAGCAGATATCGGACTCGCTGTTCAATTATGCCGATGAGCTCAAGAACCTGATAGCCATTCAGGCCGATGGAAAGGACGCCGATGTGAACCACATCCACAACCGCGAGGACCTGGAGGCAGCCACACAGGTCATGCTCCACCCCTCACGCGGTCAGGGCCGCAGGCTCTACAACGCCATCAACAGCTACCGCGACAAGATCCTGGAGATGGTCACCGACCCCACCCAGAGAGATATCATCAGCAACAACTTCAGTACCGATGTTCCGCTCAAGGCCGGCGCCCTGGGCAAGAACTGGCAGGAGTACAACTATGAGAACATGCCGGTGGCAGCCGCCATCACCATGCTCACCAAACTGCAGAACGACGTACGTTATGCCGAGGGAGAGGTGCTCCATACCCTGGTCAAGAACATCGATATAGGTGACTTGCGCGTAAACGCCATCAACGCATATGTGATACCCAAGTCACAGAACGTGGTTCAGGGCAACAAGTTCTCGGCACGCATCATCATGGCTGCCGTCGACTCCACAGCACGTCCCGCCATCTATATAGACGGCAAGAAGATTGATTCCGAAGACGGTCTCTATGAGGTCGTAGCCAACAAGACAGGTGACTTTACCCTGTCCGGATATATGGAACTGAACTCCGGCAACGGCATCATTCGCCGTGAATTCAAGCAGGACTATTCAGTGGTATCACCGCTGGCTACCGTATCGGCCACAATGATGAACGTGCTTTATGCCGGTATTGACAACCCCGTGAGTATTTCAGTGCCCGGTGTTCCCAGCAACATGATATCGGCCCGACTCAAGAACGGAGGCGGCACCCTGACACGCAGCGGCAACGGTTTCATATGCAACCCCACCACTCCCAATCAGGATGTAGTGATAGCCGTAACTGCCAATCAGGAGGGACGTCAGCAGAGCATGGGTGAATATGAGTTCCACGTTCGCCAGCTGCCCGATCCCGCACCTTTCATAGAGTATAAGGACGAGAACGGCAACACCCAGCGTTACCGCGGAGGAACAGACCTGGCAAGAAAGAACCTTCTTGCTGCCGACGGTATAGTAGCAGCCATAGACAACGGTCTTCTGAACATAGGATTCCGCGTACTGGGTTTCCAGACCACATTCTTTGACCGCAACGGTAACGCCGTTACCGAGCTGTCCGACGGTGACAGATTCTCTACCCGCCAGAAGAGTAACTTCAACCAGCTTCAACGCGGCAAGCGTTTCTATATCACCCGTGTTAGGGCCATCGGTCCCGATGGTATTGAGAGACAACTTACCACTTCACTTGAAGTTGTCGTAAACTGATTAAAGAGAGGAGATAACAATATGAAAAAGAGTGTTCTTTTACTGTCATTCCTTATGCTGGCAACAGTTGCCGGCGCACAGCCCACACGCCGTCTGCAGGAGCAGGCAGCCCAGAGAGAGGCTGAAAAGAGCCCTACAGCAGTGACTCTGAGCGAGCGTGCCCGCTCACAATATACAGCCCAGACCGCCGTTCCTACCGAAGTCCAGTGGAGACGTGACATATACCGTGAACTGGATCTCAAGAAGGAGAAGAATGCAGCGCTCTACTATCCTGAGGCTCCTCTGGGTGACCGCGTGAATTTCTTTACACTGGTCCTGAACCTTATCCTGGACGGCAAGATCACAGCCTATGAGTGCCGTCTGGACGGTAACGAACTGTTCACTCCCGACAATGTCCTGGATATAGACAACATGCTTGACAATTTCTATATCCCGTTCACAAAGGAGAACGGCAAGTACGTAATCAAGCCCAACGACATTCCCAATCCGGAGAAGTATTACATAAAGGAGAGCAACTATCTGGATCAGCTCTCAAACTATCAGACACGCGTAACAGCTATCTGCCCGGTAATGGTGGAGAGTGATTTCGGTGACGACAAACCCATATCTCACCCCATGTTCTGGCTCAACTATGACGAGATAAGCCCCTATCTGGGACAGACTCAGGTCATGACCAGCAGCTACAA
>JBGURN010000068.1:0-39540 GCA_045131955.1 Bacteroidaceae bacterium
AATATAAGGGAATTTACACACTAGGGACGGTTCCTAATGTTTAAGTTTTCCCAAAAAACTGTAACATTAGGAACCGTCCCTACTGTATCACTTTTGCCAAAACTGTAACATTAAGAACCGTCCCTAGTGTTAAAAAAAGCGGAGGTACTCGGATTCGAGGTTGGGGGTGAGGATGTTTTTGCCTATGGCGTCGAGGATCTCCTGACGGCTCCAGAACCGGCCGCCGGCCAGCTCCTCCTCACTGGGATGCACAGGGCCGTCATAGACGGTGCGGAACACGTAGACCAGCTCCTTCTCGACCTTGCTCTCGAACACGTAATGCCCCATGCTCACGGCATCGGTCACGCGGATACCCAGCTCCTCCATGACCTCGCGTTCAAAAGCCTGCTCCACGGTCTCGCCGTACGATATATGCCCGCCCACAGCAGTGTCCCATTTGCCGGGCTGAATAGGCTTCCAGTCGGGCCTGCGCTGCAGATAGAGCTCGCCGCGCGAGTTGAAAAGGTGCAGATGAACCACCGGATGCAGCACCTTGCGCCCGTCATGAGCCTCCCCGCGCAGGATCTTGCCCAGCACACGGCCCTCCTCGTCAACTATAGGAAAAAGTTCGTTATTATTATCAGAATTCATAAGGTCCCGTGTAAGCAATTATTCAAGCGGATCAGCATCCTGCAGCACCGGGAACTTGGCACGGAACCGCTCGAGCCGCTCCATATCCAGCTCTGCACAGACCATCTGCTCGCGTTCATCGGTCTCAACAAGCACGTCGCCGTAAGGGCCGATGACAGCGCTGTGGCCGGGGTAGTCGCCCCACTCATCGGTCCCGGCACGGTTTACGCCGATGGCAAAGCACTGGTTCTCGATGGCGCGGGCACGCAGCAGGGTGTCCCAGGCCAGGATGCGTTTATCGGGCCAGTTGGCGGGGTAGAATACGGCGTCGTAGTCGTCACGGTTGCGGCTGAACGTGGGGAACCGCAGGTCATAGCATATGAGCAGCAGGATCCTCAGGCCGCGGAACTCCACCACCACGCGGTCGCGGCCGGGGGTGTAGTTGAGCGCCTCACCGGAGTAGGTGAACAGGTGATGCTTGTCATACCATTTAAGATCGCCGTCAGGCAGCGCAAAGCAGAGGCGGTTGTACACGGCCGATCCGTCACGCACGGGCAGCGATCCGCAGACGGCGGCATCGAGCTCGCGGGCCTTGGCCCGGAGCCACTGCACGATGGGTCCCTGCATGGTCTCAATCACTGGGGTGGGGTCTATGTACTGTCCGGTGGCGAACATCTCGGGCAGGACGTAGATATCGGCCCCGCAACCCTTTCCTATAAGGGTGTCGAGCGCCTTGAGGCTTGCGCGCGGGTCGCCCTGCACGGGGGCGTTCTGTACGAGTGCTATTTTCATCGGTCCATGGTCTTTACGGCGTGCAAAGTTACTTTTTTCCATTATATTTGCGGCAAAATTCATTCATTCAAACATCATGAAAAAGATCATTGCGACTGATAAGGCCCCCGCTGCAATCGGACCTTACTCACAGGCCGTTGAGCTGAACGGCACCCTTTTCGTTTCGGGACAGATTCCCGTAAATCCCGCGACCGGACTTATGCCCGATGGTATCGAGGCGCAGACACGCCAGGCTCTGAGCAACGTGGGCGCCATCCTTGAGGCCGACGGACTCACTTTCAACGACGTTGTCAAGACTCAGGTCCTGCTCTCCGATATGAACAATTTTGCCGCCATGAACGCCGTCTACGCGGAGTTCTTTAAGGCCGATAAGCCCGCGCGCGTGTGCTGTCAGGTGGCCGCACTGCCCAAAGGTGCTCTCGTCGAAATTGACGTAGTCGCCGGAAACTAGCACACTGGGGACGGTTCCTAATGTTGCAGTTTTGACGCTGAACCAAATAAAAGAAGGTCGGAATTTCCGACCTTCTTTTTTGATACGGTATCAAAAACTGTAACATTAGGAACCGTCCCCAATGTATCAGTTTTCGCGCTTAAGCGACTCGATGTAGCGGTCAATGCGGCGCAGCTCGTCGGGGATGCGGATGTTCTGCGGACACTCCCTCTCGCAGCGGCGGCAGGCTATGCAGTGGTCGGCCTGACGTACGGTGGGGATGGCCTTGTTGTAGGCCAGCAGATACTTGCGGCGCGCACGCGCGTAATCCTCCTGCTCCTTGCTCTTGACATATGTTCCGGCGGTGATGTTGTCATTGTAGAACTTGAATATGCCGGGTATGTTGATGCCGTAAGGGCAGGGCATGCAGTAGTTGCAGGCGGTGCACTTGACCAGCGGATAGTCCTCCATCTGCGTGGCTATGTCAAGCAGCAGGGTTTTCTCCTCATCATCAAGCGGCTGGAAATCCAGGAAGGTCTCCAGGTTGTCCTGCAGATGCTCCATGTAGGTCATGCCGCTCAGCGCACACAGCACACGCGGGAAACTGCCCACATATCGGAACGCCCAGCTGGCGATGGAACGCTCAGGCTCACGCTCCTTGAGGCGGTCGGCAATCTGCGCGGGTACATCGGACAGGGCACCGCCACGCAGCGGCTCCATGATCACGATGGGGATCTCACGCTTGTCAAGCTCGGCATAGAGGTAGTCGGCACGGGTGTTACGGCCGTTGGGATGCTCCCAGTCCACATAGTTCATCTGGATCTGCACAAAATCCCAGTGGTACTTGTCATGCAGCGCCATCATCTCATCGAACCCGTCCTTATGGCCGTGGAACGAGAATCCGAGCTTGCGTATGCGACCCGCCTCACGCTCGCCGACCAGGAAATCCACGATTCCGGTGTTCTCAAAGCGGTTACGGAAATCATTGCCGTCCTGTATGGAGTGGAGCAGGTAGTAGTCAATATAATCGGTCTTGAAAATCTCAAGCGAGCGGCGGTACATGGTCTGGCACCCCTCAAACGATGAGTTTCCGAACACCGACAGCTTGGTAGCCAGTATCCAGCTCTCGCGCGGGTGGCGGTTGAGCGCCTCGGCCGTGGCACGCTCGCTGTCACCTCCCAGGTACACAGGCGACGTGTCAAAGTAGTTCACACCATGTTCCAGCGCATAATCCACCAGGCGGTTTACCTCATCCTGGTCAATCACCTGACGGCCCTGTTCGTTACGTTTCTGCGGCCAGCGCATGCATCCGTAACCCAGCACGCCTATGCCGGGATAGTGCTGCAGCATCTCTCCGTGAAGGTCTTTATTTGAGGTCGATGCCTTACCGGCGGCCTTCTTGGCTGACTGGGGAGTGCAGGAGTCCAGGGCGACAGCAGCCGCGCCTGCTCCCATATATTTTAGGAATTGTCTACGGTCCATAGTATTCAAGCGTTATGATGGATTGAAAGGCCGTCAACGGTGATGGCGCTGATGGGGCGTGACGGGCAGAGGTTCTCGCACGCGCCGCAGCCTATGCAGCGGTCCTCGGAGACGGTCGGGATCTGATTGCGTGAGCCGGGCCTGCGCACCATACGGATGGCACCCGACGGGCAGTGATACGAGCAGTTGCCGCAGCTGTCCTTACCCTGCGCGGGCAGGCAGAGGTCCAGATTGACCCGCGCCACGCCAATACGTATAGCCTGTTTCTGCTCAGGCTGGACGGGCTTGATGGCACCGGCGGGACAAACCTGGCTGCATGCCGTACACTCGGGTCGGCAGTAGCCGTCGGCATAGCTCATGTAAGGTTGCATGAAATGCTCCAGGTCCGATGAGGGCTTAAGCACGTGATTCTTGCAGGCGCTCACACAGAGCTGGCAGCCGGTGCAGTGGTCGTAGAACGACTTGACGCTGCCGGCACCGAACGGCACCAGACGCTCGCTGCGCTCAGGGTCCTGCTTGCTAACCACATCGGCCATACCTCCGTGCATGTGGTCCTGCGCCTTTACGGCAAGGCCCGATGCAAGCACGGCGCCGGTGATAAGGAACGCCCTGCGCCCCTGGTCCACACTGTCCGAACCCTCAGGCTTGGAATCCTTAGAGCAAGCTGAACTCTTGCATCCGAATCCCAGGAACTTATACTTCAAAGCCCCCTCCTGACAGTTCTCCAGGCAGTCAAAGCAGTCCACGCATCGGCTGTAGTCAATCTTGCCTGCCTTGAAATCTATGCAGCTTGACTTGCAGCCACGGGCGCACCTGCTGCAGTTGGAGCACTTGCTCGAGTCAATGACGGGACGTAAGAGCGATATCCTGCTCAAAAAACTGAGCACCGTGCCCACAGGGCATATGGTGTTGCAGTATTCGCGGCCCCAGAGCCACGCGGAGCAGGTTATGATTATGAGTGTGAGCAGACCTGTAATGAGAAGCGCCGCGCCGACAGAGCCCGAGAAGGCCTGCACGAGTGACTGCACCATACGTCCGTAGGCGCTGTAAGGTGCAATGAGCGCAATGAGCATCTGGCCGCTGAGCACGATGCTCAGGATGGAGAGCACCAGCACGCCGTAACGCACCCATCGGTGCTCCTTGAGGTAGCTGAATTTCTTGCTGTACTGCTTAACGGTCGGTTTGGCATCGGGCTTAAGGGCTTTGAGCCTCTTTATGCGCTCGGTCTGACGGCGCTGCATCAGGTCGCCCAGTTTACGGCGGAGCCAGTTGACCACGTCCTGGTAGATACCCATAGGGCATATGACCGAGCAGTAGATACGGCCCAGCAGGAACGTGACAAGCAGAATGCCTATTACGACAGTGAGATTGAGTGCCAACAGTGAAGGCAGGAACTGGAGTTTTGCCATCCAGCCGAGCCAGTCATGACCGATTCCCGTAAACAGAAGCGTGATTCCCACCAGGAACAACGCCGCTAAAGTGATTCTGATTTTACGTAACATATCCGGTTTGTAATCCCGGCAAATATAAAAAGAATGTCGGGATTTGCAATAACCGGATATGATGAATGTTTATCAGTCGAGTGTGAGGTCGCCCTCGCGGATCCAGCCGATCCTGCGGAACAGGGGTCCCAGCACCATGGTGAGCAGCACGGGCAGCACGATGCTTATGAGCACCAGACCAATCCAGTCAGCTGAGCTCACGGCCATACGCGCACCCTCGGCGATCTCAGCCTGCCAGCCGGTATAAACGCCGATAGGACCCACCAGGCCGCATGTTCCCATGCCCGATGATATGGCGGGGCCGTTCATCTCCAGACGGAACAGGCAGGTCGCCATAGGTCCTGTTATGGCCGATACCAACGTAGGTACGATCCAGATCCTGGGGTTCTTGACGATATTGCCCATCTGCAGCATGCTGGTACCCAGACCCTGCGATATGATGCCGTTCCAGCGGTTCTCACGGAAGCTGAGCACGGCGAATCCCACCATCTGGGCGCAGCAGCCTGCAAGAGCGGCGCCGCCGGCCAGACCGGTCAGGCTCAGTGCCGCACATATGGCAGCGGAGCTGATGGGCAGGGTGAGTGCCATACCGACTATGACCGATACAAGTATACCCATGAGGAAGGGCTGCTTGGTGGTGGCCCACATGATTACCTCACCCAGGCTGCTGGCAGCAGCGCCTATGGCGGGTGCCCACCACATGGAGAGTCCGATTCCTACGCCGATGGTCACGAGCGGGGTTACGAGTATATCGATCTTGGTCTCCTTGGATACGGCCTTGCCGAACTCGGTGGCAAAGATGGTGATTACGTATACGGCCAGAGGACCGCCTGCGCCGCCCAGCTTGTTCGATGCGGCACCTACAGCCAGCATGGAGAACAGCACCAGGGCAGGGGAGCCCAGGGCGAATGCGATTGATGCAGCCATCGCGGGGCCGGCCATGCTCTTGGCAAAGTCGCCTATCTGAACGAGCCACTCAAGACCCGTCTGCTGTCCGATGGTTGATATGATGGTTCCGATGAGCAGTGATGCGAACAGTCCCTGCGCCATTGCGCCGAGCGCATCGACTCCGTAACGTTTACCTGAGATTACTATGTTCTTTCTATCCAGGAATGATTTGAATTTTCCCATAGCGGGTGCGATTTATAGTTGGTTGCAAAGATAATCAAACAGTCTTGATAAAACAGAAAATCCGGACCAGAGCCCGGATCTTCAATCTGCTGTGTCAGCGATTAAGCCTCAGCAGGTGCCTCCTCAGCTGCGGGAGCCTCCTCTGCGGGAGCCTCGGTAGCCTCGGCTGCTGCCTCCTCAGCTGCTGCCTCAGCGGCTGCTGCCTCAGCTGCGGCCTTAGCCTCAGCCTTCTTGGCTGCTACCTTCTCAGCAATAGCCTCGTTGACCTTCTTCTCTGCTTCAAGTTTAGCCTTGCTCAGATCGCGCTTAGCCTGCTCATCCTTAACGGTGATAGCCTTGAGAGCGCTCTCCTTAGCCTGCTTCCAGGCATCGAACTTGGCCTGAGCTGCGGCCTCGTCAAATGCACCCTTCTTTACGCCACCCTTGAGGTGCTTCATGAGGTATACACCCTCGCGTGAGAGAATGTTACGGGCGGTGTCGGTGGGCTCTGCGCCTACCATAACCCAATACAGGGCTCTTTCGAAGTTCAAATCTACTGTAGCGGGATTGGTGTTGGGGTTGTAAGTACCAATCTTCTCAATAAACTTTCCATCACGTGGAGCTCTGGAGTCTGCAATTACGATTGAATAGAAAGCGTAAGCCTTGTGGCCACGTCTCTGCAATCTGATCTTTGCTGCCATAAGTTTTTGTTTTTATTGAATTAATAATGATTTGAATAGCCGCTATCTCGTAACGGCGGCGCAAAGGTAGTAATTTTGGATAATATGGCAAAATGTTTACACTTTTTGTTCACTGTGAAAAATTACTGAAAAATACCCCCTTCCAATGCTTTAATAAGCCATATCAAACTATTATATTTGTAGGATAAAACAGTAACAGGAGCTAATGACGTCGGACATCAGACATCAGGGAGTGGTGGAGTCCGTTGAGGGGCAGAGAGTTATGGTACGCATTACCCAGGCATCGGCCTGCAGTGAGTGCCACGCCCGCGGATTATGCCGTGCTTCGGAGTCCAAGGACAAACTTATAGAAGTCTGTACCACGGGCGCCGCTGACTTTGCCGTCGGCAGCGTGGTGACCGTGTGCGGCTCGGAGAGTCAGGGCATGAAGGCGGTATGGCTTTCATTCGGTCTGCCTCTGCTGCTTATGCTGGCTGTGCTGGTTGGAGTTATGGTAATGACGGGAGATGAGAGAATAGCGGCTGCAAGTGCACTGTCTGTTCTCTTTCCTTATTTTATAGGGCTCTTTCTGCTGCGTGACAGGATGAGAAAGGGCTTTGAATTTAAAATCTTACATTAAAAACATATGCTGGTTATTTTAACTGCTGTTCTTGCTCTTGGAGTTACCGCGCTGGTTCTCAGCCTGGTGCTTTATTTCGTGAAGAGTCGATTCAAGGTTGAGGAGGATCCGCGTATCGCCCAGATCCTTGAACTGCTCCCGAGCGCGAACTGCGGAGGCTGCGGACTGCCGGGTTGTGCCGCGTTCGCCGAGGCCTGCGTCAAGAGCGATACCATGGAAGGCCTCAAATGTGCTGCCTGCCGTAGAGATGTGATGAACAGGATCGCTGCCATTGCAGGGCATGAGATCGAGTTGGGTGTTGAGAAAGTTGCGGTGGTACGCTGCAACGGCTCCTGCCAGAACCGTCCTACGTTGCGTTCTTATGACGGAGCGCAGAGATGCGCCATAGCGGCCATGATGAACGGAGGCGACACGGGCTGTTTCTACGGATGTCTGGGGTGCGGCGACTGCGTGAGCGTATGCAAGTTCGGCGCAATCAAGATGGACCCCGAGACCGGTCTGCCGGTGGTGGATGCCGATAAGTGCACCTCATGCGGCAACTGCGTCAAGGCCTGCCCGCGTGGCATAATCGAGATAAGGAACCGTAACAAGATGGACCGCCGCATTTACGTGAGTTGCGTAAATAAGGATAAGGGTCCTGTTGCCAAGAAGGCTTGTGACGTGGCCTGCATAGGTTGCGGAAAGTGCGTCAAGGCCTGTCAGTTCGATGCCATCACGCTCGCTGACAACGTGGCTTATATAGATTTCAACAAATGCCGTCTGTGCCGTAAGTGCGTGGATGAGTGCCCGCAGCATTCAATCGTGGCGCTCAACTTCCCGCCCCGTCCCGCTAAGGTCGCCGAGACCGTAGAGCAGGATGCCCAAACGGTGACTGAGCAGACACCTGTAAGCGAATAACTACAATTATGAATACATTTAAAATAGGTGGCGTACACCCTGAGCCCTGTAAGCTCACTGCCGACCGCAAGACCGAGATCCTGCCTCTGCCCAAGCAGGCGGTGTTCCCTCTCTCCCAGCATATCGGTGCCCCCGCTGTTCCGTGCGTTCAGAAGGGTGACCAGGTGCTCGTGGGAACCAGAATCGCCGAGCCGGGCGGTTACATGTCAGCCTCGATCCACTCATCGGTATCGGGCAAGGTGGCCAAGATTGATACTGTTGTCGATGCAAGCGGACAGCGTAAGCCCGCCATTTTCATTGACGTGGAGGGCGACGAGTGGGAGCCCTCGATTGACCGTTCCGATAAGCTGGTGCTGCAGAGCACCAAGCCCCGTGAGGAGATAATAGAGTGCATAAAGAATGCCGGTATTGTGGGTATGGGCGGTGCCTGTTTCCCCACACACGTTAAGCTCTGTCCTCCCAAGGACTTTAAGATCGATACGCTGATCATCAACGCCGTGGAGTGCGAACCTTACCTTACGGCTGACCATCGTCTGCTGCTTGAGCAGGCCGACCAGATTATAATAGGTATAAAGGTCATACTCAAGGTGCTGGGCGTGGACCGTGCCGTGATCGGTATCGAGGAGAACAAGCCCGATGCAATCGCTCTCATGCGTTCCAAGACATCGATGGTAAGCGGCATTGAGGTGATGCCTCTCAAGATGAAATATCCGCAGGGCGGCGAAAAACAGCTGATTGAGGCTGTGACAGGCCGTCAGGTGCCTCCTCCTCCCGCATTGCCCGCAAGCGTGGGTTGCGTGGTGCAGAACGTAGGTACCGTATTCGCCATATATGAGGCTGTCATGAAGAACAAGCCTCTCATAGACCGTATCGTGACGGTGACAGGCAAGGGTCTGACTAACCCCTGCAACCTCAAGGTGCGTTTGGGTACTCCGGTGAGCGATCTCATAGAGTACGCAGGCGGCATGCCTGAGGATACGGGTAAGCTCATATCGGGCGGTCCTATGATGGGACGTCCGCTGCTGGATGACACGGCTCCGGTGTGCAAGGGTACATCGGGCGTGTTGCTGCTCCCGGAGGCCGAGGCTGCACGTAAGGAGGAGCGTAACTGCATACGCTGCGCCAAGTGCGTACAGGCCTGCCCCATGGGTCTGGAGCCTTACCTGCTGGCTACGGCATCGGAACAGTCCGACTGGCAGTGCGCCGAGGATAACTGGATCATGAGCTGCATTGAGTGCGGCTGCTGTCAGAGCACATGTCCGTCACGCCGTCCGCTGCTTGACTGGGTGCGTCTGGCTAAGAACAGGGTGGGCGGTATCATACGTGCCCGTAACGCTAAGAATTAAGGATTATGGCTCAGAAACTGTATATATCGACTTCACCTCATATTCATTGCGGTGACACCATAGAGAGGAACATGCGCTGGGTGATTTGGGCTCTGATGCCTGCACTCTTTGCATCGTTCTTTGTGTTCGGATGCGGTGCGCTGGTTGTGACTGCCACATCGGTCGCCTCATGTCTGTTCTTTGAGTGGTTCATTACCAGGTTCCTGCTTAAGAGAAAATCCACGCTGGGTGATCTCTCGGCTGCCATTACCGGTATCCTGCTGGCGTTCAACCTGCCGTCAAACATGCCTCTTTACATGATTGTGGTGGGTGCGCTCGTGGCTATCGGAGTAGGTAAGATGGCATTCGGCGGTCTGGGTAACAACCCGTTCAACCCCGCTCTGGTGGGACGTGTGTTCCTGCTCATATCATTCCCGGCCAAGATGACCTCATGGCCTGTGCCTGCCGGCATAGCTGCCTCTTATATCGATGCTGAGACGGGTGCCACGCCGCTTAACCTGATCGGTCAGATTGCAGGCGGAAACACCGCTGCCGCTGATCAGCTTCCCGGCCTGGGTGACCTGTTCCTGGGTAACATAGGCGGTTGCATAGGTGAGGTGAGCGCTGTGGCTCTGCTGTTGGGTCTGGCAGTGCTGCTGCTCTCCAAGGTAATAACATGGCATATCCCGGTTAGCATCATCACGACCGTGGCTGTGCTTACGGGTATCATGTGGTTCGTGAATCCCGTGCTTTATGTGAACCCGCTCTACCATCTGTTCTCAGGCGGTCTGCTGCTGGGTGCCATATTCATGGCTACGGATTATGTGACATCGCCCATGACACCCAAGGGTATGGTGTGGTACGGCATAGGTATCGGACTGCTTACGGTTATAATAAGGTATTTCGGATCTTACCCCGAGGGTATGTCATTCGCCATCCTTATCATGAATGCCGTGACTCCGCTTATTAACAACTGGTGCAAGCCTAAACGATTCGGGGAGGTTGAGAAATGAAGAAACTGGAATCAAACATACTGAATATGGCCTTGGTGCTCACACTGATTGCAGTGCTTGCCGGAGGCCTTCTGGCTTGGGTTAACAGTAAGACCAAGGGTCCCATTGAGGAGATCAACAACCAGGCTATAGAGAACGGTATCAAGAGCGTGATCCTGGCCGGACGTGACATTGAGTTCACGGTCGAGGAGCCGGTGGAGAATGACGGATTCGTGTTCCACGCTGTCAATGACGCAAACGGCAACCTGCTGGGTACCGCCGTGGAGTCGACTGACCGCAACGGATTCGGCGGCGCTCTCAAGATTATGGTGGGATTCGATCCCGAGGGTGTGATTCTGGGTTACACCGTGCTGGAGCACAGCGAGACTCCGGGTCTGGGTGCCCAGGCCGATGCATGGTTCCGCCAGAGCTCGGCCAGCGTAGCATCACAGTCCGTGGTGGCCGATGTGCTCATCGGCACTCCCGGCAAGCCCGGCAACCATAACATCATTGGTATGAATCCGGCCGATGACATCATGATGGTAAGCAAGGACGGAGGTGCTGTCGATGCAATCACGGCATCTACAATCACGTCACGTGCTTTCCTGCGTGCTGTCGACGCTGCCTACAAGGCGGTGTTCGGCTATACTGCAGCCGACGGTGTGAGCGGCGCTTCATCACAGAACTAAAACGCTACTACGATGAACTACTTCAAGACAATAATACACGGAATAGTCAAGGAGAACCCCACATTCGTGCTTCTGCTTGGCATGTGCCCCACGCTGGCTACCACGACATCGGCCATGAACGGCATAGGTATGGGTGTGGCTACCATGTTCGTGCTCATTTGCTCCAACACTTTCATATCACTGCTCAAGAAACTGATTCCTGACGGTGTAAGGATTCCCTGCTACATCGTGGTGATTGCATCGGTCGTGACGGTGCTGCAGATGGCTATGCAGGCTTATATGCCGGAGCTGTACAAGACGCTGGGTATTTTCATACCGCTGATTGTGGTTAACTGCATCATACTGGGCCGCGCCGAGGCGTTCGCAGCCAAGAACAACATACTGGCATCGATATGCGACGGTATTGGCATCGGTCTTGGTTTTACCCTGGCTCTGGGTCTGCTCGGATTCGTTCGTGAGCTGCTGGGCAGCGGATCGGTCTGGGGACATCAGATCATGCCCGAGTCCATGAACATGCTGGTGTTCGTGCTCGCTCCGGGTGCTTTCATATCACTGGGCCTGCTGATGGCTGTCGTGAACTCTTTCAAGAACCGTAAAGCGTCATAACTATGGAATACTTTCTGATATTCATATCGGCTATATTCGTTAATAATATAGTTCTGTCACAGTTCCTGGGCATCTGTCCGTTCCTGGGCGTGTCCAAGAAGATAAACACCGCAGCCGGCATGGGCGTGGCTGTTACTTTCGTGCTTACGGTGGCTGTGATCGTGACTTACGCATTGCAGAAATGGGTGCTCGATCCGTTCGGACTGGGTTACCTGCAGACTATAATGTTCATCATCGTGATTGCGGGTCTGGTTCAGATGCTGGAGATGATTCTCAAGAAGGTCTCTCCGTCACTCTATCAGGCACTGGGCATATTCCTGCCCCTGATTACCACCAACTGCTGCATACTGGGTGTGTCGATCCTGGTGGCAAACGGGGTGTATAACTCACAGGGTCTGGAGCCTACGCTGCTCACGGGTGTTATTTATGCTATCGCCACCTCTATCGGTTTTGCGCTGGCGCTGATAATCTTTGCAGGACTGCGCGAGCAGCTCTCCAGAGTCAGGGTGCCCAAGGCTATGGAGGGTATGGCTATCGCTCTGATCACCGCAGGACTGCTGGCTTTGGCGTTTATGGGGTTCAGCGGCGTTGACCACGGAATATCAATGGCCTTTGGCCATTAAGAATTGACAATTGAAAATTGAAAATTGAGAATTGCCATCCGGTGCGTGAAATCCGGTGCGTTACGTTACGCAGGTCCTACGTATTAATTCTCAATTCTCAATTCTCAATTCTCAATTAACATTGTTGACATAATAATTGAAATATGAGACTATCTAAAGTTTGTTTTCTGAGTTCAGCTTTGCTGGTGGCTGCCTGTGGAGGTGGCGCACCAACCGACGGTACACAGTTGGCTAACGGCAAGTACAGCGCCGACGGCCTTAATCTGGAGGGTACGGTGACTGCAACCGTAACCGTTAAGGGACATAAGATTGCCGATATCAAGATCAAGGATAACGGCAACACCTACAGCAAGTATACATCGGCTTATACCGAGATTCCCAAACGTATTATCGAGGCCCAGTCGACCAGCGTGGACGGCGTGACTGGCGCAACATACTCGTCGGATGCGGTCAAGAGCGCCGTTGACGCGGCTCTGGCTTACGCTCGCGGCGAGAAGGAGGCTCCTGCCAAGGGTGCCGATATCCGATTCAACCCCGGCACATACACCGGTCGCGGCAAGGGTTACGGCGGTCAGATCCAGGCCCGCGTGACTTTCAGCGAGACTGGTATCAGCGAGATAAGCATCGGCCGTAACAGTGAGACCGCTCATGTGGGTGACGTGGCAATCGCCGAGCTCCCGCAGAAGCTCATTGCCGCCAACGGTCTTAGTGTCGATGCCATATCGGGCGCCACTATGTCAAGTTTCGGCGTGAAGGCTGCCGTGCTCGATGCTGCTATCCAGGCCGGCGTGACCAATGCCGATGCTTTCATGAACAACACCCTTGAGGTGGTTGCAGGCGAGCCTATCGAGGATACATGGGATATCGTGATCGTAGGTGGCGGCGGCGCAGGTCTTTGCGCTGCGGCTCAGGCTGCACAGGACGGCAACACGGTGCTGGTGATTGAGAAGAACGCCGAGCTGGGCGGTAACACGCTGGTATCGGGCGGCGTTTATCAGTCGGTGGACCATCGTCTGGTTTGGGACGAGGAGAAACCGACTTCGACCAAGGCACGCGGATTTGACGGCGAGGTTCATGACCGCGTACGCTCTACAGTGGGTTGCGTGAATGACCTTAAGGTGATCCTGGGCTGGAACGAGGAGCCTTTTGACGCTGAATTCTATAAGGATCACGAGTTCGTGGCTGGTGATATCGTGGAGCTCTCCAAGCACGGCGTGCACCCCGAGTATCTGCCTACGCTCAAGGAACTCAAGCGTGAGATCCGCGCTTATCTGGCTTATGCCGAGCCTAACATGAAGGCCGGCTGGGCAGAGAACAGACTCATCCAGTTCTCGACTACCAACCTGCATATCTTCCAGACCTACTACGGCGGTCTGCGTCAGAATACTACCAAGGACGAATGGATTTACGGTGACTATGACCTGGTCAAGCAGTTCATCGAGGAGGGCGAGAAGCTCAAACCCTGGCTCATGAAGATGGGTGTGGGATTCACCGACAGCCAGTCTACTCTGGTGGGTGCTCTCTGGTATCGCGGTAACACCATGACCGGCGCGAACGTTGATTCCGACGGCGACGGCAAGACCGAGTACTATCAGGGCAACTGGGGCGCATACGTGATGGCTCCCGTGGCTGTGGTCAACACAGCTGACAGCCATAACCGCATACTCAAGTCTACATCGGCCCAGGATCTCATCTTTGAAAACGGTCGCGTGACAGGCGTGAATGCCGTTATGGCCGATGGCACCAAGGTGACCGCTCACGCCAAGAAGGGTGTGATCATTGCTACCGGCGGTTACGCTGCCAACATACAGAAGGTGCTCAAGACCAACAAGTACTGGTCACGTCAGTATCTGTCACCTAATATCGGTACTACCAACCGCTCGTCACTGCGCGGCGACGGTATCGAGATGGCTGAGAAGGTGGGCGCAGCAACGGTAGGCGAGGGCTTTACACAGCTCATGCCGCTGGCTTACACCACTGACGGCGCTATCGCGTTCGGCGGTGTGGAGAACGCCATTTTCATAAGCCCCAAGGACGGCAAGCGTTATGTCGATGAGTGCTCGGAGCGTGACGTGCTCTCCCTGAACGGTTTCAAGCATGGTATTGATAAGTTCGGCGCACGCGGCGTATACATGTACGTGATGAGGAGCTTTGGCGGATTCGGCGGATTCGGTGGCGGATTCGGCGGGTTTGGCGGCGCTCAGGCTTCACAGGACTCAAACGCCAAGCGCTTTAACGGACGCTCATGGACCGGCAAGGGCTCGGAGCTGGCTGACTTCTTTGAGGAGGTCGGATTCAAGACCGATGCAGAGGTGGTCAAGAACACTATCCGCGAGTACGATATGGCAGTTATGGACGGTCGCGATCCCGAGGGCGTAGGCAAGCGTCACGCTACCGGTATTATCGGTAACGCACGCCGCAACGCTGACGGCACTTATGATAAGTCAAGCTATGACATTGATAATGTGAATCTTGAGATTCGCGTTCTGGCTCCGTCAACTCACCATACCATGGGCGGTCTTAAGATTGATTTGGACCGTCGCGTGCTCGACGAGAACGGCAAGGCTATACCTGGACTTTATGCCGCAGGTGAGGTGACCGGCGGATTCTTTGGCGGTAACCGTCTGGGCGGTAACGCGCTGACCGAGTGCATGGCATCGGGCCGTATCGCCGCTAAGGGTGTGGAGAAAGATAACAAGTAAGGATCCGGTGCGATGATTGCATTCCCCAACGCGAAGATTAATATAGGACTCAATGTCGTGGCTAAGCGTACAGACGGCTACCACGACATTGAGACCGTGTTCTATCCGGTGCTCCTGCAGGACGCGCTGGAGATATCTCTCATGCGCCCGCTTGATCCCTCACAGCTTATCAAGCGTCTGGAGGCGGGTCTTCTGGTTCAGCCCGATGACGCATTCGTGCCGTACCGTCTTTTCCGCAAGAAGGAGGATATTCCCTGCTGCTCGCTTGAGATGACGGGCAACGAGTTCCCGTTCAAGGCGGCCGATAACCTGGTGGTCAAGGCTTACCTGCTGCTTCAGCAGGATTTTGACCTGCCGTCGATCGATATCAAACTACACAAGCATATTCCATCGGGCGCAGGTCTGGGTGGCGGGTCATCGGACTGCGCTTTCATGATCTCGCTGCTCAACCGCAGGTTCAACCTGCGCATGCGTGAGAGCACGATGGAGCGTTACGCCGCACGTCTGGGCTCGGATTGCGCGTTCTTTATCAGCAACACGCCGTCGCTGGCCACGGGTAGGGGCGAGATCCTCAATCCCATCGGCCTTTCACTTAAGGGTTACACCGTACTTCTGGTCAAGCCCGATGTCTCCGTGAGCACGGCAGAGGCTTATGCAGGAGTCACTCCGCACAAGCCGGAGACCAGCCTGGCCGATGCCGTTAAGCGTCCGGTAAGCGAATGGAAGGATTGCGTGTTCAACGATTTTGAGCCTTCGGTATTCAAAAAATACCCGCTCCTGGCCGATATAAAGCAGAAACTGTATGACCTTGGAGCAGAGTACGCCGCAATGTCGGGCTCCGGCTCCACCGTCTACGGCATATTCAGCCAGCCTCTCGACAATCCCGCCGACCAGTTCCCCGGCATGTTCGTCTGCCAACGCGAACTTTAACATTAGGGACGGTTCCTAATGTTGCAGTTTTCCCGCAAAACTAACACATTAGGAACCGTCCCTAATGTTGCAGTTTTGTTGAAAACGGGGGGATAAGTTGGCGGGCCGAGCCACATTTTGGGACTATGAATCTTTTACCTTTGTAATCCCAATAGCAGAATTATGGCAGATTCCACCTCCAGAACAAGAACCCGCAGCAGCCGCGCAAGCACCGACGGCATAGTGCTCAACCACCTTCAGCCCCAGGCCCTGGAGCTTGAGGAGGCCGTGATCGGCGCGCTCATGATAGAGCAGGACGCATTCCCCAAGGTAAGTGACATAGTCAAGAAAGAGTCATTCTACGACCACCGCCATCAGGTCATCTACGAGGCCGTGGCCAACCTCTCGCTCAACCAGCGCCCCATCGATATCCTGACCGTGACGGAGCAGCTCAAGAGCAACGGCACCCTGGAGGAGGCCGGCGGCGCCCTTTACGTGACCCAGCTGGCGGGCAAGGTGACCTCATCGGCCCACATAGAGTATCACGCACGCATCATCGCCCAGAAGGCAATGGCACGCGAGCTCATCACATTCACCAGCGAGATCCAGACCCAGGCTTTCGATGATACGACCGATATCTCCGAACTGCTGGGAGAGGCCGAGAACAAGCTGTTCCAGATTGCGCACCGTAACGTAAAGAAGGATTTTGCATCGATCGATACAGTGCTCGAGGAGTCCATGAAACGTCTGCGCACAGCCGCACAGAGGGCCGAGGGTATGAGCGGCCTGGCCAGCGGATTCCGCGACCTGGATAACGTGACATCGGGCTGGCAGAAATCGGACCTGATTATCCTGGCGGCACGTCCTGCTATGGGTAAGACGGCGTTCGCGCTCTCCATGGCCAAGAACATCGCGGTCAATAACGAGCAGCCGGTGGCGCTGTTCTCACTTGAGATGAGTAACGTGCAGCTGGTGAACCGTCTCATATCGAGCGTATGCGAGATTCCCGGTAACAAGCTGCGTGACGGCCGTCTGGCACCCTACGAGTGGAGCATTCTGGACAGCAAGATCAACGCCCTGCAGAACGCGCCGATCTATCTGGACGACACCCCGTCGCTCTCCATCACCGAGTTCCGCACCAAGGCCATACGTCTTAAGCAGGAGCATAACGTGCAGCTCATAATCATTGACTATCTGCAGCTTATGAACGCCAGCGGCATAAGGTTCGGCAACCGTCAGGAGGAGATCAGTACCATTTCGCGTAACCTCAAGGGTATTGCCAAGGAGCTCGATATCCCCATCATCGCCCTCTCACAGCTGAACCGTGGCGTTGAGGGCCGTGAGGGTTACGAGGGCAAGCGTCCGCAGCTGGCTGACCTGCGTGAGTCGGGTGCCATTGAGCAGGATGCCGATATCGTATGTTTTATTCATCGTCCGGAGTACTACAAGATCTATGAGGACAACAATCACAATGACCTGCACGGCATTGCCGAGGTGATCATAGCCAAGCACCGTAACGGTGGAGTGGGTGATGTGCGCCTCTCGTTCCGCAGTGACCTGGCCCTGTTCGATAACATCGGTTCAGGTGAGCCCGGAGGAGGCGGTCACAAGGGCAGCGTAAAGCGCTCCAAGATGAATGACGAGCCCCTTCCGCCCGATGATCCGCTGGACTCCAGCCCCAATATGGGTGATGTCCCGTTCTGAATAATCAAGCCCCGATGCAAGAATATGCGTACGGGGCTTTTTTTATGTCTTGCCCGCCAACTGTAAATCTGTGTTAATTTATCATTTTTAGTTTTATAATTTGAATAAGATTGTGTAAATTTGTGAAGATAGCTAAACTATAGTGAGACCACTTAGGACACGGTCTATAATTGCCTTTTTGCTGTTAGAATTCTCAATAGTCTTGCCAATCTCTGCAGCTAACTCTTTTGTGCCGGATACAATCAGCACAAAAGTCTATTTTGTGCAGGGTAGTTCAGTCCTGAATCCCGACTATCATAATAATGCAACTGCTCTTGAATACGTATTCCAAACCTATCAGCAGATCGTAAGGACTCCCGGTATCGAGCTCAACGAACTGGTAGTCATCCCTTCATCATCAGCATCACCTGAGGGCAACTCAGCCCTTAACCAGGACCTCTGCATGATGCGCGCCCTCAACACCGCGATTTACCTCACCTCAAAACTGGGTGTTTTTGTCGATGCCTCATCGGGCGATTATGAGATTGACTGGAAAATGCTGGAGGAGTATCTGGAGAACTCCACGGTCTACTACAGGGACAAGGCTCTCGATATAATCCGCAACACCCCGGTGTGGGTCATTAAGAACGGTCAGATAACCGACAGCCGCAAGCGTCAGCTCATGAACCTGTACGGCGGTAAGGCCTGGGAGGATATGCTCCGTAATGTATTCTACGATATGCGATACGCCACCATCCGTATCACATACACCCGTTATGACACGCTTCCCGCACCCTCAGGCATAACCTGCAGGGAGCCTGAGCCTGTTCAGTACACGCTGCCTGATACAATAGTCATCCCTTCAAACCTGGCCGTAAAACGTCAGTCCTGTGTGGCAGTACATAACAACATGCTGCTGGATATGCTTGCCATCCCCAATGTGGGACTTGAGTTCACACTGGGCAAGCACATGAGTCTGGGCGCTGACTGGATGTACGCATGGTGGAAATCGGACCCCACATTCTACTGGCGCATATACGGCGGTGACGCATACCTGCGCTATTACCCGTGGGCTGACAAAAAGAACCGCCCGTTGACCGGACAGCATTTCGGACTCTACGGCGGAATCCTCACATATGACTTTGAGCTGGGTATCCGCGGTAACATGGGTGAGCGCTGGAGCTGGTTCACCGGTCTGGAATACGGCGTGTCAGTACCTGTATCAAGGAACCTGAACCTGGACCTGAGCATAGGCGCAGGCTATCTGGGCGGCGAATACAAGGTCTACGACTATGAGGAGGGTTACTACGTGTGGAAATATACCGCACGCCGTAACTGGTTCGGTCCCACCAAGGCCGAGATCTCCCTGGTGTGGCTGCTGAGAGGAAGAACCAAGTACAAACCTGTAAATATCATAATGACTAAATGAAACAGGTCGTAAGGTTCATATGGCTGGTTGCGGCTCTTGTGCTGACTCTCTCATGCGAGCACAAGGAGCTGCTCTATGACGTGGACTGGACAGTTGCCCTGAACGTGAACTTTGACTGGAGCAAGGCACCCACGGCCAATCCTGAAGGTATGAGCGTCTATATGTTCGACCTGGACAAACCCGGCACCCGTCCCGAGCGCTATGACCTGATCGGAAAGAACGGCGGCCGAATCAAGATAGTACCGGGCAACTACAGCTTTGTCTGCATAAACAACGACGTGGAGAACATCCTGTTCCGCAACGACCGCTCATTCGACGACTACTCCATCTACACCCGTAACATCACCATGGAATCGGGTATGAACATCAATTCCAGGTTCTCCACACTGACCAGGGCGGAATTACCATCGGCCGATGACAAGTTCATAATGTCGCCCGATTCATGCTGGACAGGCACGGTCAGGAACGTTCAGGTGGTAAAGGATGAGCTGGACCGAAGCATAACATTCGTGCCGGAGATAAGCGTGGTTACGATCGATGTCATAATAACCGATGCCCTCAATATCCGTTATTCGACCGAGTTCGGCGGAACCCTTGACAACATGTCAAGCAGTTTCAGGCTGAGCGACCGTACAGTAGGGTCAACACCGGTCTATTATTCGTTCCCCATCTATTCGGACGGTGGCTCCACGCTGACATCCAGTTTCACCGTGTTCGGCTACGACCCCGTGACCATGCGCAACCACTCGCTGACCGTATACGCCAAGCTGCCCGACGGCAGGGAATGGAGCAAGAAGTTCGATGTGACGGATCAGATACTCAATGCACCTGACCAGAAGCATATAGTGATCAGACTGTCCGGCCTGGAGGTACCCAAGCCGATCGTGAACGGCAGCGGTTTCCGCCCCAAGGTCGATGACTGGCTGACTAAGGAGATAGAGGTAACAATGTGATTAACTAACATATAAACAACTAATTAACCAACTTCAAAAAACAACAGTTATGAAAAGAAACAGTTTTTTGTTGATTACTGCGGCAGCGATGCTGACAGTATCGTGTTCGAATGATGTTGTTAACAATGAGTTGAACAGAGATGTCATCTCAGTACGAGCAACATTGAGTAAGATGTCCAAGGGCGTCCTTGTGGACGGTTCAAACCTGGGACAGTTCAGCCTTTATGCCAGCCACGGAGATTCGGCTGTCATTCCTCAGTGCAGCGCCAGAGTTGACGGCCAGGGCCTGACTTCAGGTTACGGCTATCACTATTGGCCTCAGGATAACGGTGCGGTTCCTGTCAAGTTCTATGCATGGGGCCCCAACGACAGCAAGAACGGCGGTCAGGTCAACGCTACCGATAACGTGACATTCACCGTCCAGCCCAACGATGACGTTGACACCCAGGTGGATTTCGTATTCGCAAACACCCAGAAGGACCTGAATTCCGGAAAGAACGGCGTAAACCTCTATTTCCGTCATGCCCTGTCACAGATCGTGGTTAAGGTAAGGAACAGCCAGCCCAACTACAAGTTCAACGTACGCGGTTGGAAGATGGTTTACCTTGACAAGAACGGCAAATTCACCTACACCGGCAGTTCAACCGATGAGATCGTAACCCTTAACAAGAGCTACTGGTCAGAGAATACCGATGCAGCAGTTGCCAATTACTACTCAAAGACTCTGGGAAGCACCGAGCTTGTAACATCGGCCGATACCATTCAGCTGGCCGGTAACATGCTTCTTGTTCCGCAGGATGTAAACAAGGCAACCGGATACACATCGGCCACAGCCGGTTCTCCGCTTAACGGTTCATACATCGCCATCCTGATGAATATCGTGGAGGCATCGACCGATAACGAACTCAAGCCCGAGCAGTGGTGCTGCTGGCCGGTTGATTTTGCATGGAATCCCGGTTACAAGTACATCTACACCGTTGACCTGGGAGGTGGCGGCTATCATGAGACTACAAGCGGCGGTACCGATCCCCAGCCTGTTATTGACATGATCAGCATCATTCCCGTACTGCCCGATTGGATTGAGTATCCTATTGACGTGGTTCTGCCCTGATAATCGTTGAATTCTTAAACTTATGAGACGGATTAATTATTTGTTACTGACCTCTCTTACGATGGTCGCATCCTGCTCGCAGGACCGGATTACCGGCCTGCAGCAGGATACTGCCATTGAGTTCCGTGTGGTTATGGACCGTCAGTCCAAGGCTACAGGTTATACGCCTGCCAACCTGACCGGGTTCAATGTTACGGCATGGAAGCAAGAGACTGACCGCAGTGTAGGTGCCCCGTATATAGACCAGGAGGAGTTTACCCGGACGACCGACGGCACTTACAAGTCTACAGCCAACCATTTCTGGCCTTCAGGCAGCCTGGACTTTTACGCATATGCCCCGGCTGCGACCGCAGGTAATGGCCTGACACGTATCAGCGAGCTCAGATACACTGTGAGCCCTGTTGCCGATACCGATGATCAGATTGACTTCCTGTTTGCCAAGAACAGCGGCAACAAGGTTGACAATGCCTTGAGCGGTGTGACACTTAATTTCCGTCATGTTATGTCACAGATCAGGGTTATGGTAAAGAATACCAACCCTAATCTGAGATTTGTTGTCACCGGCTGGAAGATAGCCAAGGTGGATGGCCTGGCTACTTTCAGCTTTGACAACTCTCTTGATACCAACGGCGAGAACACAAAGACAGTGAGCCGTGACCTTTGGACAGGGAACGACGGCTCCGATGCCACTTACGTAAAGCAGTTCGATTCACGCACAGTGACGGACAGCAATTCCACATGGGGTGAGCTGAGCGGCTCGGCGATACTCATTCCTCAGGTAACCGATATGGCTACCGCCTATTCCGGGAACACTCTCAACGGCTCATACATAGCCGTAGAGATGCAGGTATTCAATACCTCCGATAACAAGGAAATGGTTTCCCGGCAGTGGTGCTGCTGGCCGGTCAGATATGACTGGGCACCGGGCTACCGCTATAATTACACAATTGACCTGGCAGAATGCGGATACAAGGAGACCGGAACCGGTGAACTTGAACCCGTCCTTGACCTGGTTGAGGTCAAATTCGTTGACGTGACTGTCGATAACTGGCAGCCCGACGGCGGAGCAGAGATTGACCTCCCCTTGACTGACAATACAAATACCCAACCCGTACAGCGCTATACCGATCCGTGCCTGCGTTTCCACACGGAGAACGGTTTGCAGACGCTTTACCTCTGTAAGGGTGGGCAAGACAACGATACAAAACTCACATACTCTCTCGATGAGGGCAAGACCTGGACCGCGTTGATCTATAAGGATGGAGCAGACAACGGCGTAGAGTTCGGTTATGACGGCAATGAGAACCGTGACCTGCTCTTACGCGGCAACGGCGGTTTTGCCAACTATGCAGGCCGGTCCGAAGATCATGAGCCTCTTATAGTCAATTCCTTTATGTTCAGCGATCCGAACCAACTGGTGGATTGCACGGGCAGCGTAGGCAGTCTGACCGATTATGACAATCCGTCGGCACCGCTTTTCAACAAAGGACAGTACTTCTGTCTGTTCCTGGGATGCGACGCTCTCCGTACAGCACCCGACCTGACCGCTACCGAGCTCACCGAATTATGCTATAGCGGCATGTTCTCAAATTGCCGGAATCTGACCACAGCTATGGCAAACCTCCCTGCTACGACATTGAAATACAATAGTTATGACAATATGTTCAGGGATTGCAGCAGTCTTACGGCGGCTCCTTCCATATCGGCCACGATACTGGATGAGAACTGCTGCTCACAGATGTTCCAGGGTTGTTCAAGCCTGACAGCTGCACCGGAGCTTCATGCCGAAAAGATGGAGATGTTCTGTTATGGGGGCATGTTTTACGGTTGCACGTCGTTGACCCAGGCTCCCGTCCTGAAATCAACCGAACTGGCAGAGGGCTGTTATTCAAATATGTTCTACGGCTGTACAAGCCTTACTACAGCTCCTGACCTGCTTGCAACGGTTTATGCTAAAGACAGTTACATTAATATGTTCAACGGCTGTTCCTCATTGAGGTACATCAAGGCAATGTTCCTGAGTGATATTCCGGTATTCTGTACGGACTGGCTTGAAGGCGTAGCTGCCGACGGTACTTTTATCAAGAACGCCGCCGCTACGTGGGATGAGTCCGATTTCATTCCTTCCGGATGGACTGTCCAGACCGCAACTGAATGATAAACAAACAATTAATCAATATAAACATTAACAATTCAATTATGAAAAGAAATTCTTTATGGATGATTGCAGCATTGAGTATGCTGGCATCATGTACAATGGATGAGATCGTAGGTCATCAGGATGATCTTCCCATCCAGTTCCGTACGGTGATTGAAAACCAGACCCGTGCAACGAGTTACACAACGAGTACACTGACTTCATTCGGCGCTACGGCTTATGTAGGCGGTTCTACAAGCGCGTATGCTATGGAGAACGTGGAATTCAGCAACGGCGGTACATCCACAGTCTACAGGGTGGTGGGTGATACCAAATACTACTGGCCTAAGGATGATGACGTTTCGTTTTACGCTTATGCTCCCAAGGCATCGGCAAGCAACGGAATCACCTATAATGATGAACTTGATATTGAGGTTGAGCCTCTGGCTGATACAGACAGTCAGGTTGACCTGATATATGCCGCAACCATGGGTAACAAGTCACAGGATGCCATGAACGGTGTGATCCTGAACTTCCGTCACACAATGTCCAAGATCCAGATAAAGGTCAAGGACAGCAGCTCGGACCTGAAATTCAATGTTACCGGTTGGAAAATAGCCGGAGTTGACGGCGCGGCTGTATTCTCTTTTGATGACCAGTCACTTACCAACACACCTGCTGCAGGTTCACAAAACACCTTTGACCGCAGTATGTGGCAGGACAATGATGATTCCTACACCGCAAGCTACAGCAAGACGGTTACTACCAAGAACGTAACATCAGTAAACGGTACCTGGGGCGTATTGGACGGCTCAGCCATCCTGATTCCGCAGAATGCTCCCAAGGCTACCGCATACAGTGGTTCCGATCCGTCAAACAATCCTCTTAACGGCGCTTACATCGCTATAGAGTATCAGGCCTTTGACGGAGCCGGTCAGGCACTGTCAGCAGCCGGAACATGGGGCTGCTGGCCGGTGAATATGAATTGGCAACCCGGCTTCCGTTATATCTACAATATAGACCTGGCAGAACTGGGATACAGCGAGACCGGCAAGGATGACCTTGTTCCCGTAATCGAGGACTTTGACATTGCAGTCAAGTTTGTTGACGTGACAGTCGATGCATGGCAGCCCGAGGATGACGATGACGCCAACATAGACGTTTCACTTGCAAAAGTCGATGAACCTTACCTGCGTTTCCATACAGAGAGCGGTACCAATACATTGGCTATCCATCTTGATTATTCCACTTCCAATCTGTCCGAAACCCGTCTGGAATATTCATGTGACGAGGGTGCCAACTGGACTACCTGGAATTTTGACGATCCCATTGAGTTCGGTGATGACGGTGTTGACAGATGGGACCTGCTGGTACGAGGAAACGGATTCTATAACAGATTCCCCGGAGGATATACGTATGAGAGTAAGTATTTTGTATTCGGTGATAACAGCCAGCTTGTAGAATGCTCCGGTAAGATTGGAGGATTGTATGATTACAATGATCCGGATGCCGATCTGGTTTACCCGGGACAATATGCACATCTGTTCGAGAATTGTGTATGTCTTAAGTCTGCTCCGACACTATCTGCTACTGTGGTAACGGAATGTGGTTATCAGTACTTGTTTTCCGGATGCGCCAACCTGGTATCGGTCCAGAGTGAATTGCCGGCTACAGATTTGGAAAATGCTGCACGTTGTTATGAAAACATGTTTGCAGACTGCACAAGCCTGACCGTAGCACCGGCTCTGCCGGCAACTAAATTGGATTGGTATTGCTATATGGGTATGTTTTATGGTTGTACCAGCCTGACTACCGCTCCGGATCTGCTTGCTGACGAGTTGCTCGGCTCATGTTATGCATATATGTTTGAAGATTGCACCAGTCTTACATATGTAAAGGCAATGTTCACGCAGTTGGATTATTCGCCTGATTTGAATAATTATTTAGGTGGCTGGCTGGATGGCATTTCAACCACCGGTACATTGGTGATCAAAGCCGGCACCTCATGGGCGGATTCAGAATTTGAAGCTCCTGCCGATTGGACCATTGTGAGAGAGTAACAGCATTAACGGTTTGAAAATATTAAAACAGAATAGTTATGAAAAGAATATCTAAATTGATGCTGTTCGCAGGAACTCTGCTCGCAGTTTCATGTTCACAGGATGAGTTGATGGTCATGCAGCAGGATACTCCCATTCAGTTCCGTGCTGATATAGCACGCCAGACCCGTGCTTCAAGTTATACGGTAAATACACTGAATTCATTCAGTGTTACCGCCTGGAAGGTTGATCCGTCTGTTTCAAACAACACCCCTCTCATAGAGAACGCCGAGTTCGCTCGTGAGGGTGATGTATTCAAGGGGTCGGGCGCAACATATTACTGGCCCAAGGACGTTAACGTAAAGTTTTATGGCTACGCCCCCAAGGCAACGGCAAGCAATGGCTTGACTTATGTCGATGAGCTGGAGGTCGGCGTCGAGCCTCTGACCGATACCGACAATCAGGTGGACCTGCTCTATGCCGCAAACACAGGTAACAAGATAAACAACGCCTTGAATGGTGTGACTCTCAATTTCCGTCATGCCATGTCACAGATTCAGATAAAGGTCAAGAACAGCAACTCTGACGTGAAGTTCAACGTGACCGGTTGGAAGATTGCGGGTGTTGACGGTAACGCATCGTTCACATTTGACGATTCACCCAATACCAATACGGCTGCATCGGGCTCACAGAACACATTCAGCCGCTCGCTCTGGTCTGATAACGATGACGATTACAGCGCCAGCTACAGCAAGACTTTCAGTTCCGTAAACGTGACTGGCGTGAACAGCTCCTGGAGCACTCTTGCAGGTTCAGCCATACTGATTCCGCAGGAAGCTCCCAAAGCTACCGGTTACAGCGGTTCCGATCCTTCAAACAACCCTCTTGACGGCGCTTATCTGGCTGTTCAGTATGAGGCCCTTGATGATGCCGATAATGCCCTTGTCGCAGCCGGCACATGGGGTTGCTGGCCTGTTGACATGGATTGGCAGCCCGGTTTCCGTTATATCTACACCATTGACTTGGCTGAGTATGGTTATAAGGAGAGCGGTCAGAGTACTTTGGATCCCATATCCGATGACCTGACTGTTGAATTCAAGTTCGTTGATGTTGAGATTGACGAGTGGCAGCCGACTGATGATGATGAGGCAAACAAGAATGTATCATTAACCAAGTCCTATGCTCCTTATCTGCGTATGCATACCGATGACGGAATCCAGACATTCTATCTGGTTCAGCAGGAGGGTAATGAAACCGAAACAAAACTGCAGTATTCATTGGATGAAGGTGCGACCTGGTCAGAGGTGCAGTTCTCGGTTGCCCAGAGCAATGGTATTGATTTCGGTTATGACGGTGTAGGTGTGACGGATCTGCTGCTTAGAGGTAAAGGATTCGGCGGAGATGTGGATTTCGCTAACTGGACTGATACGAAATACAGCTCTATAGCTTTTCAGTATGATGACATAATGGTGGATTGTGAGGGTAGCATAGGCGCTCTTTCGGATTATGATGATCCTGAGGGTGCATTGACAACCCCCGGTCAGTTCTATGAACTGTTCATGAACTGTGTTCCTCTGCGTACGGCTCCGGACCTGCCAGCTACGACATTGACCGAAGGCTGTTATTCATATTTGTTCGATTGTTGTGAGAACCTGATTGCAGCTCCTGCACTTCCGGCCACTGTATTGGCAGATTACTGTTATGAAGGATTGTTTAATTATTGCAGCAAATTGACTACTCCCCCTGTATTGCCGGCTACGACTTTGGCTAGCGGCTGTTATTCGGAAATGTTTTATGGTTGCTGTGATTTGGCAACAGCTCCGGAGCTGTCAGCTATGGTTATGACCGAGAATTGCTATTCCTATATGTTTTATGACTGCACAAGCCTGGCCACACCTCCATCGTTGCCTGCTACGACTATGGCCGAGTTTTGTTATAGCAATATGTTCAATGGTTGCAGCAGTTTGAGTTCAGCCCCCTCACTTCCTGCTATGAATCTGGCTGAAGGCTGCTATGCGTATATGTTTGCAAACTGCACCTCACTGACAGAAGGTCCGCTCCTGCCGGCCACTGTCTTAAGGTATCAGTGCTATGAAGGCATGTTTGAATATTGCAGCAGCCTTGCATTGTTGGAGATGCTTGGCGAAACATATATTCCGGTCGGAACCGAAGATATTTACTGTGCTTTCAATGATGGAACTGATATCAATGGCACCTGGCTCGATGGCGTAGCCGATAACGGACAACTGTACCGTAGCAAGACCAGGACTTGGGACAGGACCAAGCTGGGTGTTCCTAGCGCTTGGCTCTTGGGAGCAAGAGGTGACAAGTAAGAGTAATAATCCCCGTAAGAATTATAAGTGAATCTTAGAAGTTCCATATTGGCAGTAGTGGCGGCGCTGATGGCAGTGTCATGCTCTGAGGACCGAATCCTGGACCGTCAGCATGATGCTCCCATAGCGTTCCGCGCTGTCATGGATATGCCGTCCAAGGCCTCCGTCTATACTGCGGCAAACCTGACGTCGTTCAACGTGACGGCGCTCAGGGAGGCTGCTGTATATATGGATCAGGCTGATTTCAGCACCACGGATCATACGGTGTGGTCATCGGCCCTGAACTATTACTGGCCTAAGGGCGGCAGCCTGGACTTCTATGCATACGCCCCCAAGGCCGATGATTCTAACGGTATCACTTTCAATAACTACAGGACTCTTACGGTCGCTCCTGTGGCCGATACCGATGCGCAGCAGGATCTGTTGTTCGCCTGCTCATCAGGTAACCTTGCAAACGACGGCATCACGGGTAAGATGCTCAACTTCCGTCACGCCATGTCCAAGATTCAGATTAAGGTATCGAACTCCAATCCTGCCATAAGGATAAAGGTGAACGGCTGGCGTCTGGCCGGTCTGGACGGAGAGGCTACATTTACCTACAGCGGTGGCGCGACCGATGGCAGCGGCACGCTGGACCGTGCGCTGTGGAGCGGCAATACCGATGCTGCAACCAGCGGCGTGTCTTACACCAAACTCCTGGACAACACCGTGCTGCTTGAAGGCGCGGCTATGGGGCCGGAGTCAAGGATGCTGGACGGTTCGGCCATTATAATTCCGCAGTATGCCGGTCAGGGTGTTGCCTATGCCGATGCATTGGCAGGCTCCAGTCTGACTGGATCATATATTGCGGTTAATCTGAGTATTGAGAACGTTACCGACGGCGCACCATACGTGGAGAATACATGGTGCTGCTGGCCGGTAAGTTTTGACTTGCAGCCCGGTTACCGATATGTTTACGGCATAGACCTGGCTGAGGGCGGTTATTATGAGACCGCACCTGAGGCAAGTACCGATGCGGTACCCGTACTTAAGAATCTAATTATTAGATTTGCATCGGTAAGCGTTGATTCATGGGCTGTGACCCCTTAAACTGAAAGGAATGAAAGGTTTGAATTATATGTTGTTGACAGCCGCGGCGGTGACAGCCGTTGCAGTGCAGTCCTGTTCTGACCGTGAAGGGAGCGATCCCGTCCGCGTGCCTATAGTATTCCAAAGCAGCATAGTCGAATCCAGGGGCGCGGCGGCACTTACCACCGATGGCATGACGGATTTCGGACTCTACGCCGCCTATTCGGCGCAGGGCGGGTTCGATGCATCCGAGGCCGTATTCAACAACATAGTGAACGGCAAGTTCGTGGAATCCGGCGGCAAGTGGGCCGGACGCACGGATTATTACTGGCCCGTGAGCGGGTCGCTCTCATTCGTGGCCTATGCCCCGTACTCCGAGCAGAGTGGGGGGATTGAGGGACTTACGCTCGCGGATGCATCGGCCGGAACGGGTTTCCCGGTATTTACCTATACACCGGCCACCCAGGGCGCGGCTCTCTCACAGATGCCGGACCTGTGCCTTTCGACTCCGCTCCTGGACCGCTCGCAGCCGCTGAACGGCGAGGCCGAGGTGCCGCTGGAGTTCCATCATGTGCTTACAGGCGTGAGCTTTTACGGACAGTACACGGTGAACTATGTGAATGATTCCTTTGACCAGGATTACGCTGTTAAGTTACATTCCATAAACCTGAGCGGTCTTATCGGAACAAAATGGGTCAGGGCCACTGCTGCGGCTCCTTATTTTGAATGGCAGCCCGACGGCTCGTTGCCCAGGACTGCGGCCTACACCCTTACCCGTGACGGGGAACAGGTGGCTATGGATGCCATCGGTACGTCACGTCAGTTGCTCAACCCCGGGAACGGCCGTCTTTACCTGATTCCGCAGAGTGCCACGGGCGCTCAGCTGACCATATCATACGGGGTTTATCTCAAATCGACCGATGCGCTGCTGGTTACATTCACCACAGCTGCCGTGACGCTTCCCTCAATCGCATGGGAACCCGGCGAACAGCTTGATTTTCAGCTAGGATCAGCCCTTAATCTGAATACCAATCAGGCGGAAACCGCACCCGACTGCGCAACTGCAGCTCCGGAACTTTACAACTGGCTCCAAACCCGTTGAATTCTCAATTCTTTTTTGTAATTTTGCGGGTCGAATTCGAAATTGGTTTTTTATGAACGTTTCATATAAGTGGCTCAAGGAGTATGTTGACTTTGACCTGACTCCCGATGAGGTGGCTGCAGCCCTTACATCGGTCGGTCTCGAGGTTGACGGAGTGGAAGAGGTACAGTCAGTAAAGGGCGGTCTCAAGGATATCGTGGTTGGTGAGGTCCTCACCTGCGTGGAGCATCCCAATTCAGACCATCTGCACGTGACTACAGTGAACCAGGGCAGCGGCGATCCCGTACAGATAGTATGCGGCGCACCCAACGTGGCAGCCGGCCAGAAGGTTGTGGTAGCTACCATCGGCGCCAAGATCTACGAGGGTGACGAGTGCTTTACCATCAAACCCTCCAAGCTGCGTGGCGTAGAGTCATTCGGCATGCTCTGCTCCGAGAAGGAGCTGGGTCTGGGCAATGACCACTCCGGTATCATGGTTCTTCCCGTCGATGCCGTTCCCGGCACTCCCGCCGCCGAATATTTCCACCTGGAGTCCGATTTCGTGATTGAGGTCGATATCACCCCCAACCACTCGGATGCCTGCTCACACTGGGGGGTGGCCCGCGATTTCTACGCATGGCTGCTCCAGAATGGTTACAAGACCGCTCTGCACCGTCCCGACTGTGAGGCCTTCAAGGTCGATAACAACGACCTCAAGATTGATATAGACGTTCAGAATACCGAGGCTTGCCCGCGTTATGCCGGCGTAAGCATCAAGGGCGTTACAATCAAGGAGAGTCCCGACTGGCTCAAGAACAAGCTCTCGGCCATCGGCCTCCATCCCATAAACAACATAGTCGATATCACCAACTACATACTTTTTGCATACGGTCAGCCCCTTCACAGCTTTGATGCCGATAAGATCAAGGGTGGCAAGGTGGTTGTTAAGACCATGCCTGAGGGTACCCCGTTCGTTACTCTGGACGGCGTGGAGCGCAAGCTCTCCGAGCGTGACCTGATGATCTGCAACACCGAGGAGCCCATGTGTATGGGTGGCGTGTTCGGAGGTCTGGAGTCGGGTATATCGGACTCAACAAAGAATGTGTTCCTGGAGAGCGCATATTTCCATCCCACCTGGATCCGCAAGAGCGCACGCCGTCATCAGCTCAGCACCGACGCCTCATTCCGTTTTGAGCGCGGCATCGACCCCAACGGCACCATCTACGCACTCAAGCAGGCTGCCATGCTGGTCAAGGAACTGGCCGGCGGTACCATATCGATGGATATAAAGGATGTGAACCCCACACCCGCACAGGACTTCAAGGTTGATTTCAGCTTTGACTATGCTGACCGTCTGATCGGCAAGAAACTGGACCGTGAGGTCATGAAGAGCATCGTGGAGAACCTTGGAATTAAGGTCGATGCATTCAATGCCGATGGCATGAAGCTCTCCGTTCCTCCTTTCCGCGTGGATGTACAGCGTCCCTGCGACGTGGTTGAGGAGATTCTCCGCATATACGGTTACAACAACATAGACTTTGGCACCGCAGTGCAGTCCAGCCTGACCGTTCAGGGTGAGGTGGACCGCTCACACAAGCTGCAGGATCTGGTATCGGAACAGCTGGTTGGTCAGGGATTCAATGAGATTCTGAACAACTCACTCACCCGCGCCGCCTATTACGACGGTCTGGAGTGCTGCCCGCCCGAGAAGCTGGTACGCGTTATCAATCCGCTCAGCGCCGATCTGAACGTGCTGCGTGAGAACCTGCTGTTCGGCGGTCTGGAGAGCCTGTCACACAACATACGCCGTCAGAGCTCTGATCTGAGGTTCTTTGAGTTCGGCAAGTGCTACTACTTTGATGCAGCCAAGCGTGAGGCTCTCAAGGAACCGGGTAAGGACGGCCAGCCGCAGAACCCCCTGCGTGCATACTCCGAGGATTATCACGTAGGTCTGTGGATTACCGGTAACCGCGTATCGGGCTCATGGGCTCATGCCGATGAGGAGAGCTCCGTATATGAGCTTAAGGCATCGGTCCAGAATATTTTCAAGCGTGTGGGCCTGGCTCTCAACGCACTGCAGGCTGAGGAGTTTGAGAACGCCATATTCAGCAGCGGTCTCTGCTACAAGCTGCGTTCCGGTAAGGTGGTGGCTCAGATCGGTGTGGTAAGCCGCGCCGTGCTCAAGCTGACCGACGTGGAGCAGCCTGTATATTATGCCGATATCAACTGGGACGAGCTGCTTAAGGCTACCCGTAAGGTTAAGGTAAGCTATGTTGAGCTGCCTAAGTATCCCGCCGTACGCCGTGACCTGGCTCTGCTCATTGACAAGAGCGTCAAGTTCGGTGACATAGAGCGTCTGGCATACCAGACCGAGAGCAAGCTGCTCAAGGAGGTTACCCTGTTTGACGTATATGAGGGTAAGAACCTGCCTGCCGGCACCAAGAGCTACGCTGTAAGCTTCCTGCTGCAGGATGAGTCACAGACCCTGAACGACGTACAGATTGAGAAGGTCATGAACAAGCTGATCCAGGCTATGCAGACCAAACTCAACGCACAACTCCGATAAATAACTAATACAACATAAGAAATGGGAAGAGCATTTGAATTCAGAAAAGCCCGTAAGCTCAAACGCTGGGGCAACATGGCCAAGACATTCACACGTATAGGCAAGCAGATTGCCATTGCTGTAAAGGCAGGCGGTCCTGATCCTGACAACAACTCAACTCTCCGTGCCATCATAGCTACCGCTAAGCACGAGAACATGCCTAAGGATAACATCGAGCGTGCTATCAAGAACGCAATGGGTAAGGATCAGAAGGACTACAAGGAGATGAACTATGAGGGTTACGGTCCTCACGGAATCGCCATCTTTGTAGAGACCCTGACCGATAACACCACACGTACCGTTGCCAACGTACGTTCAGTATTCACCAAGTTCGGCGGTACCCTGGGTACAAGCGGAAGCCTGGACTTCATGTTCAGCCACAAGTGCCAGTTCACCGTTGCCCTTAAGGACGGCGTTGATATGGACGATCTAATCCTTGAGCTCATTGACCTTGGTATTGAGGAGGAGTATGATATCGATGAGGAGGAGAACGAGGTAACCCTCTACGGTGATCCCAAGTCATATGCTGCCATCCAGAAGTGGTTTGAGGAGAACGGATTCGAGGTTAAGGCTGCTGAGTTCACACGCATCCCCAACGACCTCAAGGATGTTACTCCCGAGCAGCGCGAGACCATCGACAAGATCGTGGAGCGCCTGGATGAGGATGATGACGTTCAGAACGTCTACACCAACATGAAGCCTCTGGACGAGGAGTAATCCCCGTTTACATATATAGAGAGACATATTTATAAAAGGGATGCCCTTATGCGGGCCATCCCTTTTTTGTTCCTCTCGCCAATTGACCTAACCTAAAATTTTATTTATATGAAAAAGTTTGCAATCCTTGTTTTGACAATCGTTTTGAGTTTTCAGTATGCATCGGCACAGAATGCAAGTAATAACCGGAACCGTCTGCTTAAGGGCGAGATGACATACAGCGCCTGGACCGGCAAGATGACGATAGGCGGTGTAGCGGTTTCCAAAGGCTCTGAGACTAAATATTTTAATGAGAGTGAACAGAAAAAGTTCAAGTCAGCCAATTCACTTGCTAATATCGGCGGTGCTCTGATAGGTGTGTCGATAGGTGTTCCTTTGGGTCGCTCACTGGCAGGCGGAGAACTGACAAAAGAGACTAAAGTATTCTGCGGTGCTGCGGCTGGTCTTGGAGTGATTCTTGCCGTTGCCGGCAGTGCGAATGCCCAGAAAGTTGTCAAGGAATACAATCTCCGACAGAAAAGCGGTTCCGAAACCATGAACCTGAGCCTGCTGGCCAATCCTGCAGGAGTAGGCATGGTATTGTCATTTTAGTTAAAAAAAGTGATGACAACCTGGGGTAAAATTCAGTAACTTTGCGCCGATATTTAAATATTTATAATCATGAAGGAATTAGTAGGTGAGTTTGCAGGCCTGATATGGCGTGCACTTGAGGGCAAGAACGCTCTCTCACAGAAGGAGATCAAGAAGGCAACAAAGTTAAAGGACAAAGAATTTTATCTGGGACTGGGATGGTTGCTCCGTGAAGACAAAATCAACGTTACAGAAGGAGAGGAGGAGAATTACTACGCACTTAAGTGATTCTTTACTTTCTAACCCATAAAGGAACCGGGCTTTACATGAGTCCGGTTCTTTTTTATACAACAGGGAGCCGGACTGCTGTAGTCCGGCTCCCTGACCCTTAAACCTTTTACTTATGAAAACTTATATGTGTTTTACTTAGCTACGCGGTTGTTGATGTATTCCATAGGAATGCTGTTGATTGCAATCTCGTTCTGAGCTGTTACCAGTACGTCGCTGAACTTCTCGGTGTACTCGTCCTTGATGTTCTCGATCTTGGCGGTCTTCTTGTCCTCATTGTAGTCGGCGCGGCATACGTTCTCGATGTCGGCGAGCATCTTCTGATACATGGGGATGAACTGGAGGGCGTCGGCCTCGCTGAGTTCTGCTACTACATCGGCTACGGTAGCCTCAGTTGCGTTAACACTCTGTGCGTTTGCACTCATTCCGATGAACATTGCTGCAACGGCAGCGAAGAAAATCTTTTTCATAATTCTTATTTTTTTTGTTTTTGTTATTCCGTTTGTTTTTGTTCCGGTCAGTCGTTCGGGCTTTTGTCGTCCCCCGTTTCAACCGGTGTTCGTAGTTAAGAGTCGGAAAGTGGAAGGAAGTTAAGCGAGAAGTTAATTATTTATCCTTTGTTAACATAACGCTTAACATTTTTACTTTTGAGCGCATCGGACTAACAAAAACAAAATCAGCGCAATACGTAATTTGCGCTGATTCCTACCCTTAACCTTTAATTGATAAATTATGAACTAAAATCGTTCCTCTTGTTGTCGGCTTAAAGGTCGTTCCTTCAAGCCTTGCACATTTAATAGTCAAAGAATAAGGTAAAGTTAAGAGTCGCAATGCCCAAAGGGTCAATTTTTTTTGCCAAATTTGCGTACCTTTAAAATAACAAGCGAATTATCACTGTATGGAAAGAACGTGGCGTTGGTTTGGCAAGAAGGATAAGATTACCCTTGCCATGCTTAAGCAGATAGGAGTTGAGGGTATTGTTACTGCCCTGCATGATGTTCCTCTGGGTCAGGTATGGACCCGTGAGAAGATCCGTGACCTTAGGGAGTATATCGAGAGTTACGGAATGCGCTGGAGCGTAGTCGAGAGTCTGCCGGTGGTTGAGACCATCAAGTACGGCGGTCCGGACCGCGACCATCAGATTGAGGTATACAAGGAGAGCCTGAGGAATTTATCGGCCGAGGGTATACACTGCATATGCTATAACTTTATGCCGGTTCTGGACTGGGCCCGCACGGATCTGTTCCACATCAACCCCAACGGATCGACCAACCTCTATTTCAACTACGCCGAGTTCGCCTATTTTGACATCTATATTCTTAAGCGCGCAGGCGCACGTGAGGAGTGGGCTAAGTTCCGTTTCCCCGAAGGAGTAGGCGAGGGCCGCAGCGTCCTGGCTGAGGCCGATGAACTGGCCAAGACCATGACTCCCGAGGGCGAGCACAAGCTGGTTGAGACCATCATCATAAAGACTCAGGGATTCGTGAGCGGCAACTTCAGCGAGAACGACGAGGCTCCCATCCAGAAGTTCCGTGATTTCCTGGATCTCTACAAGGGTATTGACAAGGCACAGCTCCGTGCCAACATGAAATACTTCCTGGAGGCTATCATGCCTGTCTGCGAGGAGTGCGACATGAACATGTGCGTTCATCCTGACGATCCTCCCATCGAGGTTCTGGGTCTGCCGCGCATAGTACGTACCGAGGAGGATATTCAGTGGTTCCTGGATGCAGTGCCCAACAAGCACAACGGTCTCACGTTCTGCGCAGGTTCACTGTCGGCCGGTGCATATAATAATGTGGTTGAGATGGCTAAGAAGTTTGCTTCACGCACACATTTTGTACACCTGCGTTCTTGCCATATTTTCCCCAACGGTGACTTTACCGAGGCATCACATCTGGGTGGCCGCGCCGACCTGATTGAGCTCTGCCGCATCTTTGAGAAGGAGAATCCTTCACTGCCCATGCGCGTGGATCACGGTATGACATTTACCGATGAGCCCGGCGGCATTATGGATGAGTCAAGCCACGGACACAACGCAGGCTATACACTGCTGGGTCGTATGTTCGCTATGGGTCAGGTGCAGGGAATTCTTGCTACGGTTGACAGGGAACTGGGGATTGAGTATAAGCAGCCGGGATTCTTTGACTAATTGAAAATTGAGAATTGAGAATTGAGAATTGTTTCGCAGAACCTGCGTAAATACGATATGAAACTGAAAGATATAATGAGCGGCTCATTGAATGCCGCAGAGTGGGAGAGCAAGGGTTATGAGCTCCCCAAGTTTGATATAGAGGCAGTACGCCGCAAGACTCACGACGCTCCCGTATGGGTGCATTTTGGCGGCGGTAACATATTCCGCGCCTTCCCGGCTGCCATCCTGAACGATGCCCTCAACACCGGAAAGTATGACCGCGGCGTGATCGTGGCCGAGACTTTTGACTACGAGGTGGTTGACAAGGCCTACGCTCCCTATGACAACCTCTCGCTTCTGGTTAGCCTGCAGTCAACCGGCACAGTTGAGAAGAAGGTGATTGCATCGGTCACAGAGGCTCTTAAGGCCGATTTCCAGTTTGATGACTGGAACCGCCTGGTTGAGATTTTCAAGGCTAAGTCACTTCAGATGATCTCATTCACCATCA
The DNA here is from genome assembly GCA_045131955.1 of Bacteroidaceae bacterium. Lineage (GTDB taxonomy): Bacteria > Bacteroidota > Bacteroidia > Bacteroidales > Bacteroidaceae > Colenecus. Next base: position 36,645 of record JBGURN010000068.1, read on the forward strand.
CCGAGAAGGGTTACACCTATAACGATGCCGACCTGGCACGCGGTCTCAAGCCTGTGCTTGCCATGGGTAAGGTCTGCGCACTGCTGCTGGAGCGTTTCAACGCAGGACAGCTGCCCCTGACCGTTCAGAGCATGGATAACTGCTCACATAACGGTGACAAGGTCAAGGCAGGCGTGATGGCGTATGCCGAGCGTTGGGTTGCCGACGGTCTGGTTCCCGCCGGATTCCTGGCTTACCTCAAGGATGAGAGCAAGATCACATTCCCCTGGTCAATGATTGACAAGATCACCCCGCGCCCGCACGTAAAGGTCAAGGAGCTGCTGGCTAAGGACGGATTTGAGGATAACGACTACATTGAGACCGAGAAGCACACATTCACCGCTCCGTTCGTGAACGCTGAGGAGGTGCAGTATCTGGTCATCGAGGATAATTACACCAACGGTCGTCCGCCGTTGGATCTGGGCGGCGCCCTCTACACCACACGTGAGACCGTCGACAAGGTTGAGACCATGAAGGTGACCACCTGCCTCAACCCCCTGCACACCGCTATGGCTCTCTACGGCTGCATGCTCGGTTATACCCTTATCAGTGCCGAGATGGCCGATGAGGATATCCGCTCGTTCATCCAGAAGATGGGTTACATGGAGGCTATGCCGGTAGTTGTGGATCCGGGAATCCTGAACCCGTACGAGTTCATCGGCGCCGTAATCAAGCGTCGTCTGCCCAATCCCTTCATGCCCGATGCCCCGCAGCGTATTGCATCGGACACAAGCCAGAAAATTCCTATCCGTTTTGGCGAGACCATCAAGAAGTACATTGCACGCGGTCTTGACAAGGATAATCTGGTGCTCATTCCTCTTGCGCTTGCAGGTTGGGCACGTTACCTCAAGGGCATCAAGGATGACGGCACTCCGTTCGAGCCTTCACCCGATCCGCTGCTCGCCGAGATGCAGGCAATCGTTGCTCCGCTTGAGGTCGGCAAGCCCGATCAGGACTACTCATGCCTTAAGAAACTCTACAGCCGCAAGGATATATTCGCCGTCGACCTCTACGAGGCCGGCCTTGGCGAGCGCATCGAGGGTATGGTCAAGGAACTCTACGCCGGTCCCGGCGCTGTCCGCAACACCCTCCACAAATACGTCCTCGCCCGCTAAGGGTGCCAAAGGGGACGGTTCTTTTTGGCTCCTTTTTTACTGAACTGCTAAAAGAACAGCGACTTACAAAATAGGTCGCTGTTTCTTATTTTGAAAAAGGAGCCAAAAAGAACCGTCCCCTTTGGCTCCCTTTCGCTCAGTTATTTAACGGTTTTTTGTTAAATTTGCATTCAAATTATCAAAACGCATATGACAAAGAGAATTACTTTCCGTGCCGCACTTATCCTGATGTGCGCTGTTGCCTTTTCCGTATCAATAGGCTCTTGTGACAAGAATGATTCCAATCAGGCTGATGACCTGAAAGAATTTAGCCTGAACGCTGATACCAATGGCGTAAACTTTCCGATCAAGCCTTTCCTTGAATGGGGTGCCACTCTGGCTGATGTGGAAGAATATCTGGCCAAGACATATCCTGACCTTAAGCCTATGAATGAGGGAGTTATGTCACATGATCCTGTAAGCGGAAGAAATGTCGTACATTATAGTTGTCGTAGTGTTCTGATGGCTTTCTATTTCTCTGGTGAATCCGGAACCGGCTATTTTGCGCAGGAATTTACTATCAGGGGAGATAATCAGATTCAGAAGATTGAGGATCAATGTGTAAAATCAGGTCTGAAATTCAAGGGAATGATGTATTCCGATGCGTATCCCGATAATCTGGGCTATTTATATCTGTCGGCCGATGAAAAGCTTGAGGTTCAGATGGTAGCCCGTAACAACGACCGTCAGTTTTACTGGACAGTTAATTTCCAGGCCTTTGACAAGAATGATCTGGATCTCTTGACAGACCCGACCAAACTCGACTTAAACATAACTACCCAAGAGGGCAGTTACAGCCTGATTCCCATGATTGATTTTGATGCCTCTTATGCCGATATCAGGAACTACATGGCTGAGAATTATGCGGACTGGGAAGCCAGGGAAGGCGGAGCGCTGTTAAAGGATAGCATCGATGAATCCATTTATTACTGGTATACCTCATACATTAAGGACAGTCTGAAAGTATTCTACTATTTTGATGATGCGGAGGGGCTTGAGTACAACACAGTGCGCTACTCTCACAACTCATCGACCGATGTCGCACCGCTATTGAGAGAACTGACAAGAAACGGTCTTATATATGTGGGTCATGCAGAGGTCCCTTATGAAGAAATCAGTTCCAATTACGTCTTTATTCCTCACAACCGGAATTATCTTATTATGCTCCAAACCTGGACTATGTTCGGAGGAAGCTGGTCTTTGGATATAACCGGTTATGATGAGGAATTCATAGAAGAAGTCCAACAGAATTAAGCAAAGCGAGCAAAAGGGTGCCAAAGGGGACGGTTCTTTTTGGCCCCCTTTTCAGATAGTTATGAGGCGGTGAGGGTGTTAACCTTCACTGCTTCGTTTTATATTACTGATAAAGGAGCCAAAAAGAACCGTCCCCTTTGGCCCCCTTTGCTCGCCTCCCGGCGTTGCAGAAACGTTGCAGATTTTTTGCGGCGGTATTGCAACGCACATTCCTTGCCGAGCGCACCACGCCACCCTACCTTTGCTGCAGAACCGACGAAAAGGGGTCAGACCCCAATCCGTCACTAAAACAACAAGAGTATGAAAAAGCTGGTTATAATCATCATTTCGCTTCTGTGTGTAAGCGTGTCATACGCCCGCAAGGAAAAGAGGGTAAAGGCCGATAAGACCGAATCTGCACCCCAGGAAGTCATAGAGCCCATCACCTGGCTGGATGGCGGTGGCATAAA
>JBGURN010000069.1:0-9157 GCA_045131955.1 Bacteroidaceae bacterium
TCGGGTACCAAGGCCGCTATTGACAGGTTCGGTATTGAACTCAAGGGACTGCTCAACTATGACAGCCTTGAGGCCAAGACAGGCGTAAAGATAGCAAAGATCACCGCAGCCATACAGAATGACTCGACCGATATCTCTGCCAGTCTTGATGACCTGCGCGTAAACGGTAACCTGACCAAGTTCGGTGATGACGTAAACGCCGACCTTACCCTTAACCTCAAGCAGACAAATGCCGCCATGGGTGATATACAGGCCCGTATTGACGGAATCAAGTTCGTGCTTGACAAGGTTTGCTGCACACTGGGCAGCGAGGGCCTGGGCGACGTCGTAGCCGGTCTCAGGGCCGATGTATCGGATATCAAGGCTACTCTCCCGGGCATATCGGCCTCAACCGGAGCCATTGTCATGAAGACCCCTATGGCCGTCTTTACCGGTGACAGCGCCCATGTCGAGGACTTTACTTTCGATACCCGCGCCATCGCTGTCGAGATGGTTGACTCAGCCGGCAACACAACCAAGGCTGATATAGAAAAGGTACTTGTAGGACTCAACTCAGGACTCAAACTCGATATGAGCAATGTGGCCGCTGCCGTGGCATTCGCAGTCAATGGTCTGACATTCGATATGGGTGGCGAGACCCCCATCAACGTACAGTCCGATGAGATAAGGCTCGACCTGAACGCCGGCCTCAAGACCGATGACCTGAAAGCCGACACCAAACTCACTATACCCTCCATCGATGTGGTTATGGGCGGTGAGACATATGTACCGGGCTGGTCGCTCGGCCTTACCCTCCCGCTTGAGGCCAAGACAGACATGTCACGTTTTGCCATCCTGAACGGAGCTAACGTTGACGTGAACGGCCAGCGTATAGGATTCAGCGGTAACGGCACCATGAACGGTTCCAACATAGCAGGTCGCGTACGCGTGAACACCATGGAGGATCTTGATCTGGACCGTCTCGTAGCCATGATTCCGGAGTCATTCCAGAGCATGCTTGAGGGAATTGACGTTCACGGAACCGTAGGACTTGACATCAACGTCAAGGGCGGCATGAACGAGCAGGGTCCTGTGCTGGATAAGGCCACAGCCGATATCAGGCTGCAGCAGCTGGAGGCATCCATGAATGACTCCCTGAAGGCTGCATCGGGCAAGCTCACAGCCCATATGAACTACCCCAGCCTGGTTGCTGCCGACAAGGACCGCATGACTGCCGATGTAGCTCTTGCAGCCACAGACCTGCAGGTGACCATGGTTGACTCAACCACCATCAATGCATCGATTGAAGGATTTGACCTGAACGCATCGGCCGCTGTACTTCTGGATCAGCTTGACAAGGCTAACGTACAGGTTGACATAAAGGCACGCAAGATTGAGGGTGACATGGATACCATATTCGGAACCCTGAACAATACCGCAGTCAAACTCAATATGGCACCTCAGGGTGATGTCATTGCCATGAGGGCTGACATAGGTCTTGAGGGCCTCACAGCCGGTATGGGAAGCGCCCTGGCAGCCAGTCTGGGTACCACCCGTCTGCAGGCTTTCGCCCAGTATGACTCAACCAAGCAGGATGTCCTGAGCCAGTTCAACCCCGAGGTCAAGATGACCCTCAAGGACGGTAAGGTCGATATGCTGGCCGAGCCCGTAGTGCTCAAGACCCTTGACTTTGACTTCTCTCTTGGCCGTTTCAACATAAACGAATGCCGTGCCGAGATTGATGACTCCGACCTCCAGTTCTGGGGTGACGTATATAACATAGGTGAGTTCCTCAATGACACAGGCCTTCTGACAGGTGAGTTGTATGTTGAGTCTGACCATGTGAACGTGAACAAACTCATGACCCTGGCAGGTGCTACCGAGGCCGATACACTGGCTATCGAGCAGACAGCACAGGAGATCGAGGCCGGTCAGGATACCATCACAGCCTCTCCTATCATGATACCTAAGGGCATTGACCTGACCCTTTACACCAACCTCTCGAATGTTGACTTCAACGACCATACATTCAATAACGTAGGTGGTGACGTATCAATCAAGGACGGTGTGATAATCATGCAGGAGCTCGGATTCTCATCAAAAGCCGCTGAGATGCAGCTCACTGCCATCTACCGTACACCTAACGTAGAGGACCGTTTCATGGAACTTGACTTCCATCTGCTTGATATTGAGATTGATGAGCTCATCGACCTTGTACCTGCAGTTGATTCGATCGTTCCCATGCTCAAGGCTCTCTCAGGTAAGGCACAGTTCCATCTGTCGGCTCAGACCTATCTGGAGCCCGACTATGTGACTCACGGACCGTTGTATCCCCAGATGTCATCACTCATAGGTAATGCTGTGATTGAGGGTGCCAATCTCGTGGTACTTGACAATGAGGTGTTCAACAGCATCAAGCGTAAGCTCCTTATGAGTAAGGATGCCAGTCCTGTGATTGACAGCTTGGATGTGGAGCTGCAGGTATCGGACGAGAAGGTTGACCTCTATCCTACCCGCATCAAGATGGACCGTTACGAGGCTATCATAAGCGGCCGTCACAACATAGATGCAGGATTGAGCTGTAACTACAACGTATCAGTTACTCAGACTCCTCTGCCTATCCGTCTGGGCGTGACCATAAGCGGCTCGCTTGAGGATATTGCCAACTTCCCCATCCGCCATATCAAGGTGGGTAAGGCCAAGTACGGCAAGCTTTACCGTCCTGAGAAATCCGGTGCCGTTGAGGAGGCTATACTTCGCCGCAAGAACACCATTCTCGGTGCTGCCCGTTCAAATGTACGTCCGCGTGCATCAAGACCTGCAGCAGCCGCCCAGCAAGATGCTGAATAATCAGACGTATATCAATAAGAAAGGCTCGAGAGTACGCTCCCGAGCCTTTCTTTTATATTGATGATGTTCAGATTTCAATCTTAAGTCCGTCATATGCGAACTGTACGTGAGGCGGGAACTTGGCGTTCATGACCTCATGCATGCCGGCGCGGTGGCTCATATGTATGAAATAGGTCTCACGCGCCCCTACCTTCTCAGCGAACAGCACAGCCTGACGTACATTCTGGTGTGTGGGATGCTCCTTGGTATGAAGTGCGTTCACCACAAGGATCTCCGAGCCCTCCACAAGCCTGTAGTTCTCCTCGTCAATGCTCTTCATATCGGTAATATATGTGAGTTTGCCTATGCGGAACCCTACAATGGGCATATTGCCGTGGAAAACACGTATGGGAACTATCTCCAGGTCACCTACGGTAAACTTTTCGCCGGGCTTTATCTCGCGCAGCTCCATGGTCGGGGTGCGGGGTTTCTTCTCGCTTCCAAAGCAGTACGGCATACGCTCGGTGATATGCTGCATCACGTTACTCTCGGCATAGACCGGAATCACGCTCTGGTAGCAGTACGGACGCAGGTCATCAAGGCCTCCTACATGGTCATAGTGCTCATGTGTAAGCAACACTGCATCAAGACGTTCCACCTTTTCCCTTAAAGTCTGCTGACGGAAATCGGGACCGCAGTCAATCACGATCGTGGTCTTATCGGTCTCAATCAGGGCCGATGTGCGCAGACGCTTGTCATGAGGGTCGGCCGACATGCATGTGGCGCAGTGGCAGCACATCTCCGGCACGCCTATTGATGTTCCTGTTCCTAGGAATGTGAGTTTCATATATAGTTAACCTCTGTTGAAAGGGTTATTCCGAATTTGTCCTTAACGTCGCCGATAATTGTATCGGCCAGTTTCTTGATATCCTGACCGGTAGCTCCACCCTTGTTGACCAGTACCAGTGCCTGCTTGTCATACACGGCTGCAGGGCCCAGTGAGCGGCCTTTCCAGCCGCATCTCTCAATCAGCCAGCCTGCCGGAACCTTAACCATGCCGTCGGCTGCCGGATATGAGGGAACATCGGGATAGCTGCCCTTTATCTTATCGAACTCCTGGGCTGTTATTACGGGATTCATAAAGAAACTGCCTGCGTTACCCAGCACCTTGGGATCGGGCAGCTTGCTCTCGCGTATGCTGATGACAGCCTGACGTATGTTGGTGAGCGTAGGTCCGCCCAAAGCGTTGACCTCCTGCTCCAGCGCACCGTAACCCAGCTTGGGCTGTGGCTTGCGTGACAGACTGAATATGACGTATGTCACGGCATATTTGCCCTTGAGCTCATTCTTGAATATGCTCTGGCGGTATCCGTAACGGCACTGCTCGGCGCTGAAGTCACGCATGGTGCCGTCGGCCAGACAGATGGTCTGTACGGTCTCAATTACGTCTTTTGCCTCGACTCCGTAGGCGCCTATGTTCTGTACGGCACAGGCTCCCACCTCGCCAGGAATCAGCGAGAGGTTCTCCACTCCCCAGTATCCGTTCACCGAACACCAGGCTACAAAATCATCCCACACAACACCTGCGCCCACCTGGACACGCACACGGTCGGAGTCATCGGACAGTACATCGATGGTTGAGATCGATGAGTGCAGCACGGTGCCCTTGAAATCGGACATGAACAGCAGGTTGCTGCCGCCTCCTATAACCAGGACCGGCTCCTTTATGTCGGTCAGGATGCTGCGTAGCTCCTCCACGCTTGACCAGTCGGCCAGGCAGTCTGCCTTGACATTCATGCCGAATGTGTTCCTGTCAGCAAGTGAACAGTTCTCTCTTATAATCATGACTGCAAAATTACTTAATCTAATTGGTGTTCCGCTTCTTTTTTGCTAAATTTGCGCCCCAGAAAACAGTAACGTGATGTTAGAGAAAATAGAACAGCTTATAAGCGAGATTAATGAGCTTAAGGCTTCATCAGCCGAAGAGCTTGAAGCTCTGCGTCTTAAGTATCTGAGCAAGAAGGGTGCCATCAATGACCTTATGGCCGATTTCCGTAATGTTCCCGCTGAGCAGAAACGTGAGGTCGGACAGCGTCTGAACGTACTCAAGCAGATGGCTCAGGATAAAATCAGTGCTCTCAAGGAGTCATTCGATGCCATGAAGGCTCATGCCGAGAAACCCGATATGACCCGTTCGGCATATCCTGTGGAGCTCGGTACCCGCCATCCCCTCAATATCGTAAAGAATGAGATCATAGAGATATTCTCACGCCTTGGATTCGTTCTTGCCGACGGTCCTGAGGTTGAAGATGACTGGCATGTATTCTCAGCCATGAACTTTGCCGAGGATCACCCTGCCCGTGATATGCAGGACACATTCTTTGTCGAGGCTCATCCTGACATCATACTGCGTACACACACCTCATCGGTACAGAGCCGCGTCATGGAGGTTACACAGCCCCCTATCCGCATCATCTGCCCGGGCCGTGTATACCGTAACGAGGCCATCAGCTACCGCGCACACTGCTTCTTCCATCAGGTTGAGGCTCTCTATGTTGCCAAGGACGTAAGCTTTACAGACCTCAAGCAGGTACTTCTCTATTTTGCACAGCAGATGTTCGGTGCCGATACCAAGATCCGTCTGCGCCCCAGCTATTTCCCCTTCACAGAGCCGTCGGCCGAGATGGACATAAGCTGCAACATATGCGGCGGTAAGGGATGCCCCTTCTGCAAGGGTACCGGTTGGGTTGAGATCCTGGGTTGCGGTATGGTTCATCCTAACGTTCTGGAACTCAACGGAATCAACAGCAAGGAATATACCGGATACGCACTCGGTATGGGTATTGAGCGTATCACCAACCTTAAGTACCAGGTCAAGGACCTGCGCATGTTCTCCGAGAACGACGTACGTTTCCTCAAGGAATTTGAGGCAGCTAACTGATAAGGTAACATCCCTATGAAAAAGAGGGAGTTATATGAAATATGCAGCCAGAGGCTAGAGCAGGCATACCCTGCAGCGGCCACCGAGCTGCATTTTTCGTCTCCATACGAGCTGCTTGTGGCAGTCATGCTCTCTGCCCAGTGCACCGACAAGAGAGTCAATATGGTCACCCCCGCCCTTTTCAAGGCATTCCCGACCGTTCAGGATATGGCGGCTGCAACGCCCGATGCAGTGTTCCCATTTGTAAAGAGCGTTTCATACCCTAACGCTAAGGCTGCGCATCTTGTGGAGATGGCCCGTATGGTTTGTGAAAGGTTCGGCGGAGAGATTCCCAGGGATATGGACCGCATGACATCACTTCCAGGTGTAGGCCGAAAAACCGCTAATGTCATGCTTGCCGTTGCATTCGGCGATCAGGCTATGCCGGTCGATACCCATGTCTTCCGTGTGAGCCATCGCATAGGACTTGTCCCCAAACGTTGTACGACTCCCCTTAGCGTTGAGCGTGAACTTGTAAAATATTTTCCTCAAGATAAACTTTCCCTGGCTCATCATTGGCTGCTTCTTCACGGACGCTATACCTGCACTGCCCGTGCTCCCAAATGCCAAACCTGTTCTCTATCCGACGTATGTTTATACCTAAAAGTAGGTATATAATCTGTTTTTATACATTATTAAGTCTCAAATAGTCCATTTTGGGTAGCATAAAGGGTAATTTTGCACCACAAAACCGGAAGGACACCTGAATAGCTATGCTATTTCCTTTTGCTTTGTCACATATGTTTATATATTTGCGAATTGATATTTTTGCAAAGGAGCTGATTTTTAACATGAAAAAGATAGCGCTTTTACTCGCGGCCACACTCATTTTCGCCGCAACTCCCGCACAGTCTCAGACCAGGACATCCCAGAGGACTGCAGCGTCACAGCGTAGCTACACCGTAAGCGGACGCATAACTGACGCGACACACGGAGGCCCCCTGGAACTGGTTAACATCACATTTGAAAACAACTCATTCTGGGCAGTCAGTGACCTTGAAGGCCGTTTCAGCCTTAAACTTGCCAACGGTGAATACCACTATGAGGTATCGTACATCGGTTTTGAGACAGCCAAAGGCGTCATTAAGGTTGATGGAGCTGATGTTACCGGCCTCAATATAAAGCTTCGCGAGAGCTCACTTGCGCTCTCTGAGGTCACTGTAACAGCCAAGGCCCAGGCCATGGGTTCTTCATCGGTTGTTGATCAGACTGCGCTGCAGCACCTCCAGCCCAAGAGCGTGAGCGACATACTTCAGCTCGTTCCGGGTAACATAACCCAAAATCCTACTGTCAATAGTATTGGCCAAGCGTATATACGTGAAATTGATGGTGGCAACAGCGCCAATTCCATGGGAGCCCTTGTAATGGTAGATGGTGCTCCTATTTCTAATGATGCCACCATGCAGCTTTTATCATCCTCAAACAGCGGATCTAATCTGCAGTCGTCTGCCAGTAATGATCAGAATTCAACAGGACGCGGCGCTGACCTCAGGTCCATATCGACCGATAATATCGACAACATAGAGGTGGTACGCGGTATACCGTCGGCAGAGTACGGTAACCTGACATCGGGAGCCGTTATCATAAACACCAAGAAAGGCGCCACACCTCTTGAGATTAAAGGAGAGATCGATCCAGACTCCAAGATGTTTTATGCCGGAAAGGGTTTCAACCTGAGAGGCGGCGGTACGGTCAATATGGCGGTGGATTATACATCGTCATACAGCGATATCCGTTTTCCGGCCGAGGGATTTGAGCGTGTCACGGCCGATCTGGGTTACGGACATACATTTTTCAGCAGCCGTCCGCTGAGTTTCAATTTCAAGGTCTCTTATTTCCAGAACGTCTTTGACATAAGGAGTGATAAACAGCAGCGCTCCTATGAGAAGATTAAGAGTGAGAACCAAGGCGTGAGAATCAATCTGAGCGGAGACTGGAACATCAAGACGCGCCTCATCTCCAACCTGAGCTACAATCTCTCATACAATAACAGCCGTCAGTATGACTATCAGCTGGAACAGATTGTCCTCTCCACTGGAATAACCCCTATAGCCGTATCAACCGTATCAGGTGAGTTTCAGTCCATACTGCTTAACTCTACATACAATTCAGAACATAGCATAAGCGGCAATCCCGTAAATGTTATTGCACAGCTTAAGGCAAACAAGACCATATTCATAAACGAGGGATTCACCTCATCATTCAAGGAGGGTGTTGAGTTTAAGTACGATGTCAACCACGGCAAGGGTCTGGAATACGATCCCACCAAGCCTCCCTTTGTAAGGAATATCCAGACTGTACGTCCTCGTCCCTACTCCGATATTCCGGCCATGAAGACCTTGTCGGGTTATATCGAGAACAAGACAATCATGCCTATAGGAGGTATGGACCTTACTACACAGATCGGCGTAAGGGCAAGCGACCTCTTTATAGACCGTGATTATCTGGACCGTTCTGATATGATAACGGTTGACCCGCGTATCAATGTGGAATGGGCCTTGCTTACACCACGTAATTCCAAGTTTGAGAACCTGAGCATAAATGCCGGATGGGGTCTTACCTCCAAGATGCCCCCTCTTTCATACCTCTACCCCGATAAGGCATACTACGATGTCAAGTCATTTACCTATGTCGATCCGGGGATGGATATGTCCAAAAGCATGTCCGTGATGACCACCAATGTGATTGATGATACATCCAATCCCGCTCTTGTCCCGTCTGTAGGCAATAAGTTGGAATTTGGTCTGAACTTTGACATCAAGCCTGTAAAGGGATTCATCACATTCTTTAAGGAGCGGTATGACAACGAGTTCGGATACCGTAGCGAACCGGTTATCCTGCCGTACAGGACCTATCTCCCTGCCCCCGGTTCAACCGGTTATGCTTATGCCGACGGCCGTCTCACCTACATGGACGGAAGCCAGGCTAAAGATGTTCCATCGCGCAATGACACGGTTTTCAATACTTTCCTCAGGTCGTCAAACGGCATACAGACTGACAAGATGGGTATAGAGTACAGTATTGACTTTGGTCAGATCAAGGCCATAAGGACCTCAATTGTAGCTGACGGTGCATGGTTATGGATAAAACGCCGTGATACGAAGGAGAGCTGGAGTATGGTGCGTTTTCAGGATCCTATCGTTGACGGACGTACCAATGCCGATAAGACATATCCGTTCATGGCACTTATGCCTGCCGGTGACGGATCTGTACAGTCCCGTGTGAACACAAACATCCGTTTCATCACCCATATTCCCAGATTGTCGCTCATATTCTCAACAACCGCCCAGATAGTATGGGCCGAGACATATCAGTCAATATATGAGGATGAAAAAGGAAATAACGTGTGGTACATGGGTGACGATCCCA
>JBGURN010000070.1:0-7929 GCA_045131955.1 Bacteroidaceae bacterium
GACCGACCACAGCCACTTGTCAATCCTGGCCTCCATTATTTATTATTGAACTTGCACATGGTGTCTCCTATGCCAGCCAGGCAGAAATTACGGACAGCCTCGACAGCAATGGGGATGCGCTCGTCAAGAATCTTCTGCTCATCGGCATTGAAGGGATCGAGCACGAACTTGATCTGGGCACCCATGGGGAAATCATTTCCGATGCCGAACCTGAGGCGTGCGAATTTCTCGGAGCAGAGCACCGATATGATGTTGCCCAGGCCGTTATGACCGCCGTTGGAGCCCTGCGCCTTGATGCGGATCTTGCCCAGAGGCAGTGCCAGGTCATCGGCCACAACCAGAAGGTTCTCGGGGTCGATTTTCTCCTCCTTGAGCCAGTAGCGGACTGCATTGCCGCTCAGGTTCATGTAGGTAGTAGGCTTGAGGAGCACAAGCTCACGGTTCTTGATGCGCATGTGCGCCACATAACCGTATCGCTTGTCCTCAAAAACAGTATCGGATGCCTTAGCTAGGGCATCCAATACCATAAATCCTATGTTGTGGCGGGTATTCTGGTATTCGTCGCCCGGGTTACCCAACCCCACAATCAGATATTTCATATTCTATTACTCTGCAGCGGGAGCCTCAGCAGCGGGAGCAGCCTCCTCAGCGGGAGCCTCCTCAGCAGCGTTAGCGGCAGCAGAACGAGTTGACAGAACTGTGCAGATCACAGCCTCCTTGGGGCTTGTGAACTGGATACCCTCAACCTTGAGGTCACCAACCTTGAATGACTTACCGATGGTCAGGGGAGTTACATCGATCTCAATCTTCTCAGGAATTGCAGTGTAGAGAGCCTTGGCCTTAACACGACGCATAACCTGATCGAGCTTACCACCAGCCTTTACACCGGCAGCCAGACCCTTGAGCTTAACGGGAACAGCCATAACGATGGGCTTGTCCTCAGTGATCTGATAGAAGTCGATGTGCAGGATGTTGTCCTTAACGGGGTGGAACTGGATCTCCTTCATCACTGCCAGAACGGTTGTACCGTCGATGGTCAGGTTTACAGAGAAAATATCGGGTGAGTAAACGAGGTTACGAACCTCCTCAGGAGTTACAGAGAATGCCTTAGCTACGGGAAGACCCTTCTCATCCTTCTCTACACCGTAGAGGTTGCAGGGGATAAGGTTCTGCTTTCTGAGCTCGTTAGCCTCTTTCTTACCGAACTGGTTGCGGGCTGTGCCCTTAACGTCAATTGATTTCATAGTTAAATGTGTTACTCTAAATTGTTAATATTCAATTCACCATCACACAAGATCCTCACCGGCAACCGGCCGGATCTTCGTAAAAGCGGCGCAAAGGTAGGGAAAGTTTGTCTTTCCTGCAACCATTTGCGCCGTTAAATCGCTATAAATCTATTATAATAGTCAGAATTCAATCTTGAGGTCATCGACCGGACCCTCCTCGGCCGGCTTTGTATCGGCCTCACTTATAGGTGCCTGGTCCGATGCATCCGCCGCGGGTGCACCTGCCTTCTCAGCCTCCTGCACGAACCTGATAACTTTGGAGAGACCGTCAATGAAATTGCCGAAATCCTCTCTGTAAAGGAAAATCTTATGCTTTTCGTAGCTCACCTGCTGATCGGCGCCTTCACCGCCTACAATCTTCTTGCTTTCAGTGATTGACAGGTACATCTCATCCTTACGGGTTTTGCGGACATCGAGATAATAGATGCGTTTGCCTGCCTTGATCGAATGTGAGAAAATTACATCTTTTTCAAAATCCTCATTCATCTTCTTCCTGTGATCCTCCATATCGAAAACGCAATTTAAATGAATTTTCCACAAATTTGGTGAAATGATTCGGACTCTCCAAGAAATAGGGAATCTAAAATGGGCTTTGTGAGGAAAAAATATGTAATTTTGCACACCGGATTATAAGACACAATGATCAACAGAGTTCTCATCAGACTGAAAGTAGTTCAGGTAATTTACTCATACTACCAGAACGGCGGGCAGAAGGCTGCCGCAGCCGACCGTGAGCTTGCCCAAAGCTTAGACAGCGCTTATTCCCTTTACAAAACACTTCTGTTCATCCCTGTTGCCCTGGTTCGTCAGGTCAGGAAATCCGTAGCCAAGCAGAAACGTATGAACGTGGCCCATATCTCACGCCGTGAGGAGCTTTTGGCCGATAACCGTTTCGTGGCCCAGCTGGAGGAGAATGTGGAGCTTCAGGCATACCTGCAGAGCAATGACATGGACTGGCTCACGCAGTCAGACTGGCTTGCCGATGTGGTTGCCCGCGTGCTTGCATCGGACTCCATGGAGGAATATATGGAGACTCAGAAGTTTGATTTTGAGGCCGATAAGGAGCTGGTGCGTAAGATCTACAAGGAGTTTGTGGAGAGCAGCGATGAGCTCGACGCCCTGCTTGAGGAGGAGAATATCTATTGGAACGGCGATAAGGAGCTGATTGACTCGTTCGTGCTCAAGACCATCCGCGCCTTTGAGGAGGGTAATGTGGCCGAGCAGCCGCTCAAGAGCGAGTTCAAGGATGAGGAGGACCGTCAGTTCGCCATCGACCTGCTGCACCGCGGCCTTGACATGGCCCAGGAGCGTGAGCAGGTGGTTGCCGCCAACTGCCGTCGCTGGGATCCGAGCCGTCTGGCATTCCTCGATGTGATCATCATCCAGGTGGCCATGGCTGAGATGCTCCATTTTGACAACATCCCCGTCAGGGTGACCATAAACGAGTACGTGGAGCTGGCCAAGCAGCTCAGCACACCCGCCAGCGGCAGTTTCGTGAACGGTATGCTCGATACCATCGCCAAGGACCTGAAGGCTCAGGGCCGCATAACTAAAGACTAAAACTTAATAAAGATAAGATTATGGCAAACATGCTTTTGATTGACCCCTTCCAGATGACATCACAGGAGGTCACCGTAGAGAACACTATGAATTTTGTACAGGATCTGAGCGACGTAGGCTCTGAGTCATCAAGCTCAACCGGCGCAGCTGCCGGCAACGGCATGGGTCTCATGTTCCCTCTTCTCATCATCGCTGTCCTGTTCATCATGATGTTCGGCGGCCGCGGTCGTGACAAGGAGGGTGAGAAGTTCCGCAACGCTCTGCAGAAAGAGCAGGACGTTGTTACCAGCTCAGGTATCTTTGGCAAGATCAAGGATATTGACGAGGTTTCAGTAACACTTGAGATTGCCCAGGGCATGAAGATCAAGGTCGACAAGCGTTACGTCAACCCCGTTCCGACCCCTCAGCCCGCTAAGCCTGAGAAACCTTCACGTCGCAAGAAGGATCCCAGCAAGGACGAGAAAGCTTAATTATCGATATACAGCAGTGCGGGACTCAGGACACAAACCATCCCGATTTGCAGGACTCAAGAAAATCGGATCATCCCTTCTAAGACTGTTTGGAGGGGATTTTCCGGTTTTTCTGCTCTTTCTGGGTATCACATTCCTCATCTGGTGGTCGCAGACCATGAGCCAGAGTTTTGAGGCTCAGATGAAACTTCCTGTGGAGATTGTGGGTATCCCCGATGATATCCGCGTGACCACTCCCGCCGCCGACCATATATCGGTCATACTGAGCGGAAAAGGCAGTGCGCTCCGTAAATCCGGACGCCGCAGCGGTCACAGCGTGCTGCGCCTGAACAGCCGCAGTTTCAACATCGGACACGGTCATGCAGCGCTCTCCACGCTGAGTCTGAGGGACTCAATCATGGCCCGCGTGCATGCATCGGTCTCAATCCGTTCCATCGAGCCGGATTCGCTCGTGTTCCTGTTCGC
This sequence comes from Bacteroidaceae bacterium, assembly GCA_045131955.1. Classification (GTDB taxonomy): domain Bacteria; phylum Bacteroidota; class Bacteroidia; order Bacteroidales; family Bacteroidaceae; genus Colenecus. The sequence goes on from JBGURN010000070.1 coordinate 3,782, forward strand.
TCGTCAGCGCAGCATGATGCTACCAGTTGAGTATGAGGTGGTTACCGAGAGTCAGGACCAGTTCTTCCTGGAGCGTGTGGAGCTGCGCCCCGACAGCGTGAAGGCCAGTGTGCTTATGTCCGATACAGTGACGCACCGCGCCCTGCTGCAGCTCGGAAATGTGGTGCTCTCGTCCGATACCATCGACCTTACAGTACCGCTTAAGGCTGCTCCCGATGTCCTGTTCGATGCATCCGAGGTGCGTGTCCAGTTCATCTCGCAGCAGTATACCGAGAAGAGTGTCGAGGTGCCTGTGCGCGGTGTGAATTTTCCGGCCGATATAACTCTCAAGTCCTTCCCGTCAAAGGCCGTGCTGACCTTCTGGGTCAAGATGTCGGAGTATGACAGGGTGGGGGCGCAGGATTTCCGCGTGGTGGTCGATTATAACGATATTGCCGGCGGAAGCGGCGTCAAGGCTCCTCTGCGTGTGTTCTCGCAGCCGGCCAATGTGCGTAATGTACGTCTGCAGACCCGTACCGTTGATTATCTCATGGAATCCAAAAACTTCTGAGCGCAATGGTTGTGATAGGTATGACAGGCGGGATAGGGTGCGGCAAGAGCTATGTGTCGGACAAGATGAAGCTGCGCGGCATACCTGTATATGACTCTGATTACCGTGCCAAACTGATCACTCAGACCAGCCCTGCCATACAGATGGAACTCACCCGTCTGGTCGGCCCCACGCTCTATTGCCCCTGCGGTTGCGGGGTCATGCAGAAAGAGGTCCTGGCCAGGTTCATATTCGGCAATCCGGAGAATATGGCTAAGGTGAACGCTATCATTCATCCTCGGGTCAAGGCTGATTTCGAGGAGTGGAAAGATAAGCAGGCATTTTGCGCCGGCAGTGGTTCTAAAGGTAAGGATTTTTGCATATTGGAGTCGGCTATACTTTTTGAGTCCGGCTTTGATTCCCTTGCTGATTTTACCGTCTGTGTGGATGCTCCGCTGGAACTTAGGATACAACGCTGCATCATGCGTGATGATACCACGCGCCAGGCTGTGGAGGCCAGAATAGCAAGCCAGATGGCTCAGGAGGAGAAATGCTCGCGTGCCGATTTCGTGATTGTGAATGACGGCTCCAGGGCGCTTGAACCTCAGATTGATGCGCTGATGGCAGCTGTTGCCGGGAAAACGCAGGGATGATGCATCGGCCTTAAATTTGTAAGAAACTTTTAATTAAAAACGAATAATATTATGTTGAATGAGATTCTGACTATTTCAGGCAAACCAAGCCTGTATAAGCTCCTGACACGTGGCCGTGGCGCCCTCATCGTTGAGAACATTGACGAGACCAAGAAGCGTTTCCCCATCATGGGAACCGACAAGGTGGTTTCACTCGGTGACATCTCCATATTTACTGAGGAGCGCGAGATGCCTCTGCGCGAGGTGTTTGCCGCAATCGAGGAGAAACTCGGCAAGCAGGAGATAGCTTTCAACTGGCGTAAGGCAAGCAATGACGAGCTCCTGCAGTTCTTTGCTGAGATCGTCCCCGACTTTGACCGCGACCGCGTATATCCCAGCCACATCAAGAAGATTGCCGGCTGGTACGACCTCCTGGTAAAGTACGGCGAGAACGACTTCTCTGAGCCCGAGGCATAATTACTTCACATTAGGGACGGTTCTTACTGTTACAGTTTTTCCGCAAAACTGCAACATTAGGAACCGTCCCCTTTGTATCAGTTTCTGAAAACTGCAACAGTAAGAACCGTCCCTAATGTTGAGTCTCATATAAAATAATATTTTATATGGGGTAAAATTTGGTCAGTTCGTTTAAATTCGTTAAGTTTGCAAACGGAATTTAAAATTCAACAAAGGACATAATGGAAAAGGTTACCGTACTTACTTCGGACAGGCTCTACAACAGTTTCCTGGATCCCAAGTACATACCCGCAGGTCAGAACAAGTATTACCTCCGTAATACCCAGGTTTGCGCCCCCAAGAACGGATGGAGGCATCTGACCAGTTCAGAAATAGAGACACTCGTTAAGAATGACAATACGGCCATGAGCTGGGACAACATTCTCGTCACCGACGAGTTTGACCCCACCATGATCAAGAACAACAAGTTCTACGGATTCGTGCGCATCGGACGCGTAACGTCGAACGGACTCCAGTACCACGACCTGCGCCTGTCAATCGGCATCACCAACAGCTCCATCCACTCATGCGACATCGGTGATGACTGCGCCATCCACAACGTGCACTACCTCTCGCACTATATTATAGGTGACCGATGCATGCTCTTCAACATCCAGGAGATGTCCTGCACCGACCACGCCAAGTTCGGCAACGGCATAGTCAAGGAGGGTGAGGATGAGGATGTCCGCATCTGGCTCGAGCTCATGAACGAGACCGGCTGCCGCAAGGTCCTCCCGTTTGACGGAATGATTGCGGCCGATGCCTACATGTGGGCTAAGTTTATCGACGATAAGCGCCTCCAGGACCGTCTCAAGGCCATCACGCAGGCATCGTTCGATAACCGTCGCGGATTCTACGGCACCATCGGATACGGCAACGTGATAAAGAACTGCTGGATCATCAAGGATGTAAAGATCGGCAACTGCTGCTACATCAAGGGCGCCAGCAAGCTCAAGAACATAACCATCAACTCATCGGAGGTGGATCCCACACAGATCGGTGAGAACGTGGTGCTGGTAAACGGAATCATAGGTTACGGATGCCGCATCTTCTACTCGGTGATTGCCGTCCGCTTTGTGCTCGGCAGCCACTCCAACCTCAAATACGGTGCGCGACTCATGAACTCGTTCATGGGCGATAACTCCACGATATCATGCTGTGAGGTACTCCACAACCTGATTTTCCCTGCTCACGAGCAGCATCACAACAACTCGTTCCTGATTGCCAGCGTGGTCAAGGGCCAGTCAAACCTGGCTGCCGGCGCGACCATCGGCTCAAACCATAACTCACGTACCAACGATAACGAGATCGAGGCAGGCCGCGGCTTCTGGCCGGGACTCTGCGTGAGCGTCAAGCACTCCTGCAAATTCGCCAGCTACACCATGCTGGCCAAGGGCGCTTACCCCGCCGAGATGATCAACCCGTTCCCGTTCGCACTCATCAGCAATGATGAGGTGCACGGCGAGCTCCACGTCATGCCGGCGTTCTCATGGATGTACAACATGTTCGCCATGGCCCGCAACAACTGGAAATACGCCACACGCGATACGCGCGTATTCAAGGTGCAGAATATTGAGTTCGATGCATACGCACCCGACTCCATGGAGGAGGCCATCGAGGCCCGCAAGCTGCTCGACAAGTGGACAGCCAAGGCCTGGCTGCGCAAGGAGGGCAAGAGCCTGGAGGGTGTATCCGATGACCAGCTCGTTGAACTTGGACGCAAGCTGCTCAACGGTGATCCCGATAAGCTCAAGGATCTGGAGGTGCTCGGCGAGAACATGGAGAAATCACACCGCAAAGTGGTCATCCTGCATCCCTACAAGGCATATCACGCATACGGCGACATGCTCGTGTACTACGCTGTCAAGAACATCGCGGCCTTCCTTGAGGATAATGAGGAGGAGACTTTCGATACCATCAGCGCCCGATTTGACGGCGACCGCGCCCGCGTGTGGTTCAACCTGGGCGGACAGCTCATGTCAATGGAGGATGTGGACCAACTCCGTTCCGATATCAGGGACGGCAAGCTCAACACCTGGAAGGAGATACACCACCGCTATACCGAGATCTGGAAGAAATATCCTATCGACAAGCTGCGCCACGCGTACATGTCGCTCAAGCATATCATGGGCATTGACAAGTTTACCGTCGATGACTGGAACAAGGTGCTCAACAAGGGTATCGACATTCAGACATATATCTTCAACCAGGTTTACGAGACCCGCAAGAAGGATTATGAGAATCCGTTCCGCAAGGCTACGTTCCTGAATGAGGATGAGATGCTGGCCGCTTGGGGCAAGCTTGATGAAAACAGCTTCATCAAGAACCAGAGAGAGGAGCTCAGGGTGTTTACCGAGCGCGTGCAGAATGTGCGCAAACGACTGGTGAGTAAGTGATTGCGTTTGTATCGGCCCTTTCATCGGTCTTAATTTGAATTTGGATTAATGCGCAGTAACTGCGTGAAACTAATA
>JBGURN010000071.1:0-1972 GCA_045131955.1 Bacteroidaceae bacterium
ATCACTAAGTCCGACTTTCGTCCCTGATCGGCTTGTCTGCCTCACAGTCAAGCTCCCTTTTGCCTTTACACTCTGCGCGTGGTTTCCAATCACGCTGAGGGAACCTTTGAACGCCTCCGTTACTCTTTTGGAGGCGACCGCCCCAGTCAAACTGCCCACCTGACACTGTCCCCAGACCCGTTCAAGGGCCCAAGGTTAGAAATCCAGACTACTAAGGGTGGTATTCCATTGGTGACTCCGCCAAGGCTGGCGCCCTAGTTTCATAGTCTCCCACCTATTCTCTACATAACAGGCCAAATTTCAATATCAAGATACAGTAAAGCTCCATGGGGTCTTTTTGTCCTGATGCGGATACCGGGCGTCTTCACCCGGTGCACAGTTTCGCCGAATTCCACGTTGAGACAGTAACCAGACCGTTAAGCCATTCATGCGGGTCAGAACTTACCTGACAAGGGATTTCGCTACCTTAGGACCGTTATAGTTACGGCCGCCATTCACTGGGGCTTAAGTTCAGAGCTGCAGGGCACGAAGCCCCTGACTCCTCCCCGTAACCTTCCAGCATTGGGCAGGCATCAGACCTTATACTTCGGCTGTTCGCTTTGGCAAAGTCCTATGTTTTTGATAAACAGTCGCCTGGTTCTATTCTCTGCGACTCCACAGCACTACCTGACGACATACTATTGCTAACATGCTTCAGTCACACCATGGAGCACTCCTTCTCCCGAAGTTACGGAGTCAATTTGCCGAATTCCTTAACGTGGATTCTCTCGAGCGCCTTAGGATTTTCTCCTCACCCACCTGTGTCGGTTTGCGGTACGGTCTGTAAATAACTCTCTTAGAAGCTTTTCTCGGCAGCGTGGCATCTGCTCACTCCCCCTACTTGTTTCGGGTTGCCGGACTCCAGAACCTCACGCCTGCGGATTTGCCTGCAGGCCGGTATCAAGCCCAGACGGAGAACTCGGTCCCCGCGGACATAGCCTTCTGCGTCACTCCTTCGATAGAACATCATTCACAGGTACGGAATATTAACTCGTTTCCCTTCACCTACGCCTCTCGGCCTCGGCTTAGGACCGACTGACCCTGGGAGGATTAACCTTGCCCAGGAAACCTCAGGTTTACGGCGAACAGGTTTCTCGCCTGTCTTATCGCTACTCGTTCCGACATTCTCACTTCTGCTTCGTCCACAACTCCTTACGGTATTGCTTCTTACTAACGCAGAACGCTCCCCTACCGCCCCTCAGTTCCGAAAAACTGACGAACCCGTGGTTTCGGTGATATGCTTAGCCCCGTTACATTTTCGGCGCAGAAGCCCTCGACCAGTGAGCTATTACGCACTCTTTAAAGGAATGGCTGCTTCTAAGCCAACCTCCTGGCTGTCTGGGGACCTCCACATCCTTTCCCACTCGGCATATACTTTGGGACCTTAACTGACGGTCTGGGCTGTTTCCCTCGCGACACAGAAACTTATCTCACTGTGCCTGACTCCCGGATAACATCTGCTGGTATTCAGAGTTTGATTAGGGTTGGTAAGCTGGTGTGCCCCCTAGCCTATTCAGTGCTTTACCCCCAGCAGATTCTTCTCCGAGGCTAGTCCTAAAACTATTTCGGGGAGAACCAGCTATCTCCAGGTTCGATTGGCTTTTCACCCCTACCCACAGCTCATTACTCAACTTTTCAACGTTGAGGCATTCGGACCTCCACTTTGTGTTACCAAAGCTTCATCCTGGCCAAGGGTAGCTCACCTGGTTTCGGGTCTACTACATGCAACTTTCGCCCTCTTCAGACTCGCTTTCGCTGCGGCTCCGCAATTACCTGCTTAACCTCGCTACATGCAATAACTCGTCGGATCATTCTTCTATAGGCACGCCACCAGACATTACGCTCCGAAGAACGTCATAGTCTTGTGACTGTCTTGTAAGCTCACGGTTTCAGGTTCTATTTCACTTGCCTCACCGGCATGCTTTTCACCTTT
>JBGURN010000072.1:0-2058 GCA_045131955.1 Bacteroidaceae bacterium
CGGCTTTGTAGACTTCGCCCAAAGTGCAGAGGTAGTAATCTGAGATGAATCGCCAGAGCTTCAGCTCTGCCTCGGTGATAGGCTCCAGGCCCTCTGCCAGGCCCTCTATGGGATGAACTTGAGATGGATCGATATCCGGATCTTGCGCAATACGGCTTACCACGGCGACATACTCCCTGCCTGCGAGTCTTACCCTCACGCGGGAGCCTGCAATTACATTAGCCGTGGTATAATACCAAGGCTCCCACTCAAGCTTGAGTGGGAGTATAGTCTGTATGTATTGGCGCTTGTCCAATATCTTGTATTACTGAAGCTGTCCTGCCTCAGCCTGCTGGATCATAGTCTCGTTAGCGGAAACATAGATCTCTACGCGGCGGTTCTGGGCGCGGCCTTCATCGGTAGAGTTGTCAGCTACAGGCATGTTGAATGACTGGCCGGCAGTATCCATCCTGGTGTTGGCGATACCATTCTGGTTGAGGAATGCCTTTACGGCATCAGCCCTCTGGAGAGAGATCCTCTCGTTGACAGCTGCTGTTCCGATATTGTCAGTGTGGCCCCAGATTGTGATGTTGGTCTCAGGAAGGTCCTTCATCTCAGTAGCGAACTGAGCAAGGGTGGCCTTTGACTGGTCGCTGAGGTTTACACCGTTGAACGGGAAGAGGATTCCGCTCTCGAAGGTAACCTTGATTGCCTCGAGTCCGTTGGCATCGGTGATTGTCTCAACGCTTGCGCCCTCGAGCTTTGCAAGCTCCTCAGCCTTCTGGTCCATCTTCTTGCCGATAACTGCACCAGCTGCAGTTCCAACAGCAGTTCCGATGGCAGCACCAATGGCAGCGCTCTTACCGTCTTTTCCAAACAATGCGCCAAGTCCGGCACCTACAGCAGCACCTGCTCCTGCTCCGATGAGGGAGCCCTTGCCGGTCTGGTTCATTGAAGCACATCCTGAAACTGAGAACAGGATTGCTCCTACAAGGATCATAGAAATAATCTTTTTCATATTCTTTTAAATTAGCGATAGTTCATTTCAACTCCCAAATTTAATAAAAATTTTGGATGCAAAAGAATTTTCTTTATATTTGCAAGCCCAAAACAAATAATGGTGTTGTAGCTCAGGTGGTAGAGCAATGGACTGAAAATCCATGTGTCGCCGGTTCAACTCCTGCCAACACCACACGAAAATAGCTTCCAGATCTCCTGGAAGCTATTTTCGTGTGGTGTAAGATATCATTGAGGGGCGTACCCCTCAAACTCCCTGAGTCGGTCCTTCGGACCTCCGTACCCTTTTTTCGACCGTGAGCAAATCAGGTCAGTTTTGCTTACAGCAGTTCAAAATAAAGGCTCCCGTGAGCAAATCAGTTCAGTTTTGCACACGGATCAATCAGGAACCACTATTCGTGAGTGGAGAGGCGTTGGGTGGCGAGGGTTTCGTATTTGGTGCCGGGGCGGCCATAGTTGGCGTAGGGGTAGATGGAGATGCCGCCGCGGGGGACAAAGAAACCGGTTACCTCGATGTATTTGGGATCCATCAGCTTGATGAGGTCCTTCATGATAATGTTCACGCAGTCCTCATGGAAGCCGCCGTAGTTGCGGAAACTGAAGAGGTACAGCTTGAGGCTCTTGCTCTCAACCATACGCTTGTCAGGGATATAGGAGATGCGGATCTCCGCAAAGTCCGGCTGCCCGGTGATGGGGCACAGGGTAGTGAACTCCGGGCAGTTGAAACGGACCCAGTAGTCATTGTCCGGATGCTGGTTCTCAAACGCTTCCAGAACTTCCGGCGCGTAATTGCCCTTATAGACCGAATTGCCTCCCAGGGCCTTCAGGCCTTCACTTTTTCTGTCGTTACTCATATTGGACGCTATTTTCTTTTTTCTTGATTATACGTACAACGAATGCGGTGAGCGGAAGCACAATGACCTCGTAGAGGGTCTTGCATACCACCTGTGTCACCACAAGCGAGAGGATGCCCTTGAACGGCATGATTCCCGCGAAAACCATGGGGAAGAATATCAGCGAATCCACCGCCTCTCCTCCAAGCGACGAAAGGATGGCTCTCCA
>JBGURN010000073.1:0-2998 GCA_045131955.1 Bacteroidaceae bacterium
AGTGGGAGAGTAGGTAGCTGCCGTCTTTAGAGAGAGCTTCAGGCTTAGCGTCTGAAGCTCTCTTTTTTGTTTCCGGTTGGAGAGCACCTTATGGCAGCTACCTGCTCTCCCGCTTGCGCAGTACCCAGCCATTTCATTGGCTGGTTGTTTACGTACGCATTATCTGTTTCTTTTTTGATTGCGGCGTAATCATTGTGGATTTTGTTTATATTTGAGCCACGATTTTTGATAGAAAGATGGACTAACATATAATTCTTATGGGTAATTATGATTGGAAATTTTCCACGATAGGTGGAAAAAACCGCGTAAATATCAAAAGCGGTGAAGATATCAGACATCTGGGTGAACTTGACCAGAAGTTGTGGACAGTTCTGAGCTCTCCTGTTGTGGGTCTTGAGTTCGATGCCAAGACTCTTAAAATGCTTGATTCCGATAACAACGGCCGTATCCATGTAAATGAGGTTGTAAAGGCTGCAGAGTGGATTACCTCCATTCTCAAGGATCCTGACATGCTGCTTAAGAAGGAGGATACATTACCTCTGTCAGCAATCAATACAGAGAATCCTGATGGCGCACGTCTGCTGGCATCGGCCAAACAGATACTTAAGAACCTTGGACTTAAGAAAGACAGCATATCGGTTGCCGATGCTGATGACAGTGTGGCTATTTTCGCCAAGACCGGTCTGAACGGTGACGGTATCATTACCGAACAGTCCAGCACCGATGAGGAGATAAAGAAGACTATTGCCGCTATCGTGGCTACCATCGGCGGTAAGACTGACCGAAGCGGCCTGCAGGGTGCCGATACTGATTCTCTTGAGGCTTTCTATAAGGCTCTGGCCGACTATTCCGCATGGCAGAAAAAGGCTGCCGATGACAAGACGATTTTCGCTTTCGGTGACAATACCGCAGCTGTATATGATATCGTAAACCAGATCAAGGCCAAGGTGGCTGATTACTTTATGCGTTGCAAGCTGGCTGTGTTCCACGCAGGCAGTGTGAACGCACTGGATGTATCGGTCGCACGTATAGAGACTATCAGCGATAAGGACCTGTCACAGTGTGCCGATGAGATATCGTCTTATCCTCTGGCTCGTATCACTGCGAATAACACACTGCCTATTGACGGACGCATAAATCCTGTTTGGCAGGGTACGTTTGACAAGCTCAAGGCTCTGGCTCTTGACAAGGAGTTTAAGGGTGCCGCCGAGATTACCGAGGAGCAGTGGAACGCATTCGTAGCTAAGCTGAGTCCTTATGAGGCTTGGCTGGGCGAGAAGGCCGGTGCCGAGGTGGAGAGCCTGGGTCTGGATGCCGTCAACGCATTCCTTAAGGAGGACCGTAAGGCTGACCTGCTTAAGATAATCGATGATGACAAGGCCCTGGAGTCTGAGTCACTCTCTATCGATGAGGTTGCCAAACTGCTGCATCTGTATCGTGACTTCTACACATTCCTGTGCAACTTTGTATCGTTCCGTGACTTTTACGATCCGGATGGTAAGGCTATATTCCAGGCCGGTGAGCTCTATATCGACGAGCGTTGCTGCGAACTCTGTATCAAGGTGCCCGATATGGGACCGCACGCCACTGCAACATCACTCAGCGGCATGTACATACTCTACTGCAACTGCCTGAACAAGATTACCGGTGAGACTATGATAATAGCTGCCGTCATGACCGATGGCGATGTAGCAGACCTTCGTGAGGGTAAGCATGGCCTGTTCTATGACCGCAAGGGTGCAGAGTGGGATGCCACCGTATTCAAGATTATAGAGAATCCTATCAGTATTCGTCAGGCCTTCTGGGCTCCTTACCGCAAGATCGGCCGCTACATTGAGACAACAATTGAGAAACGTGCCGCCGAGAAGGACAGCAAGGTTATGGCCGATATGACCGCAAAGGTTGACAATGCCGGAAAGGACGGAGCTGCCGGAGCAGAAAAGAAGAAGCCGTTTGATATTGCAGCATTCGCAGGTATCTTTGCTGCCATCGGCTTGGCTGTAAGCGGACTTATGTCTGCACTGGCTAAGATGTCGGATTCAGTGTCAGACTGGTCATGGTGGAAATGGCTTATCCTGGTCGTTGCTATCATGCTTGTAATCTCAGGTCCGTCCATGATCCTGGCTTGGCTTAAGATCCGCAAGCGTAACCTATCTCCGTTGCTCAATGCCAACGGATGGGCAATAAACGCATCGGTCAAGGTAAATATGACATTCGGTGCCACCCTTACGGAGATGGGCAGGACTCCTCTCAAGGCAGAACCCGATCCGTTTGCCGACAAGGCTCCCTGGTGGAAGAAACTCCTCTATTGGCTTATCGGCCTGGGTCTGGTATTCTGGATCTGCTATTCTCAGAACTGGATCGAGAAGTGGACCGATAACTCCAAATGGCACTACGAGAAGAAAGACAAGAAGCAGACTCCCGCTCCCGCCGAGAACGCCGAGTCTCTCCTCATCCTCACCGAGCAATCCTTCCGCGCCTAACCACAGCTACAACTGTTACGCAGGTAAAGCGTATCGGAGCGAGCGAGTATGCGAGCGAGACCGCGGTCCCGGAGGGCCGCCCGTTCGCAGAGCGAACTAAAAAAAGGAATAAGGGGAGCTCCGCTCCCCCGAATCCTTCCTCCACAAAAAAATTCGGGGCCCCATTTGGGACCCCGATTTTGTTGCGGAGGAAGGATTCGAACCCCCGACCTTTAGGTTATGAGCCTAACGAGCTACCTCTGCTCCACTCCGCGATTTCGTTTTGCGAGTGCAAAGATAGTCCTTTTGTGCATTATGAGCAAACTTTTTCCTGCAAATATGTGGTAGTTTCACAATTTTCGTATTTTTGTAACCTCGTTTAAAGTTATGGAAAATCCTAAGACAAGAGCACAATTCATTGAGGCTGCGAAAGTTCTTTTCGTAAAGAAGGGATATGACGAAACCACAATGATTGACATAGCCCAGGAAGCCGGGCTGAGCCGTCGCACACTGTACGCATATTTTGAAAGTAAGGT
>JBGURN010000074.1:0-2030 GCA_045131955.1 Bacteroidaceae bacterium
GCACGGTTGATGTTCCGCAGGAGTGGATAGGTCAGTTCCAGTGCATCCATCTGGCGCTGCTGCCTCTTCTGAAAGCTGCCGTCATTCGGACGCACATACACTGCATTGGCACTGGCAAGAAGGTCATCGATATCCAGTGCAAGATTCAGGATCCTGTTGGCCAGTGTCCATCTGTGTCTCTTCGGAAAGTGTTTTTCCGAAGAGACCATTTTAAGGGTATAGTCGCAAAGATCATCTGATACTGTGAGGACTTTCAGATCACCTTCCTCTCGTTTTCCGGCTGGTACAGACATATAGGACTTTTCCTTTCTAAAATTTTTGATAAATATAGGGCACCTACCGGTGCCCATTCAGGATTCCAGGATGCGTCGCTTACGCGACAACGCAAGCTGGGGCGACCCCGTAGCTACCGTAGGCACCTCCGTTGTAGATGCCGCCAGCAGGGTAGATGAGACGCACGTAGCTGGCATAGCCGACGTACGGAGACCGGAGCCACCAGTAACTTGCGGATCCGCTTGCGTATCTCTTGATCCGGTTGGAATCATTTCCGGAGTTGCTGGATCCACCAGGTACATCCGAATTGGCCTTGTAGTAAGTCCACGGAGTACCCTTGTCGGAGTTGTTGTCCGATCCGCCAAACACTTCAGGTCTGGACGGCAGGAAGAACTTATCTACTGTGGTCTCATAGCCGGTGCCTGCAGCTCCGTCGGCTGACGTTGCATCAGATACCGTATTGAGTGCAGTAAGCAGCTCAACATCTGCACAGATCTTAATGAACTCCGGATCAAGTCCGTGCTTAAATCCTACCGTACTGGACACCCAGGACGGAGGTCTGTCGAATTTGGTCTGAGGGGTCCATACAGATCCTGCTTTTGCTGCAGAATTGAGATGCTGTCTCATAGCACTGGTACCCCATCTGTTGGATCCTAACAGAGCTCTCTGGATACTGTTCAGAGAACCGCTGCCCGCATTGGTCAGTGTACCAAGGTCCGTTCCGTCGGACCCTTCCGACATGGTCACTGTCTCTGTTTCCGTTGTTGCGGATCCAGACGCATATACCTTGATCGTAGCTCCGATCGCCGTTGCATTGTATCCCTGAGTCATCACAAGCTGGCCGCCTACAGGTAAATCCTGGGTAAGTGTGAACTGGATGTACTTGTTCACGTCACTTGCATACCACGGCTGCTCACCGATCTTGACGTGGTACGTTCCTGCCGACATTGCAGAATCGCCATCATTTGTGAAGAATGCTTCTCTGGAATCAAACTGCAGACCGTACAGAAGATCTCTGCTCTGCAGGATCATGCCGTACTGCTTGGTCTTGTCATGCAGCTTGATATTGCCTGCTGCCGTCTGGCCATTCTCGATGAAGTCCATGACCACCATGTGCAGGAGAGCTGCTGTCTCAATGATCAGGATCGTATCTCCGTCTACTGCCGATCCGGTGACTGCAATACCATAATCAGCCAGGATAATCAGCTCACCGTCGCACTTCCATGCAGATCCGTCGAATACGATCTCATACTCTTTTTCGCCGGCTTCGTCCACTGCTGCAATGAAGGTCTCTTCATTGACCGTTACACCTGTGATGCCGGTATGCTCACCAAGGGTAGCACTCAGGGCCGTCTCACGTGCCACCTCAATGATGTCTCCGATGGAGAACATGTAAGGTGCAAGTCCCAGACGGACGATGCTGAGCACGTCATCATAGCTGTACGGTTCCAGTGCGGACTTCCGCCCTGTTCTTGCGATCACACCGGTCTGCTGCTTGATTGCCTCCAGCATGGCCAGGCCGGTATCATCAGTAAGTAATCTGTTGCTCATTCTTGTAACCTCCTTATCATTCCTGACATATGTATCCCTGATCATCCTTATACAGACCCAGGATATCCAGCGCCGCAAAATCCGGATGGTCCTCCAGATAATCTCTCAGCGCTTCACTGATCGCAGGTCCACTAAGGTTGTCGATCATCTTTTTTAAAATTGCGTAAACTTCTTCCGGTCCCATAAAGACACCTCCTTACACGTCA
>JBGURN010000075.1:0-3790 GCA_045131955.1 Bacteroidaceae bacterium
AAGTTCGGTCTGAATACCAGCGAACTGTTCAGCGCCATCGACTATATGCACGAGCACAAGCTCGAGGATTGCCTCAAGCTCATCCACTTCCATATTGGCAGCCAGGTCACCAAGATACGCCGCATCAAGAACGCCCTGCGCGAGGCGGCACAGTTCTACGTACAACTTGCCAAGCTGGGCTTTGAGGTGGAATACGTTGACATCGGTGGCGGCCTAGGTGTGGACTACGACGGCACGCGCTCCAGCGGTAGCGGTCACTCGATGAACTACAGCATCCAGGAGTATGTCAACGACGCAGTCTATACGCTCGTCGATGCCAGCAACAAGAACGGGCTTAAGCATCCCAATATCATCAACGAGAGCGGACGCTCTCTCACGGCCCATCACTCGGTGCTCGTGGTGGATGTGCTCGAGACCACTACCCTACCCGAGTGGGATGACAAGGTGGATACCGTCAGCGAGAGCGATGATGAACTGGTACGTGACATCTACGAAATCTGGGATAAAATCAACCAGGCTCGTCTGCTTGAGGACTGGCACGATGCCTTGCAAATCCGTGACGAGGCGCTGGACCGCTTCTCGCTTGGACTGATCGACCTGCGCACCCGCGCCATGGTCGAGAAACTCTTCTGGTCTATCGCCCGCGACGTTGACGACATCGTCCGCAACATGAAGCATGCTCCCGACGAGCTGCGCTCCGTGAGCCGCATGCTGCCTGACAAATACTTCTGCAACTTCTCCCTGTTCCAGTCCCTGCCTGATGCATGCGCCATCGATCAGGTCTTCCCCGTGATACCCATCGATCGACTCTCAGAGCGTCCCACTCGCTTCGCCACGCTTCAGGACATGACTTGTGACAGTGACGGCAAGTTGACCAACTTCATCTCGGCCCAGGGCGTTGCCCACTCCCTGCCTGTCCATAAGCTCAAACCCGGCCAGCATTATTACCTGGGTATCTTCCTTGTGGGTGCTTATCAAGAAATCCTGGGCGATATGCACAACCTGTTCGGTGACACCAATGCGGTGCACATCAACGTCTTCAAGGACCACTACGAGATTGACCAAGTGATTGACGGCGAAACCGTTGCCGAGGTGCTTGACTATGTTGAGTTCAACCCCAAGCAACTCGTCCGCAACGTCGAGACCTGGGTGAGCGAGTCTATCCGCTCAGGTAAAATCACTAGCGAGGAGGGCAACGAATTCGTCCGCAACTTCCGCAGCGGCCTCTACGGCTATACCTATCTGGAGAAATAACGCTAGATTTTCCAGATAGTCTAGAGCATCTAGCTATGCGGTATTTCATGAGATTGGGTTACAGGGGCGCCTCCTTTCACGGATGGCAGGTGCAGCCCCATGACACCTCGGTGCAACAGGTCATCGAGGAGGCGATGGCTACGTTGCTGAGGGTGCCCACGCCCGTAACAGGAGCTGGCCGTACCGATGCCGGTGTCAACGCCCGCCTGATGGTGGCGCACTTTGACACCGAGCAGCCCATCAAGGACGTTGACCGCCTGGTCCACAGTCTCAATGCCCTGCTGCCGCCCGACATAGCCATCTACGGCATCTCGCCCGTTCATGACGAGGCCCATGCCCGCTTTGATGCCACCAGCCGCACCTACAAGTACTTCGCCGTTACCCGTAAGGATCCTTTCCGCTACCCCTTGAGTTGGAAGTGCCCGCCCGATCTGGATTTTGACTTGATGAATCAGGCCGCAGCCCGACTGTTGGACTATATCGACTTCACCTCCTTCTCCAAGCTGCACACCGACGTCAAGACCAACAACTGCCGTGTCACCCACGCCCAGTGGGAACGCGAGGATGACAGCCAATGGGTATTCACCATCACTGCCGACCGTTTCCTGCGCAACATGGTGCGCGCCATCGTCGGCACCCTCGTCGAGGTAGGCCGCCACAAGATGACGGTTGAAGAATTCTGCAACGTCATCGAGCGCAAGGACCGCTGCGCCGCCGGCACCTCCATGCCCGGCCACGCCCTCTTCCTCTGGAACATCACCTATGCCTACCCCATTCTTTAAAGTATTTAGCAGATTAAATAGATTAGCACTCGCCTTTATAGGATTAAGACCAACAGAACATACTAATTTTATGTAAATTTGCAATCACACTGCAGATTTACATAAAATTATTTTCAATATTTAACGCTATTTCCATAATTGATATTATCTTTGCAGCGATGAAACAATAAAAACATAATTATATGGAGTACATCAGCCGTAGCATTGAGCCAGCAGTTCTAGAAATGGCCAAATATTTTTCAGTGATTGTCATTACCGGTCCCCGCCAATCCGGAAAGACAACACTAATCAAGCATTTGTTCAATGAATTCCTGCAATTTTCTATGGAAGATTTACATGTCAGGGAATTTGCTGAGCAAGATCCTGTAGCATTTTTGGAGCAGAATAAGCTGGGCATGATTATCGATGAAGTGCAACGAGTACCATCATTGATGTCCTATATACAAGGAATCGTTGACAAGGATCCCTCAAGGAAGTTCATCTTATCAGGAAGTTCAAATTTTTCGATGCTTCAATCTGTCACACAGTCTTTAGCAGGCCGCGCAGCTATCCTGGAGTTGTTGCCCATGTCCATTCCTGAGATTGGTGATTGGGCTTCAAGCCACACTCTTGACGAACTGATTTTTGGAGGTATGTATCCGGCAGTGTGTGCACAAAAAATCCCAGCCGAGTTGGCTTATCCTTCCTATGTGAAGACATATCTGGAACGTGACGTACGTGATATATTGCGTATTTCCAATTTGTCGGCTTATGAAAAGTTCCTAAAGCTGTGTGCCGGTCGCATTGGCTCGCTTTTTGTTGCCAGCCAATTAGCCAATGAAGTTGGTGTTTCGGTCAACACTATCAAATCATGGTTGAGTGTATTGCAGTCATCTTATGTTATCACATTGCTTCCACCCTATTATGAGAATCTATCAAAGCGATTGATAAAAACCCCGAAATTATATTTCAATGATACCGGGATAGCGTGCTACTTGCTTGACATTGAGTCTCCACAGCAACTGGCAAGAGACAAAATGCGCGGGCCTCTATTTGAGAATCTCATCGTTATGGAGGCCATTAAAAACCGCACAAACCAAGGCAAATCGCCCAATGCCTACTTTTATCGCGACTCCAATCAAAATGAGATTGACCTACTGCTCAAGAATGGACAAGGTATGACAGGAATTGAAATCAAGTCCTCCATGACTTACCACAGGGACTTTGAGCAGACCCTACGCAACATGTCGAAATATGTCATAGGTAATATCCCAAAACGGGCGGTCGTCTATGCTGGGCAAATGGAAAACATGCTCGGTGAGATACAACTCATCAACTATTTGCACCTGAATGAATTACTTTCCAAGACATAATTTCGGTACTTCTGTAATTCTTTGATTCGGTTCATTTGCAAAATCAATTTTTAAAAAATCTTGTGGAGAGGCTTGTCAGTTCAGGAAAATGTATTACCTTTGCACCCGCATTAGTGCCCAGCAGGCCTAAGAAAGCGTTGGATAGTTGATGCCAGCCGCCTGTGGGACAGTTATTTAAACTACAAGATTAAACAAATGTACGCAATTGTAGAAATTCAGGGACAACAGTTCCGTGTCGAGACCGGCAAGAAGTTGTATGTCCACTATCTCGGTGACGAGCGCAAGGAAGGTGACTCTGTAGAGTTTGACCGCGTCCTGCTCGTAGATGCCGACGGTGCCGTTAAGGTTGGCGCACCTACCGTCGAAGGTGCAAAGGTTGTTTGCGAGGTAAAGGCTCCCCTC
>JBGURN010000076.1:0-5646 GCA_045131955.1 Bacteroidaceae bacterium
ATGCCAAATCCGATAAGGAGGAAAAGACAGAAGACGTTATTACCCAGCCCGAATTCAAGGGCGGTCTTGAAAAACTGTACCAGTACATCAATGACAACTTCGAGTATCCCGAGAACGCAGCCAAGCGTTCTGTAAACGGTAAGATGGACGTGGAGTTCACCGTCGAGAAGAGTGGTGACATTACTTATGTAAGCATTCTCAAAGGTCTGGATTATTCTATCGATGATGAGGTTCTCCGCCTTCTCAAGGCTATGCCCCGCTGGACTCCGGCTACCAAGAACGGTGTACCCGTAAGATACAAGGTGTCGATGCCAATCACTATCCGTGCCTCACGTACCAAGAACCAGAGGTCAAGCACAGCCCTGTTCGATTACAGGGATCAGTAAACAGAGAGGGCTTTTTTTTCGTGACTTGCATTAACAATGATTATCTTTGTGCGTCTTTAGTACAAACTAACTATTAAGTCACACAGATTATGAAAAAGAATTTATTAGCCCTTTTGGTTGTTGCACTGAGTTTTTGCGGATGTAGCTATGATAAATATGAGGTAGGTTCGGAACTCCAGGTTTATTACGATGACGCTCCTGCCAATGGCTGGCACGATTCAGCCATACCTGAGGGACAGCCCGGATTCTATGTATACCAGCAGTTCAGATTCCCTGAGATTACCAACTCCGTTATGGAGGACGGTGCCGTGATGGTATATCTCTGCGAGGGTGAGAATGACGTACCCCTTCCAAATGTATTCCCTCTTGCTGACGGCCGTAACGTTGTAACTGAGAATATGCGTTTCGAGGTTAAGAAAGGTCTGATTACCGTAATACTGGAGTGGTCGGATTTTAATTTCCACGATAACCTGAACGATTACAAGTTCAAGTTCTGCATCCTCACACCCAGCATGAAGACCAAGGTATATTGATCCGATACAATAGGATATAAAAAATCCGCATCGCCTTTGAGTGATGCGGATTTTTTTATTTCTCTGCTGCCTGAAGTATCAGGGTCGTGGCTCCCAGCGTTATGATGGCGCCGTCTTCGATCGTCACCCTTTCACGGTCACCCAGTATGCGGTTGAATAGGAACGTGCCGGTCAGGCTTGGGAAATCCCTGAGCGAGTACGATATCTCACCGTCGGGCTCCCTCTTGACGGTGATCACGCAGTGACGGCGGTCCATGCTGCGGTCATTGGTGTCGATGGGTATCGTTATGCTGTCACCGGGGTTGTATCGGCCTATCACATTCTCGCCTTCATGGAGCGCAAAACTCTGACGGAAACCGAATACGTTCTCCACAACCAGTATGGAGCCCAGGCCTTCGTCATTGACCTCCTGCTTGCGGTCGGCATCCTTCTGGGTGGCGGACAGCTTGCTGGTGCCTATGCGTATCTTGAACTGCTTGCGGCAGTTTTCGCATTCGAACACCAGGGACTGGCCCTCCTTGTAGAGGGTCTCATCGAAAGTGTTGTAGTGGTCACATTTGGGACAGCGTACCCGTTTCATATAGTGTTAAGTAGTTGATTTCAAACAAAAGCTGACCTGTAAGCCGGGTTCTGTAGGGGAGGTGAACCTTCCCTGTCTGCCATTAATCTTGACCTGCCGTCACCGACAGGCTCCGCAATCTTGTGATTACGCGCGTTCTACCCTCCGGCTCAGGCGAGCAGCCCTCTGACGCCGGTATACATGAACTTGCAACTTCCAAGGCACACAGCACCTGTGTCACCACAGGCCTGGTGGGCTCTTACCCCACCTTCTCACCCTTACCGCGTAGGCGGCGGTTGTTTTCTTCTGCGCTGATCAGCCATCGCTGACTGCTTCCCGTTAGGAAGTGGAATGCTCTGTGTCGCCCGGACTTTCCTCAGCCCCGTGAGGGACAGCGGCAGACCGGTCAGCTTTCAGGCTGCAAAATTAGGGATTTTTTCATTTGCATCCTCCTTATATGACACCGATATGCCATTTTGGTTACTTTTGCGGAAAATACAACTACTATGAGAGGTAAGATTCTGTCTGCTGCCGTAATATCGGCATTTGTCATGTTTGGTGTTTCATCCTGTTCCCGGTACGAGACTGTCAATGGCGATCCCATGAATGTCATGATATACACTCTTGACAACGGGTTAAAGGTTTATATGTCAGTGAATAAGGAGACTCCGCGTCTTCAGACTTTTATCGCCGTAAGGAACGGCGGAAAGAATGATCCTTCCGATAATACGGGTCTGGCTCACTATCTGGAGCATATCATGTTCAAGGGCACTGCGAGTTTCGGTACTTCCGATTATGCCGCCGAGAAGCCCATACTCGACCAGATAGAGGAGCAGTTCAATATTTATCGCACCAAGACCGATCCTCAGGAACGTCTGGCCATATATCATGTGATAGACAGCCTGAGTTATAAGGCATCGGAACTGGCTATACCCAATGAATATGACAAGCTCATGTCACTGATCGGATCCAGGGGCACCAATGCCTTCACTTCCGAGGACGAGACGGTGTATCAGGAGGATATCCCTTCCAATCAGATTGACAACTGGGCACGCATCCAGGCGGACCGTTTCCGCAACATGGAGATCCGCGGATTCCACACGGAGCTGGAGGCTGTCTATGAGGAGTATAACATGTACCTCAACGAGGACAGCCAGAACGCGTTGTATGCCATTGACTCGGTCCTCTTTAAGAATCATCCGTACGGAACGCAGCAGGTCATAGGTACCCAGCAGCACCTTAAGAACCCCTCAATCACTGCCATCAGGAAGCAGAAGGCTACCATGTATGTGCCCAATAACATAGCGATATGCGTATCCGGTGATTTTGAGCCCCGTGAGTTCGTGGCCATCATAGAGAAATATTTCGGTGACTGGGAGCCCAACCCCTCAATTCCCGAATTCAAATACGAGCCGGAGGAGCCCATAACATCACCTGTGGAGCGTCACGTCTATGGTAACGAGTCCGATTTCGTTATCATGGGTTGGCGTGCGCCGGGTGACAAGGATAAGGAGAATGAGACCGGTGCCATCGTGCAGTCCATCCTCAACAACGGAAAGGCCGGTCTTATCGACCTTGACATAAATCAGCAGCAGAGAATGCTAGCCGCCGGTTCGGAGTATTACGGATTGGTTGATTACGGTCAGTTCCTTGTCTACGGTTATCCCAAGGAGGGCCAGACTCTGGAGGAGGTGAGAGACCTTCTTCTTGCCGAGGTGGCCAAGCTTCAGGCTGGTGACTTTGACGAGTCTCTCATAGAGGCTGCCATTGCCAATATCAAGCTCAGCCGTATGCGTGCGCTCGAATCCAACCGCAGCCGTGCCATGAATATGGTTAACTCATTCATCGCACAGACCGACTGGGCCGATGAGGTGACTCTTCTCGACCGTCTTGCCCGTGTAACCAAGGCCGATGTCATGGAGTGGGCCGACAGGTATCTCGCCCTCAACTCATATGTGGTTGCCTACAAGCATCAGGGCGTGAACCCCAAGAACAATAAGATCGTAGCTCCCGCCATCACTCCGATTGCCACCAACCGTGACAAGCAGAGTGACTTCCTGACTGAGATATCCGAGACCAGTGTCAAGCCCATCGAACCTGTTTTCGTGGATTATGAGAAGGACCTCTCCAAGTCCGAGTACAGCAAGGATATAGAACTCCTTTACAAGCAGAATGTCAACAATGATATTGTATCGGTCACCTTCCGCTTTGATATGGGCCTGACCACGAATCCCGCTCTGGGTTTTGCATTTGACTATCTCACATATCTCGGCACTCCCACGCGCAGCGCTCAGGATATCGCCTTCCAGGAGTACATGATAGCAGGCAATCACAGCTTCAATGTAAATGAGAACACCATGTCATTCTCAGTAAGCGGACTTGCCGAGAACATGGGACAGATGATTGACATCGTAGAGGATCTTATGCTCAATGCCATTCCCGATGAATCCATCCTCGAGAACCTCAAGCAGGATGAACTTATGGCGCGTCAGATGAACAAGGCCAACCAGAATTCCTGTTCCAACGCTCTCAACCGCTACATCTATTACGGTCCCGAGTACATCAAGTCTGTAACTCTGTCCGATGAACAGGTGAGGGCTCTAACTTCAGATCAGCTTCTGGCTCTCGTACGGGAGGTTCTTGACAAACAGCATAAGATTCTTATCTATACTCCCCAGAGTGAATCTCAGGCCCGCGGCGTCCTGGCCGATCATCACAAGTGCTCAGACAATCCTCAGAAACTGGTAAGGAAATATACCCGCAAGCAGATAATTGGTGAGTCCAAGGTGATAGTGGCACCCTACGATTCGCGTCAGTTCAACTACATCCAGTACTCTGACCGCGGTGAGACCTTCTCCATGGCCGATGTACCCGCCATCGAACTCCTCAACCAGTATTTTGGAGGCGGAATGAACTCCATCGTATTCCAGGAGATGCGTGAGGCCAGAGCTCTTGCTTACAGCGCAGGCGCATCACTCTCTTCGCCTTCATATCTTGATGATACTTACAGTTTCCAGGCCAGGATAGGCTCTCAGAATGATAAGCTTCAGGCTGCAGTTGAGGCGTTTGACCTCATAATCAATGAGATGCCGGAATCGGACAACTCCTTCCAGGTGGCCAAGACCGGATTGGAATCACAACTCCGTACCAACCGAACCATAGGCATGTCCGTGCTCAGCAGCTACCTCAATGCACAGGAACTTGGCCTTAAGGAGCCGCTCGCAAAGGTGGTCTATGACAATCTGGCAGGTTTGTCTATGGCTGATATTGTGTCATGCCAGCAGAAGTGGATCAAGGACAGGACTTATATCTACGGAATCCTGGGTGATCCCAAGGACCTTGACTTCAAGTTCCTTAGCACCCTCGGCCCCATTCAGCAGATATCTCTCGACGAGCTTTTCGGATACAGATAATGGATGTCTGATTTGTTAATTTGGCACCCCTAAGGTTAATTTATAGCAAATAATGCACTGAATGTGTAACATTGGCGCGGAAGTTGTATATATTTGACAAAAGGAAGTGTTAAAACGAACCAATTAATTAACAGAAAAAGGAGAATTAACTATGAAAAGAACAAGTAGTATCGTAGCTTTTTCCGTAGCTCTCATATGTTGCTGCATATGCGCAACCATCATTACATCCAACCTGGTCGGCAAAGGTAATCAACGTACATCTCAACAGGTGTCAGGTGCAGCTTACACAACACTTGCTCCATCGGAATCACTTGGTAATAGTCAGCCCATCGACCTTACTGAGGCTGCCGAGAAGACAGTTCATGGCGTAGTCCATATCAAATCTACCGTCAAGAGCCGTACCCAGACTTATCAGGAGCCTCAGGATATCTTTGACTATATGTTCGGGGCCCGTCCCCGTCAGCGCCAGTACAGGTCTGAGCCTCAGGTCGGATACGGTTCCGGTGTCATTCTCACCCCTGACGGATATATCGTAACCAACAACCACGTAATCGATAAGGCCGATGAGATCCAGGTAACCCTGAATGACAACCGTGTCTTCACCGCCACTCTCATCGGTGCCGATTCCAATACGGATCTGGCCCTCATCAAGATTGAGGGTGATGATTTCCCCGTCGTTCCTATGGGCAATTCCGATGACCTCAGGCTGGGAGAGTGGGTGCTTGCAGTAGGTAACCCCTTCAACCTCACGTCGA
>JBGURN010000077.1:0-3203 GCA_045131955.1 Bacteroidaceae bacterium
CGTAAAGGTTGCTTCATACCAGGGTACCGATACCACCGGTAAGGTTAAGGAACTCATGGGCCTCCAGGAGGATGTGGAGGGCCGTCATATCATCATCGTTGAGGATATTGTGGATACCGGTTTCACCATGCGTGACATCCTGGAGTCCCTGTCCGAGAAGAAGGCTGCATCGGTCGAGATCTGTGCCCTTCTGTGCAAACCCGACAAACTGAAAGTTGACCTGAAACTCAAATATCTTGCCCTGAACATTCCTAACGGCTTTATAGTAGGATACGGACTTGATTATGACGGTTTCGGACGCAACTCACGTGATATTTATAAGATTGTAAAATAGTTGATTTACGTAGATGGACAACATTGTGATTTTCGGCGCTCCCGGTTCCGGAAAGGGGACTTATAGTGCTGCTCTTGTTGAGAAATTCGGTTACAGCCACATCTCGACAGGCGATGTGCTCAGAGCTGAGATAAAGGCCGGCACTGAGCTGGGCAATATTGCCGAAGGATATATAGAGAAGGGTCAGCTCATACCTGACGACCTTATCATTGATATGCTTGCAAGTGTCTATGACACCATGCGTGACGGTGCAGGCGTGATTTTTGACGGTTTCCCCCGTACCATCGTACAGGCCAAGGCTCTCAAGAAAATGCTGGCTGAGCGCGGTGAGAAAATATCGGTCACACTGAACCTTATCGTTGACGAGAAGGTCCTTATGGAGCGTCTGCTCAGACGTGCCCAGATAGAGGGCCGTTCCGATGACAACGAGGAGACCATCAAGAAACGCTTCAACGTCTATTACACCCAGACCCATCCGCTCATTGAGTGGTTCAGGGAGGAGGGCGTCCTGTCCGAGTTTACCTTTGAGGGTGACAAGGATAAGATGATAAATGAAATAATTGAGAAGGTGGAGTCCCTGTGATTCCGCTTAAGAAAACATATGGCAGAATCCAATTTTGTAGATTACGTTAAGATTTTCTGCCGCTCAGGTAAGGGCGGCAGGGGTTCGGCGCATCTGCGTCATGACAAGTATATCCCTAACGGCGGTCCCGACGGCGGTGACGGCGGTAAGGGCGGCAGCGTGATCCTCAAGGGAAACCGCAACTATTGGACCCTGCTTCATCTGCGTTACGAGCGTCATGCATTTGCTGAGAACGGCGGTAACGGCGGCAGCAACAAGTGCTTTGGCAAGGACGGCAAGGATGTCATAATAGAGGTGCCCTGCGGCACGGTGGCATATGATGCCGAGACTGGCGAGTATCTGTGTGATATCACCGATGACGGTCAGGAGGTGGTTCTGCTCAAGGGTGGCCGTGGCGGTCTGGGTAACTGGCATTTCCGTACAGCAACCCGTCAGGCGCCCCGATTCGCACAGCCCGGAGAGCCTGCCCAGGAGCAGATGGTCGTACTGGAGCTTAAACTTCTGGCTGATGTAGGTCTGGTGGGATTCCCCAATGCAGGCAAATCCACACTGCTGTCGGCAATATCGGCCGCAAAACCCAAGATTGCAAACTATCCTTTTACCACGTTGGAGCCTAACCTGGGTATCGTCTCATACCGTGACGGCAAGTCATTCGTCATGGCCGATATACCCGGTATCATAGAGGGTGCCAGTGAGGGTAAGGGCCTGGGACTCAGGTTCCTGCGTCATATAGAGCGTAACTCGCTGCTCCTGTTCATGGTACCGTCAGATACCGATGACATACGCCGTGAGTATGAAATCCTGCTCAACGAGCTGGCTCAGTTCAACCCTGAGATGCTTGACAAGGAGCGTGTGCTGGCCATTACCAAGTGTGACCTAATTGACGAGGAGCTTATGTCCATGCTTGAGGAGAGCCTGCCCAAGGACCTCCCGCACGTGTTCATATCGGGAGTAAGCGGTCTGGGACTGCAACAACTCAAGGATGTGCTGTGGAAGGAACTCAACAGCGAGAGCAACAAGCTTGACGCTACTTGGAAGACCGAGCATATAGTTCACCGCTCCAAGGATGCGGGTGAACTGCACTCCGAACTGGTGGCTGCCGGCGCCGACTTTGAGTTTGACTTTGATGACCTGCCCGAAGACGATGACCTGGACGACCTGGAGGAGGTAGAGGTGGAACTGGACTGATTTCTCAATCACCTTACATATATGAGACGGACCTTGGGGCCCGTCTCTTTTTTTATTGAATTTTTTTCAAAAAAAATTGTCTCCGATTTAACTTTCATATTTACGCCATATATGATTATTGTATGAATTTGTATTGAATTCACCTTTTACTAATAATTAATAACTTATTAAAACAAACTAGCAATGAAAAAGATGTTTATGGCAGCTGCCCTCATGGCAGTAGTTTCTCTGGCAAATGCTCAGGCTCCCGCTAACGCACCTTACGGTGTTAAGTCAGGTGTTATCACCATGTCTATGGATATGATGGGTAACGAGATGATTACAGAGACCTATTTCGATGACTACGGCCTCAAGACCGCTCAGGTTTCTGAAGGTGGTTTCATGGGTGGCGAAGGCAAGACCCGCACTATCACAGATAAGGATGGCGCTCAGATCCGCATCAACGATGCTGAGAAGACCGCTACCAAGTTCCCCGCTGGTGGTTTCGGTATGGGATTCGGCGGTGGCCGCGCCCAGATTAACTGGAACAATCTGACCGATCAGGTTAAGAAGGATAACAACATCAAGGAGCTTGGCAAGGAGACCATCGCCGGTAAGGAGTGCACCAAGTACTCTATGACAACTGAGGGCTTCCAGGGTCCCCAGGAGCAGACCGTATGGATCTACAAAGGCATCCAGCTCAAGAACGAGATGAGCTCAGATTTCGGCACATTCGGCCAGACCTGCAAGAAGTTCGAGGAGAAGGCAGTTGACGCTTCTATGTTCGAGGTTCCCGCTGGTGTTAAGGTTGAGGAGTTCGATCCCTCATCAATGGGCTTCGGCGGTTTCTAAACGAGCCTGAAAACAAAAAAAGGTCGCCAATCGGCGGCCTTTTTTTGTTTTCAGACCCGTTTAGAAACTTATACCTTTTTCAATACACTCGAACCTGCGTTAGTCAGGTGAGTATACAGACGTGCGTTGGTATTGGGGCGAAGCGAGTATGCGAGCGAGATGGCCCGGAGGGCCACCGTTTACGAAGTAAACTAAAAAGAGGTTTATCGGGTTCGGCTCCCTCCAGCTCCACAAAGAAAGGCCGCCCGAAGGACGACCTTTTTTTGT
>JBGURN010000078.1:0-9320 GCA_045131955.1 Bacteroidaceae bacterium
TCGAACATGGAGGTGGACTGGTTCTGGTAACGGCCGCGGCCGACCAGATAATCCATATCCAGACCTATACCTACCTTCTTGTTGAAATTAGCTGCAAAATAGCCCTTGATATGTTCCTCGCCGGTTCGTTTGTTGCCGCCTTTGTAATAGTCTATGCTTACGTGAGGGCTCTTGGCATCGGTAAAACGGAACTGGTCGGGGTTCTTGATCCAGAAATCAAAGGGGGCGTCGAACATGAAATCCGATATATGTTCGCGCTCAAAATAGAGACGTGACAGACGGGGTGAACCCATGTTGCCCAGATGGCTGTAGGTACCCAGCATTCCTTCGGTAAGATGTACGTTCTGGAATGAGTGGTGTATGGTATCGGGCTCTATGATATCAATCATGCCTGTTCTGGTGTTGATGGTCCACTGGAAATACTCCTTGGAGACGGTACGCTCAATTACGGTGGAGTCCTTGTCGGGATCCACGTTCATGAATCCGTCCATGTTCTCGCCGCTGAATCCGTCCATATTCTGCGAGAGGGTGCTCTGAGCCAGGATAAGCCCAGGGGCGACCATCATTATGAAAGCCAGTGCTATGTGGCGTATGAGTTCTTTTGCGGACTGTTTCTTAACCATCAGGGAACAAGTCTGAGTATGTATTCTGCAATCTTTATGACGAGTGAGGTGCCGCATGCCCAGTAGAAAGGTGTGGATGGAATGGCCTTGCTCCAGTTCAGTATGAACAGCACGGTTGTCACGGCTGCACCCACAAGGAACAGGGTGTTGAGTATGTAACGTGCCTTTTCCGTGCCGTTGAGCTGATTACTCCTGCGTACGCGTGAGGGGGCCTTGCGTACCTTACCTGTTATGTCATAGGCGGCACGGCTGTCCATATCGGAAAGGATGGTGTAGGCGCGGGTTATCTGCTCATATCTCTCGGAACCCTCGGGGTTCTGGGCTATGAGACGCTCGTAGGCCTCACGTATTGCTGAGTCCGATGCAGACGGATCGACACCCAGTATGTCATATAGCTCCTTGTTCTGTGACATGCCGCGATCAGAGGTTATCGATTACTGCGTCAATTGTCTCAAGGAACAGTTTGTCCTTCATGTCGATGGTCTTGATGCGGAACTTGCCGGTGCTCTTGAGGAACTTGGTGCCTTTCCTGTTGTAGGCCTCCTTGTCGGTAATCCACTCTTCGGCAGTGAAGCGCTGGCCGCCGCCCTCGCGATGCTCCTCGTAGCGGTATTTGATATCGGTTATCTTGAGGGTTATCTGTCCGTTCTTTACGGCCACTGAGTAGTTGTACTCTACGTTGGACTGGTCAAGAACGAGACCGGTACGCTTGAATACTATGATCTGGTCCATGTGGAATATGAACCTGCGGGATGCGGCATCCTCATTCAGTACACGGCTGGCATGTACATAAGGACTTACAAAGTGACCCTTGGACCACTTTATGAGAATGTCGTAACACTGGTCTTCGGTCATGCCCTGGGGAACCGGCAGGGTTCTCTCAAAATAAACCGATCCGTTCTCATCGACAGGCACTGCGCCTTTACCGTATTTGGGATCGTCCTCGGGAGCGCCGGCGGCGAATGAAAGTGCTGTAACCAATAATCCTGCAAATATCAATAATGCCTTTTTCATACTATACCTTATTTTATATAAAATAGAACCAACGCAAAAATAGTCATTTTTACGGATATAATCCGTGGGGGTGGTTTATTATTGACGGGAGTATGCTTATTTAACAACTAGGATGCGCTAGAGGGCGTTTTGAGGGGTCTCTAGGGCGTTTTTAGAGGTAAAATACCCGTTTTTGACATTTTTTTTAAAAAAAGATGACCTAATCTTTGCAACTAATGGAATAAGTGTTATTTTTGCGTCAGTAAGGATTTTTAATTAATCATTTCAATAACAAACAACTATGGAGAAAATTTTGAAACAGGCTGCTGAGCTTTATGCAGCATTTGCAAAGGACGCAAATTCTCAGATTGAGAAGGGTAACAAGGCTGCCGGTACACGCGCACGTAAGGCTTCTTTGGAGCTTGAAAAGCTCATGAAGGAGTTCCGTAAGGCTTCTCTTGCTGCTGCAAAGTAAAACAGTATCTAAGAAAATAAGCAGGGCGCAAGCAATTGCGCCCTACTTTTTTGTCCCTTTCCGGACCGTTTCAGGCGGTCCTTCGGAATAGTTAAATTATTTATGGATTGTAACTCCTTGTAACTCTTTTAACAATTCGCAACCAAGCGGCTTATTCCAGATAGATCATGATCCGGCCGCTTATCTGGAGCAGTGAAATCTCACATACCTTGGTGTCATACTGAGCCTGAAGGAGGCTCTCCTCGGCATCCAGCAGTGACTTCTGGGCCTCACGCATCTCAATACCGGAGAGGTTACCGAGCAGGTAACGCTCCTGTGCAATCTCCATGGTCTCCTGTGCGGTCTTGAGGTTCTGCTCCTGGAGTTCGAGCAGCATGAGATTGTTCAGGTAAGCCTGCCAGAAGTCATCCAGGTTGGCTCGCAGCTGCAGCTCCAACTGGTCGATGGTGATATCGGCATTCATCTCGTCAAGTATGGCGTTGCGCTCCTGCGTGCGCTGTTTTCCGTTAATGAGGTTTATTCCAACAGTGGCGCCAAAGCTGGGTCCCCAGTTGGTGCGGTTGCTGTATGTGCTGGTTCCGTTACCGTCATAGATGTTATGTGTCAGGCCGTAGGCGGCGTTCAGTCTCAGATAGGGGTAGTTGCGTGACTGGACGGTACGGCGGTCCATGCGTGCGATGGTGCGGTTGCTCTCGGCACGCAGCAGTGACGCATTGGTCTTCATCATATCGTCGTAGAGTGACTGGTAGTCAAGTCCTGTGAGCAGGTTTATGACACTGTCGGCTGCCACATGGACGGCCCTGAGGTCCTGGTTGGACATGAGTCGGTTTATACGGATGTTGGCCGATGCAACCGCCTCGTGCTGTTTGAGGCTCTTGGCACTGTCGGAGTTGAAGTAGACCTGAGCCTGCTGAAGGTCCAGACGCGAGTCACCTCCCATGTCATAACGCTCGCTTACTATACGGAGTCGCTCCTTGGACAGGGCGGTGGCGTAGTCCAGGTTCTTGAGGTGAATGGTCTGACGCACCAGGTTGTAATACTCGGTGGTAAGGCTGGCTATGTAATCCTCAATGGCTATGCGGGTCTGTATGGTTCCCTGGTTGTGCAGTTCCTCCATGCGGTCGCGGGTGGCCTGTATGCTGAATCCCTCGAACAGGGTCCAGTCAGCACGCACCTGTGCGTTGAGTGTCTGGTCAAATACGTTACGGCTCGATACGGTCGATCCGTCCGATGACTTGGTGGCGTCATTGCTGGCAATCGATCCTGAATAACCTCCCGATACACTCACGGTAGGCATTCCGCCTGCATAAGCCCATGAGTCATTATTGGCGGCTTTCTCCTCAGATATCTCAACCAGTCTTATCTGGTAGCTCTCCCTGATGCCCTCTTCAAGGCACTCCTTGAGTGACATGATCTGCGCCTGGGCACCTGCGGCGAGCGTAAGGGCAACGGCTGTTGCTGTTATCTTGTGTAGTTTCATTCCTTTTTCTTTTGGGTTTTACGGTCTGTGGAGATGTAGCTGTAAACAGCGGGCACCACATACATGGTAAAGAATGTTGAAATAAGCATACCGCCTACGACGGCAGTACCCATGGCCACACGTCCGGCACTGCCTTCGCCGTGTGCGAACATAAGCGGCAGCAGACCTAGCATGGTCGATGTGCTGGTCATGAGGATAGGTCTGAGTCGCTGTACCGATGCCTGACGGATAGCCTCAGGCTTGTCGATGCCGGCGGCCTGTTTCTGGTTGGCGAACTCCACAATCAGGATACCGTTCTTGGCCACAAGACCTATAAGCATGATGATACCGATTTCACTGAATATGTTCATGGTCTGGCCGCCGTTACGCAGGAACACAAGGGCTCCGAACACAGCCAGAGGCACGGTGATCATGACTATGAGAGGATCCTTAAAGCTCTCGAACTGGGCTGCCAGCACCAGATAGATGAGCAGCAGGGCCAGACCGAACGCGAACAGCAGGCTGTTGGAGCTCTCGCGGAAATCCTTGGACTCACCGGTAAGGGCGGTACGGAAGGTGTCATCGAGGGTCTCCTTGGCAATCTTGTCCATCTCGTCAAGGGCCTGTCCCAGAGTGTATCCCTTACCCAGTCCGGCCGATACGGTGGCCGATACGAATCGGTTGTATCGGTACAGGCGCGGGGGAGCGATATCCTCCTTGAGGTCTACCAGATTCTCCATCTGTATCATGTCACCGGATCCGCTGCGCATGTAGATGGACTTGAGGTTCTGGGTGGTGTTACGCTGCTGACGGTTTATCTCACCGATTATATCATACTGTTTTCCGTTCATGTAGAGGTAACCCATACGCTGGCCGCTGAGTCCCCACTGGAGGGTCTGGGCTATGTCGCGGGTGCTCACGCCGAGCAGGTTGGCTTTCTCGCGGTTGATCGATATGCGGACCTCGGGCTTGGAGAACTTGAGGTCGGCATCGGCCATCTGGAAGGCGGGGTTCTCATTGACCTTGGCAAGGAAGGTGGGGAGCACATCCTGCAGTTTCTCGATATTGGTGGCCTGGATTACATAACGTACAGGCATACCGCCACGGCCTCCGCCGAACGATGACTGCTGCTGCACGAAGGCGCGGGCATCGTTCTCACGGCGTACGGCGGCGCTCAGTTTCTCGAACACCTCCATCTGTGAGTAGCTTCGCTCGTTGATGTCCTTGAGGGTAATCTGTATGTTACCGCCGCCGCTCGATACGCGTGCGGTCACGAACTTGGCATCGGGCATAAGTGAATCGACCACGTCGTTTATGCGCTCTGTGTAGTCACGCATATACTCGTAGGTCACGCCCTCGGGGCCCTGGGTGCGGACGGTCACCTGTGAACGGTCCTCCATAGGAGCCATCTCCGAAGGGGTCTTGACCCACATCCATGCTGCGATTCCAAGCGCCAGGATCATGCTACCCATGGCAATCCAACGGTTCCTGAGTATAATGTCAAGGCTCTTGCTGTAGTATCGGTTCATACCGTCAAAGAAGGGCTCCGACCAACTGTAGAAGGCGTTTTTCTTTTCGCGGCGAACCAGGATCTTGGTGGATAGCATGGGGGTGAAGGTGAGGGCGGCAAAGGTCGATATGACCACGGCGCCGGCAATCACGAACGCGAACTCACGGAACAGACGTCCTGTCTGGCCCTCCATGAATACAATGGGTACGAATACGCAGAGCAGTGTGATGGAGGTCGATATGATGGCGAACAGGATCTCACGTGAACCGTCGATACCTGCCTGACGGGGAGTCATGCCTTTCTCTATTCGGTTGTAGATGTTCTCGGTCATTACGATGGCATCATCGACCACAAGACCTACCGACAGTACCACGGCGAGCATGGAGAGCACGTTGATACTGAATCCCAGCAGGTACATTACAAAGAACGAGCCGATGATTGAAACCGGGATTACCAGAACCGGGATGAGGGTCACGCGCCAGTCACGCAGGAACAGGAATATGATGAAGATTACCAGTATGAATGCCTCATACAGGGTGGTCTTAACCTCGTTGATTGATGCGCGTATAAAGCGGGTGTTGTCAAAGCCGTACTCGTAACCTACATCCTCGGGGAGGTCCTTCTCCATGAGTTTCATGCGGTCGTAGACGGCGTTGGCTATGTTGATGTGGTTGGCGCCCGGCTGCGGTGTGACTGCCACACCTACCATCGGTATGCCGTTCATCTTCATGTAACTCTTTATGTCACGCGGGCTGAGCTCGGCCTGTCCTACGTCACTGAATCGGATGACCTTGGTGCCGTCATGCTTTATGACCAGGTTGTTGAACTCCTCGGTGGTATGCATCTGACCAAGGGTGCGGATCTCAAGCTCGGTGGTGTTACCCTCGATGGTACCGGAGGGGAGCTCCACGTTCTCGCGGTCCAGGGCGTTCTTTACGTCCATGGGGGTGATTCCGTAACCCGACATCTTGACGGGGTCAAGCCACAGGCGCATGCAGTAACGTTTCTCACCCCAGATCATTACGGAGCTTACGTCCTGGATGGTCTGGAGCTGTTCCTTAACCACCAGGTCGGCCAGTTCGCTGAGCTCCAGCAGGGTACGTTTGTCGCTGTGCAGTGCCACCATGAGGATAGGCATGGCGTCGGCATCGGCCTTGGATACGGTGGGGGGATCGCAGTCACGGGGCAGCATTCGCTGGGCACGTGATACCTTGTCACGTACGTCGTTGGCGGCGGTCTCCAGGTCGACGGAGAGCTCAAACTCTACCGTGATGCGGCTGCTGCCGTACTGGCTGACCGATGAGAGGGAGCGGATACCCGGGATACCGTTGATCTGCTGCTCCAGAGGTTCGGTTATCTGGTTCTCTATGACCTCGGCGTTGGCACCGGGGTAGGAGGCCGATACCGATATGATGGGGTTATCGACCGACGGGTATTCGCGTACGCCAAGGCTGGTGTAGCCTACCACGCCGAACAGTATTATTATGAGCACCAGTACCGTGGCAAGTACTGGACGCTTTATGCTAAGTTCTGAGATGTTCATGCCGAGTGCTTATTTTTTGAGTTCAACACTCATGCCTGTGCGGAGCTGCATGGTACCGCTGGTGATTACGGTGTCGCCTACGTTGAGACCGCTCAGCACCTGGACCATGGCATCGGTACGGAGTCCTTTGACAATCTCCTGCGGGATGGCTCTGCCGGACTTGAACAGGAACACTTTGTCAATTCCCATCTCTGATATGATGGCCTCGCTGGGTACTGCCAGCGCGTTGGGGAACGTGCGGGTGTTCAGGCTTACGCTTACGTATCGGCCCGGAACGAGTTTGCCGTCACGGTTGTCGTAGATGGCACGTACCAGGTAGGTGCGGGTGCCCTGGTCGACCTTGGAGTTGGTGGCATAGACCTTGGCATCGTGTACCTCATCGCTGCCCTCGACGGTGAACGTGAGTTTGGCGCCGTTCTGGAGTACGCCTGCGTAACGCTCGGGAATGGCGAACTCCACCTTGAGCTTCTCGGTGTTGGTGAGAGTGGCTATATTGGTGTTTGGCGATGCATATGCACCTACGCTGACCTGACGCAGACCGATGATTCCGTCAAAGGGAGCCTTGAGCTCTGTCTGGTCCAGCTTGGCGCGGCACTCCTCTATGTCGGCCTGGAGTTTGTTGAAGTTGGCTTCGGCATCCTGGTATGCCTCCTTACTTACGGCCTCCTTCTCGTAGAGGGCTTTCTGACGGGCCAGACGGTCCTCGGTTGACTGATACTGGGCCTCAAGCTTTTTGAGCTGGGCCTGAAGGGGAGCGTCGTTGATCTTGGCCAGAACCTGACCTTTCCTGACTTTGCTGCCCTCCTCAAAGAATATGTCGGTAATCTTGCCCGATGTCTCGAATGAGAGGTTCACCTCCTCGTTGGGGATAAGGCTTCCGCTGATGTTGATTCCGTCCACGAGCTCCTGAGGCTGCATGATGGCGTATCGGACCAGTAAGGTTTGGCCGCCGCGACCTATCGGAGCACCTGCTGTGGGCACCGGACCTGTTGGAATGTCCTTGTTGGTTTTTGGTTTCAGACTGTAAATTCCCCATATTGCCACGCCAATTACAATGATGGCAATAAGCACCCATTTGGTAGTTTTGCTCATATTGAAGTGATATAGTAATTCTATTAAGTACGCGAAATTACTAATTCCACTCGCGCGCACGCACGCGTTAACGTTTTTTAATGAGCCAAAGTGAGCTGAGGGAGCCAAAGGGGACGGTTCTTTTTGGCTCCTTTTTTTGCTATTCTGTCTGAGTGCGTATCAGGGCCAAAAAGAACCGTCCCCTTTGGCTCCCTCAGCCCTCAGCTTCCCAGCGTGAGTTCGGAGCTGAAGCCGTTGAGCTCTATCTGGTAGGGGGCATCGGGACTGACGGTTACGGAGTCCTGGGTGATGAGGCGGGTGTTGAGACCACGGCAGCGCGTGCGGACCTGAACGCCTGCGGGTATGAGCAGGTGTGATACCGAACCGGTCTGATTCACGGATATGTCGCCGTCAAGGGTGTTGCAGACAATCTGCATATCCTGACTTCCGGTAATGTCGATGGTGCCGTGTACATCGTCGAGCGTCAGCTCCCGGGCGTTGGTGTCAAGTTCCATCAGCTGGGCGGTTATCTGGCGGACAGTCATCTTGCCGGTCTTGGCTGCCACCTCGACGGATTTGATATACTTCTGGGGTAGTAGCACCTCAAGCGAAAGAGCTTTGCCGCATAGCGTCTTGGCAAGGCTGGTGCGGATATCGACATCAAACGAGCGGCCGCTGTCATCGGCCTTAACCTTGAGCAATTTGTCAAGATCCTTTATCTCATGTGAGCCGGCGTAAAGCTGCAGTTTCTCGCCGTCGTAAGCGCGAATGGTGAGGTCTGAGCTTACGAACAGGTTCATGTCGAATTTGCAGAGACGGTCTATGTCATATTCCACGTGGCTCTCGTAGAGGAAACGCTTGTCGGCCACGGCTTTCTCCTGAGCCATAAGTTCATCGAGAGAGATTGAGAACAGGTTGGAGAGCGCCACGAGATTGTAGATGTCAGGCAGGCCGTCGCCGCTTTCCCATTTGGTTATGGCCTGACGCGATACGTTGATCTTCTCGCCCAACTGCTCCTGCGAGAGCCCGGCGTTCTTTCTTAAAGTGCGGATTTTTTCTGATAGTTTCATGTCCTTGGTTTTTGCTGCAAAATTACCTTTAGGCTATATGTCGTACAAGCATCAGCGCATTACATAGTCCGATTTGAATGCTACTTTCCGTAGCAAATATACAAACATTCGGAATGCAACGCAAAGTAGCGGGATTAAATCCGGATGTAAACTTTTATTTCTTGCCGGGGACTGTATGCCGCCCTACTTTTGCGGCAAAAATTCTTGGACAATGAAAAAACAAATCACATTAATCGCGCTGTCAGTCATAAGCACGGCGCTTCATGCACAGATCATCCGCGGCACCATAAGGGATGCCGTGACAACCGAGCCTATCCCGTTTGCAACAGTACTCCTTGTTGGCGAAGATAAGGGTTGCGCGGCCGATGCAAACGGTCAGTTTATAATGGAGAATGCCGCCTTGGGCCGACACACCGTTCAGGTAAGCAGTCTGGGTTATGAATCGGCAGTATTCAAGGAGGTGGCTGTTACCGGCGCCCGCGAGACGGTGCTGGATGTGGAACTCCGTGAGTCAACGGAGATGCTGGCTGCGGTCGATATCCGCCCTGTAGTATATAAGGAGGCCACACTCAACAG
>JBGURN010000079.1:0-8418 GCA_045131955.1 Bacteroidaceae bacterium
ATATAGGAATAATAGGCAGGAACTATGATACAGCTTTAGATTCTCTACGAAAACGAAAAGACATTTCTTCAGAAATTATCAAAGAGCCACTAGACGTATTATTTGATTACGACGATAGGTCATTTTTCGGTATATTATATGATGAATGTGGGAACTATTCAGACGTACTTGATACAAAAGGTAATTATTATATGAGATCTTGGGATTGTCAGGAAGATAATACCGACAAATAATAATATCAAAGAAAATAATTGAATTAAAGGCCTAATGATTATTTGTGGAAGGTGTAGTACCAGAAGTAGGTCTTGCCGTACTTGATGAAGGTGCTGTTGGCCTGATAGCGAAGAGGTTCGCTACGGACTGGTTCGAGTGCTTGCAGGAACTCGTCATAGGTAGCCTTACCGGCGGCATACTGATCTGGGAATCTCTGACTGGCTATGGTATCGGAGGAAAGGATCAGAGCCTCCATGTAATACCGGGGCATGACGGAGTAGGATTCAATCCTGATACTATCCGAGAATGCAGCCAGGTCACAGTCAAGAAGCAATGATGCGAGCATAGCCTGATCGGACTGCATAGCCTTGAGTGAGTCTGAAAGAGTGCTGACACTGGCCATACGGTATGAGAACAGGTTATCCCCTATCCCGCTACCCTCCGGGTTGGAACGGACGTGGACGGAGAGCATGGCTTTGGCACGTAGAAGGTCAATATATGTATCGGTCTCCTCTTCATCGGCCCCGACCTTAAGGACTCCTTCATAATCGGCCTCATACATGAGGTACTCCATGCGCAGACGACGGTGGAAATTCTCATCGACATTACTCAGATAGGCTATCATGGAGAACAGCAGTGTCATGATAAGGAAATTGCCCATAAGCGAGCGTGCCTGTGAGTTGTAGCTGGACTTGGGTACGTTCGATATGATCTTGCTTACGGTGAGAAGCAGCAGGGAGAATGCAGCCACAAGTATCCACTGGAGATAGTTCTGGCCGAATACGGAATCGCCGTCATATCCTGTCACTATGCCCAGGAACAGTGCTGAAAAAATATAGTTGCAGGCATAGAGGCCGCGTCTGAATCCGAGGATGGTCTTACCCGGAAGGACAAAGAACATGGCAAGTGCAGTCACTACCAACGTCAGGGTGAGATGATAGTAAGACATGGGGGTAGCCACACACTCCCCGTCAAAGAGGGCTCTGTTACAGGCTGAGCATACAAGGTCCTTCTGGAAGAAGAACAGCCAGCAGAAGGTGAACGAGCAGAACAGGATTCCGCAAATCCACCGGTCACACTTGTCACAATACTGTTTTTCCATTTCGTCTCACCTTTTTCAGTACTAAAGCCGAACGTGCGGGCAGATAGAGCTTGAGCCACTCCTTACGTACCTTCTTATATAGTGGATCCATAAGGGTGAAGTGCTCCAGTTTGTCATCCACACGGCCGTAACCGCCGAACTCCAGGTCATCGGTATCAAGTACGGTACGGTATGAGCCGCGCGGTACCAGGAAACCGTAATCAGAGAACGAACGTGTGGGGTTGAAGTTGAACACGAACACCAAATCGCCACGTCCGAACGCCAGCACCTGGTCGGAGTCGTTATGCCAATACTCCACCACCTCCTTGTCCTGATAGTTCTTTACTGATCCGAGAAGTCTCATGACGGCACGGTCAAAATCACCCAGCCATGAATACGAGAGTTCCCGGTTATCGACCAGACTCCACTGACGACGGGCGTATTTATGGCTCCAGCCGTTACCCTCACGCGGGAAATCGATCCACTCGGGGTGCCCGAACTCATTACCCATAAAGTTCAGGTATCCACCGTTTATGGTCGATGCAGTCACGAGTCGTATCATCTTATGGAGAGCTATTCCCCTCGATGTCACATCATTGCCTCCGTCCTTGGTGAAGTGCCAGTACATATCGGCATCGATAAGGCGGAAAATGACTGTCTTGTCACCTACCAGAGCCTGGTCGTGACTCTCTACGTACGATATGGTTTTCTCATCCTTGCGGCGGTTGGTCACCTCCCAGAATATGCCGGCCATGGACCAGTCCTCATCTTTCTTTTCCTTGATGGTCTTGATCCAGTAGTCTGGAATATTCATGGCCAGACGGTAGTCAAAACCGTATCCGCCATCCTCAAAGGGGGCTGCCAGACCGGGCATGCCGCTCACCTCCTCGGCTATCGTGATGGCGTTGGGGTTGAACTGGTGTATAAGACGGTTGGCGAGCATCAGGTAGCAGATGGCGTCATCATCCTGATGGCCGTTGAAATAGTCGTCATAGTTGCAGAACGCCTCACCCAGTCCGTGGCTGTAATAGAGCATGGAGGTCACGCCGTCAAAACGGAATCCGTCAAAACGGAACTCATCCATCCAGTACTTGCAGTTGGAGAGCAGGTAATGAAGCACCTGATCCTTGCCGTAGTCAAAGCAGAGGGAGCCCCACGCTGAGTGCTCATGACGGTCACCGGGCAGGAAATACTGGTTGGGATCACCCGCCAGGTTACCCAGTCCCTCATACTCGTTCTTGACCGAGTGCGAGTGTACCAGGTCCATTATGACCGATATGCCCATGCCATGTGCGGTATCGATCAGCTCCTTGAGTTCCTCCGGCGTGCCGAACCTTGACGACGGCGCAAAGAAACTGGAGACATGGTAGCCGAAGCTTCCGTAATAAGGATGCTCCTGGATGGCCATGACCTGAATGCAGTTGTATCCGGCCGCCTTTACGCGAGGCAGGACATTATCCTTGAATTCTATGTAAGTGCCCACGCCCTCACGCTCCTGAGCCATACCCACATGGCACTCGTATATGAGCAGAGGATCCTTCTTGGGCTTGAAATTCCTGTGACGGAAACTGTACTCCTTCTCGGGATCCCAAACCTGGGCGGAGAATATGTGCGACTGCTGGTCCTGCACCACCCTGCGGCACCAGGCCGGGATACGGTCACCCTGACCGCCCTGCCATTTGACGCGCATCTTGTAGTGCTGACCGTGACGAATCACGCCTATAGGTATGCGGACCTCCCAGTCACCGGCGTCATTGATACGTTTGAGACTGAACCGCTCCTGCTCCTCCCAGTTTGAGAAATCACCTATAAGGTATATCTGTGTGGCATTGGGAGCCCACTCCCGGAACACCCACTCGCCTTTGCCGTGCTGAAGACCGTAATAGAGATAGCCTGAGGCGAAATCCGTGAGGCTCATCTTACCGCCGGTCAGACTGTTCTCACGCCACAGGGCGTGGTCATGCCGGCCTTCAATGGCACCTGTATAGGGTGTCAGCCAGGGGTCATTCTCTATAATCTTCATCATGACTTTCTAATCTTGACTACAATTTTTACAATTCCGGACTCAGTAATGGCAGGGGCATGGCCCTCGCCGGGAAAGAATACCACGAACATCCCTCTCCTTACGTTCAGGTATGTGTCGCAAAGTCCCGGATAGAATGCCACATCTTTCTGAGCGTTGTAGGGAACCGACGGTTCAGGCATATGGGCCGATGATATATAACCCATCTCCTCGTCACATGATATGGGCACCTGGATGTCGATATAATCCCGATGTGCCTCGATGGGAACCTCCTCACGACGCTGAGCGTCCTGACGGTTCACGTTGACAAAAAGGTCGTCACCCTGCAGCACGATACGGCCAGGCTCCAAGGTCTCCAGGTCAGTGTTACGGAAAAACTCCGTCACCTTGCCCATGAGGGGACTCAGGTAGCTGTAGCTGTCAAGTCTGTCAAGTGTATCGAGTATCATAGTTCAATATACTATTGTTCTTATCTGTTTTCCTGATTTATCCTTCACCACGAATGTGCCTGAGCGGAATCCATCCTTGAACATACCCTCCAGGCGGGTACCATCGGACTCCACGACCTCACCCTTGCCGTCTACCAGGCCGTTCACGAACGTGCCCCTGAACTTGGTTCCGTCGGCCAGGCTCATGGAGCCCTCGCCCCAGGGTTTGTCCTCCAGCCACTCTCCGTAGTAGCTGTCACCGTTGGCCCAGACCATGCGGCCTGTCCCCTCACGGCGGTTATCTTTCCACTCTCCGTCATAGACGGAACCGTCGGCCCAGGTGAAAACACCCTTACCCTCGGCCAGTCCGTTGCTCAGAGTGCCTTTATACCTGTCACCGTTGGCAAAGGTATACTCTCCGTTTCCGGTTATGGCTCCGTTACGGAACTGTCCCTTGTAGGTGTCACCGTTGGACATGGTGCAGGTTCCGTTTCCGTTCTCACGGTCATCCTTCCAGCCACCTGTGTAACTGTAATCCGCGCTGCGGTATTCACCGTGTCCTGCACGGAGGCCGTTCTCCCAGGAGCCCTTGTACTCGGAGCTGTCACACCAGCACATGGTTCC
Source organism: Bacteroidaceae bacterium (assembly GCA_045131955.1). Lineage (GTDB taxonomy): Bacteria > Bacteroidota > Bacteroidia > Bacteroidales > Bacteroidaceae > Colenecus. The sequence continues at coordinate 4,370 of JBGURN010000079.1, forward strand.
CGTGCCCTGACGCTTGCCGTTCTCCCACTCGCCTGAGTAGTAGGACCCATCGGCCCAGAGATATACGCCTTTTCCGTCACGGACATCGTGATCCCAGTCTCCTTTATAGACATCGCCCGATGTATACTGGAGCTCGCCCTCGCCCGACCTCACATTACCCGACCAGAATCCAAGGTAGAGGTCTCCGTTGGCGTAATGGCAGATGCCTACACCATGACGCACTCCTTTCTCATATGCCCCTTCATAAACATCACCGTTGACATACTCCGTACGGCCGGTCCCCGAAGGTTTACGCAACTTGAGCGTACCGGTATATACGGAACCGTCACTGAACACATAACGGTTTTTGCGCTCGATCCGGGTGCTGTCCTGGGCTCCGCGAGCCCAAGCTCCCGTGGTTGAAACCAGCGCAAGAGTCATTATGCATACCGACTTTACTATCCTCATAGCGAATGCTCCTTAAGGAAACGCTCGGCGGCAGCCAAGTCATCGGGTGTATCTATACCTATGGTCTCCACATCGGTCACACCGACCTTGATCCTATAACCTGCGGAGAGCCAGCGAAGCTGCTCAAGGCTCTCGGCTTTCTCAAGCGGAGCCTGCTCAAGACGTGTAACCTCCTCCAGCACATTGGCCCTGAAAGCATATAGGCCGATATGTTTGTAGTAGGTATGACGTGAGGGCCATTCGTTCTCAGGTATGCCTCGCAGATAGGGAATCACGCTACGGCTGAAATAGAGAGCGTTCCAGTTGTCGTCGACAACGACCTTGGGACTGTTGGGGTTGGCGACCTTCTCAAAGGGGGTATCGGCCGGGAACGGCTTTACCAGTGTAGCTATGTCGGTCTCGGGGCTGTCGAACAGGCTCTTTATGGTCATGAGCTGTGACGGCTGTATGAACGGCTCGTCACCCTGTATGTTTACTACCACATCGGCCTTGACACCGCATTTCATGAATGCCTCATAGCAACGGTCGGTGCCGCTCTTATGATCCTCACGGGTCATGACGGGTGTGAAACCGCCCTCCTTGACCGCATCGAATATACGGACGTCATCGGTTGCCACGAACACGTGGTCAAAAACCTTTTTAGCCTGCTCGCAGACACGTATCACCACAGGCTTGCCGCCCAGCATGGCCAGGGGCTTGGCAGGGAAACGTGTGGATGCGTATCGGGCAGGAATGATTGCTGCAAATTCCATCAGAATGTCTCTATAGATATGTTATCGAGTATTTCACCTTGGGGGTTCATGCCGTCGGCGCACGGATCAAAATCCTCGGGGATGTCAAAGCGGGCGCTGGGCGAGTAACCCAGATTAACGGAGTCGGCATAGACCTTATCCATGAACTTGCCGAACACAGGCAAAGCCGCATGGGCGCCCTGTCCGTGGTCCATGTCATCAAAGTGTATGTCACGGTCCTCACCTCCAACCCAGCATCCGGCTACCAGGTCAGGGGTGTAACCCATGAACCATGCATCGGAGTGGTTATCGGTGGTACCGGTCTTGCCGGCGCAGTCTACGGTGTAGAAGTTCGGGAAGAGGCTCTTGACACGCAGACGTGTTCCTGTTCCCTCGTTCACCACGGCGCGCATCATGTCAATCATCTTATAGGCCGATGTCTCGCTGATAACCTCATGCGAGCGTGCCGAGAACTGAGCCAGGACATTACCCTCAGAGTCCTCAATGCGCGAAACGTAAAGCGGACTCACGCGGATGCCGTGGTTCACGAATGTAGTATATGCGCTGACCATCTCCTCGACCGATACGTCACAGGTGCCCAGACAGAGTGAGAGCACAGGTTCGATGGCCTGGTTGCGCAGTCCGAACTCATGAAGCAGGTCCACGAACGAATATGGGCTGAGCTGACTCATGAGATATGCGGTGATGTTGTTGTTGGAGCGTGAAAGACCCCACTTGAGGGTAACCAGCTGACCCAGCATGGTCTTGCCGTCATCCTTGGGCTGCCATATCTGACCTGACTCGGTAAGTATGGTCTGAGGCTGGTTCACCACCTGGTCACAGGGCGAATAACCGCTCTCCATGGCAAGCGAGTAAAGATAGGGTTTCATGGTAGAACCCACCTGACGGCGGCCGGTATGTACCATATCATACTGGAAGGCACGGTAGTCAGGTCCGCCCACGTAAGCCCTCACAAATCCGGTCTTGGGTTCCATGCACATGAATCCTGAACGCAGGTAGTGTTTCATGTAACGGATGGAATCCATGGGAGTGAGCACGGTATCCACGTAACCGTCATATGTGAACAACTCCATCTCACGGGGTGTGTTCCATATCTTACGCAGCGAATCCATGGAGACGCCATTGTTCTGGAGACGCCTGTAACCGGCATTCAGCAGACCGTCCTCAAGCATCTTACGAGCCTGTTCGGCCGATATATTACTGGTATAGGGAGCCGTCTTTATATTCTTCTTGGCCTTAAAGAAATCAGGCTGCAGGTAATCCTGAAGCTGTGCCGCCATAGCCTCCTCGGCATAACGCTGCATACGGGAGTCGATGGTCACATAAATCTTGAGGCCATCGGTATAGAGGTTATAGGGTTCACCGTTCTCCTTGAAGTTCTTGTTGCACCATCCGAACAGGGGATCGTTCTCCCAATCGAGCGAGTCCTCATAGAACTGCTGCTTACGCCAGCTGGCTGTATAATTCTTGGGATCGGGCTTTTTCTCGTAGAGTCTCACGCGCAGGAGTTCCCTAAGGTAAGTAGCCTGGCCGGCCTTCTGGTCTACCTCATGGAAGTTCAGGACGATATCGGTCTGCTGAAGCGAGTCTCTCTGCGCCTCAGTCAGGAATCCAGCCTTCTCCATCTGTGAGAGCACCACGTTACGACGCTCGCGTGACCTCTGCGGATGTGACTTGGGGTTGAAACGCGATGCATTCTGAAGCATGCCTACCATTGTGGCTGCCTCCTCGGCGTTCAGCTCTGAAGGGTGCTTGCCGAAATAGGTGTTCGATGCCGTGTAGATACCTACTGCATGGTGTACAAAGTCATACTTGTTCAGATAGAGGGTCATGATCTCCTCTTTAGTATAGTAGCGCTCCAGCTTGACTGCCACCACCCACTCTATAGGTTTCTGCAGGGCGCGCTGTACCGTTCCGCGGGCCACATGCTCGGTATAGAGCTGCTTGGCCAGCTGCTGAGTCAGGGTACTGCCGCCGCCGGCGCTGCGCTGCTGCAGTATGACACGCTTGACTATGGCTCTCACCAAAGCCTTGAGGTCTATTCCGGAGTGCTCCTGAAAACGCACGTCCTCAGTGGCCAGAAGAGCCTTTACCAGATACGGTGAGAGCTCATCGAAATTGACCCAAACGCGGTTATCGGAAGTATATGCGAACGTACCCAGGACCACACCATCGGAAGAGATTATCTGGGTAGCGAATTTATCAATGGGGTTTTCAAGATCCTCGACCGAAGGGGTATTACCTATCCAGCCCTTGGCGATGCCGGTAAAGAAAAGGTATATGGAGAGGATTCCTACAACAAACAAAAGCCACAGTCCCAGTATGATACGCTTGAATGTCTTGCTCATTTCAATTTTTACTCCTATTTGAATCTCCGGAACAGCCCGGAAATTGTTGCACTTTATCCTACAAATTTAGCATAAAAACAATGTAATGCGGAAACACTTGCCACAAAAAATAGGTATTTAAATAAAGTTATGAACAAGCGCTCCTGTAGTTGGTATTTTATTAGTAATTTTGGACTCCCGAACAAACTATACGCAAATGGACCAAACAGGCAGAAGTCTGATATCACTCGAAGGGCTTGACAGAGAGGACATTCTCTGGCTCTTAGGCCATGCGGCCAAGTTCGAGGCGAACCCCAACAGCAAGATTCTGGACGGGAAAATTGTAGCGACCCTTTTCTTTGAGCCTTCGACCAGGACAAGGCTTAGTTTCGAGACTGCGGTGAACCGTCTGGGCGGCCGTGTAATCGGTTTTTCCGATGCCGCCACGACCAGCTCGTCAAAAGGCGAGACCCTCAAGGACACCATCATGATGGTAAGCAACTACGCCGACCTGATCATAATG
>JBGURN010000080.1:0-1624 GCA_045131955.1 Bacteroidaceae bacterium
AGGGCCGTGAACAGTACAATTATCATCTGCAGCATTATGGCCATCCGTCAGAATATGGTTACAAGGATATCTGCAATGACTGGATCATTGACCTATGGGACCCCGAGGACCTTATGGCATTATACGTGCGTATGGGCGCAAGGTATTTTGTGGCGATGGGAAACCATCATGACAACTTTGACTGCTGGGATTCCGCCTATCAGCCTTGGAATTCGGTCAACGTAGGCCCTCATAAAGATATTGTTGGTATATGGAAAGATGTTGCGGCCAAGTATGACATGCCGTTTGGGATAGGTTTCCACGCCACTCCGGCCAGGACCTACGGCCAGTTTATGCCCGTACGCTACAGAAGCGACAGAAACGGCCCATATGCCGGTATCCCATACGATGCGCTGCAGACAAAAGAGGATGGCAAAGGCAAATGGTGGGAAGGTATGGACCCTGTGGATCTGTATGGCCCTGAGCACCACGATGGGCGCAACTCCCTGGATACACCCTTTGCGGACCAGTTCATGTGGCGCGTTGATGACGCCATCCGCAAGTATCAGCCTGACATGATATATTTTGACGAACACGCAGGGGATTCCCAGATAGATCTTGGCGTCAACATGGGCCTGGGCCGGCTTACGACCCAGATATTGGAAAACTATTACAATATTGCCGACAAGCGTACTGAAGGCAGGCGCCAGGTCGTTGCTACCATGAAAGGCGTGGGCGGCAGGTATGACAGTTTCCAGAACAATCCGGAGTTGCTTCCCCTTGTTGACCGCAGCCTTGTAAAGAGCACGGAGTTCTTCACTGAAGATGATATCATGGCTTTCCCTTTCCAGACTGAGGTCAGCCTCCAGGAATGGCATTTCAAGGCGGGCGTTCCTTATCGCCCCGCCTCTGAAATCATCCTGAGGCTGATGCAAAACGTCTCCAGGAACGGATCCCTGCTGCTGAACATAACCCAGAGGGGGAGAGGCAACATAGATCCTGAGGCGCGACAGATATGCGAGGACATTGGCCGGTGGCTAGATGTTAATGGCGTTGCCGTCTATGGTTCAAGGCCATTCGATACCTGGGGGGACGAACACTACATCTATACCAGGAACAATGGCCGCATATATGTAACACTGATCGATTGGAACGGAGAAGACATTACCCTTGCCCCGCTGGCCTCCAATGCTCCGTCTGTAGGCAAGGTCAAGAAGATAAGGCTCCTTGGCGACAGGAAAGCCCGCTTCCGTTTCAAGCAGACGCCTGATGGCCTGGTCATCAAGGTCCGCCGTCTTGGAAAGATTCAGTGCGATATCCAGGACAGCGATCTTGCAGGAGGTTTCAAGGTCCTTGAAATAACCCATACCAAAGGTTGGTTCAATGACGATGATCCTGGAGTGTCCACTGTGGGCTGGGACCGCGTTTGCAACACTGGCGCCGAACATTTCAACAACGACTTGTATATCACCTCCGTTGAAGGTGATTCCTGGAAAGCCGGCTTCAATGGCAAGAAAGTTTCCCTGATTGCCCCAACAGGGCCGGAATATGGCCGGATGCGCGTCTTTATTGACGGTGAGGACTGCGGGACTGTAAACCTTCAGTCAGAGGTAAATACGGCCCAGAAACAGTTGTTTACCCATAA
>JBGURN010000081.1:0-16661 GCA_045131955.1 Bacteroidaceae bacterium
TGAGCGAGTGCTTCATCCTCAAGCGCCTTGGCCAGTATATCGGAGAATTCCTGTTGCATAATATACAAAGGTAATACAATTGTTGCGGCTTACAACAAATTAAACCATATCACAGGTGTTGAGTCAAAAAGTTACAAAACCTGTTTTATGAAGAGAGTCATCCTGTTACTAACCATCTTGTCACTTCTTGTCCCTTCGCTGAGTTCAGCCCAGCGCAGCGAGACCAAGGAGAAGTCCAAGTTGACAGGTAAGGCAAACGTAAACGGTCACCTCATAGACGGCTCCACCCAGGATAACATGCCTCAGGTTACCGTACAGCTCTATGAACTCCCTGACACCACATTCGTATACGGAACCATATCGGACAATGAGGGTTGGTTCAATATAAAAAAGGTACCCGTAGGAGAGTACATGCTGCGTTACTCCTTTATGGGTTACACTCCCCTGGATTTCAGTTTCAAGATAATAAAGGATGACCGTGAGAGGGCATTGGGCGTGTTCCGTATGTATGAGACGAGCATCATGCTGGCCGAGGCGGTCATTGAGGAGGCCATGCCGCCTACACAGGTGGTCGATGACACACTGATGTTCAACGTGAACGCTTTCCGTGTACCCGAGGGCTCTGTCCTGGAGGAGCTGTTAAAGCGTCTTCCCGGCGTGGAGGTCGATGAGAACGGCGGCATCACGGTGAACGGCCGTACGGTATCGAGAATCCTTGTTGACGGTCAGGAGTATTTCGGCAATGACCGTCAGATGGCAACCAAGAACCTTCCGGTCAATATAATACACCGTATCAAGACCTATCAGCGCCAGAGTGACCTGGCCCGTATAACCAACATCGATGACGGTGAGGATGAGACGGTAATGGATCTGGAGATAAAACCCAATATGCGTAACGGCTGGCTCCATAATATAGACGGAGGCATAGGAAAGCCGGTGGGCAAGAACGACTACGGCGACTGGATAAAATACCTCTATTCGGGCCGATACACGCTCAACCGTTTCCAGGCCAACACACAGCTCTCCGTCAACGCCAATACACAGAACTCAGGCCGAGGCAATGGTGTTAGCTACAACACCCAGATAGGTGTGAACTTTGCCAAGAACATAGGAGACCCGTTGCCGCACCGCCGTAACGAGTACCCGCTGGTGGTGGGAGGTAACGTGCGGTTTAACGGCACCTCGTCACGCTCGGTAAGCGAATCGGAGTCAGAGACGTTCGTGACCGATTATGCATCGGCCTCATTCCGTAACAACCGCTCCAACAGCAACAGCGGTAACGGCAGCGTGAACGGTGAGTTCCGTCTGGAGTGGAATCGGGATTCGTCAATCAACATCATATTCCGTCCCAGTTTCCAGATAAGCCGTAACCACAGTAACTCTGCGAGCGGATCGGTGACCTTCAACACGGATCCCTATGTAGCGACCGATATGGTCAACATCCTTGACGAGTATACCTCACTCACCCCGGAGATGCTTGACTCCATAGGCGTAAACTCACAGATGAGCGCCAACCACAGCGAGACGGGCAACAACCAGGTGGGCGGTGAGTTCCAGTTCAACAAACGGTTCAATGACCAGGGTCGTAACTTCACTGCACGTATGACGTTCAACGTGACCAAGGGTACCAATGACAGTTACTCGCACTCCAGTCAGATCTATTATCAGATGCATACCCGTGACACTGTCATGAACCGCTATAACGTGAGTCCTACCGACAACAGCAACATATCCGGACGTATCATGTGGAGCGAGCCGATTGACTCAGGCCGCGGTAACATTCAGCTGAGCTATCAGATACAGGTGAGCCGCCGCAACACCAACCGTGAGACCTACGTGCTGCCTTCACAGGGCGACCGTTATGATGACTGGGAGGATGACTGGTACCTTCCTTACGAGTTGCAGCAGTACCGTAACAGCGAGCTGAGCCGTACCGCCACCAACATAACACGCAACCACACGCTCACGCTGCAGTTCCGTTACAACAGGAACAACCACAACCTGAACATAGGCGTGAACTTCATGCCTCAGTATACCGGGATGGATAATTTCCAGTATATGGGCCGTGTCATAGGCGATACCTCACGTGTAGTCTATAACTGGAGCCCCTCGCTGAATTACCGCTACAGGTTCAACCGTCAGCGCAGCCTCCAGGTAAGCCTGCGCACCAACACCAGCCAGCCCAGCATGGAGGATATGATGGATATCACGGACTCCATAAGCAACCCCCTTAATATCAGGAAAGGTAATCCTGGCCTGCTGCCTACACTCCGTAACACCCTTGAACTGAACTATCAGGATTATATCCAGGAGACCCAGAAGACCATCAACATACGCTGGTCGCTGGAGAACTCTCTGCGTAACATATCGCAGAAAACGGACTATGACCCTGTGACCGGCATATCCATGACCCAACCCCAGAACATGGAGGGATTCTGGACCAACTGGAGCTCGTCATTCAATCTGACCTACAACCAGACCATCCCCAACTCCAAGTGGCGTTACTCCACCACTGCCAACGGTTCGTTCCGTCATCAGGAGAGTTATATGAGAACCGGTAGCATAAACAGCAGGGTGACCGCGGGTAACGGAGGCGCGGTACTGAGTACCACCGAGAGCGTGACGGCGGGTGAGAATGCATCGGTCACATACCGTACCGACTGGCTTGAGATAACCGCCAACGGAAGGTTCACCTACAACCACTCCGAGAACAGCATGCGTCAGAACGGAAATATGGATACCTACACCTTCAGCTACGGAGGACGTGCCAATGCCCGCCTTCCCTGGAGGAACGTAAACATAGGTACCGATATTACCATGCAGAGCCGTCGCGGTTACAGCGGCTCCTATAACCGTGATGACCTTATCTGGAACGCCAATGCGTCAATCAGTTTCCTGCGCGGAAACGCCGGAACACTCCAGATTCAGTATTACGATATACTGAATGATGAGACCAACGTGACCCGTACGGTCTCCACCACAGGACGTACCGATACCAAGAACAATGATATACACAGCTATATCATGCTCCACTTCATACTGCGCGCCAATGTGTTCGGTACCCGTCAGGCTCGCAGAGCTATGCGTAATCCTATTTAAAGAAAGAGAAGTGTACTGAACCGTACACTTTCATGTCGGTGAAACGCGGGTGATCCGCGAAGTTGTTCTTGCTGCCATGCTCCAGGACGAATATACCGTCGGGGGCAAGCAGGTTTCCGTCAAAAATAAGGTCAGGTATCTCGCTTATGTTCTCCAACTGATAGGGAGGGTCGGCAAAGATAAAGTCAAACTGCGTGCTGCAGCCTGCAATGTATTTGAATACGTCGCCCTTGACGGGAAGGCAGTTCTTGGTCTGGACCGTATCCATGACCTTGCATATGAAGTTGTAGTGGGCGGGCTCCTTCTCCACGCTTACCACATGTGAACAACCTCTGGATACAAGTTCTATGCTTATGCTGCCGGTGCCGGAGAACAGGTCCAGGGCGGTGGCTCCGTCCAGGTCAATCCTGTTGGCAAGGATGTTGAACAGGCTCTCCTTGGCAAAATCAGTGGTGGGACGTGCACTGAATGTTCTAGGCGCGTCCCACCTTCTGTGTTTGTATATACCGCTTATTACTCGCAAGGTATCTATTATTCCCAGTTACCTGAGTTGTTATCGATCTTAAGACCACGATAGCGGCCGCGGTCGTCGCAATCCTCGAGGAGGTTGATGATCTCCTGCTTGTCAAGTCCGCCATTCTCGCTGGTCTCGCCGAGGTAGTCTACGAACAGAACCTTTGCCTCGAAGCCGTATGTGGGTATACCGATCTTTGAGCTGTCTACTGATGTTGTCAACTCAAACTCCTTGCCGTTGCTGAAAGGAACATAACGGAGTGAGTCCGGATCGATTCTGCCGTGATAGAGAGAGTCGTAAAGGCTTACCCATGCAGTCTCACGGCTGAACAGGAACTCCTTGGTGCCATCTTCAAGTATCTTGATGAAGCCCTCTCTCTCAGCCTGCTGCCAGAGGGTATCGGCCTCAATCTTCTTGTTGGCTGCTCTGCGGCCTGAAAGCTTGGCTGCCTCAATCTCAGCTGAACGAGCCTTTGCATAGAGAGTCAGGACCTTGTTCTCAGTCCAGTTGTTCTCGAGCTGGTTATCAGTGAGCTCACCAACCTTCTTTACGATAGGAAGCTGGGCTGTTCTGATGAACTCTGCCAGTGTATCAAAGTTGTCGCAGTAACCCTTGCCGTTCAAATGATTGTACTCCATCTGTGCATTGCGGATGTCGTTCAGACGCTCAATGACAGCCTGGTCACGTCTATCCTTCTCCTCCGCAAATCTGATGGGGTTCATAATGCTTTCTACAACAATGTACAAAAGTGCTACAATGCAGAGTGTAAGAAGAACGTTTACGAGTTTTTTCATATCGGATGTTTTTATTTATTTTCGCATCGCAAAAATAGAACAATTATCCGTATTTATCCATAAAACAACATTTTTTTGCTTTTGAGTGTGATGATTGCTCCTCTTTTTCAGGATATTGCGCAGGAATTCCCCTTTGAGCCTACTCACGAACAGATTCTGGCCATCAACAGGCTTGCCTCTTTCATGAGTGAGACGGCTCCCCGACAGGTGTTCCTTCTTAAGGGTTACGCCGGAACCGGAAAGACTGCCATAGTAAGCGCTCTTGTCCGCACTCTGGTAAAGCATAACCGCCGTGTGGTACTTATGGCTCCAACCGGACGTGCCGCCAAGGTGTTCTCCAACACGTCGGGTTTTCCCGCCTGCACCATACACAAGAAGATATACCGTCAGAAATCCATACTTGATGTGGGCTCCTTCCAACTGGACCGTAACCTGCATGAACACACCCTGTTCCTGGTCGATGAGGCCTCCATGATATCGAATGAGGGTCTTTCGGGCTCCATGTTCGGCACGGGACGTCTGCTCGATGACCTGATAAGCTATGTGTATGCTGGAAAGGACTGCCGTCTGCTCATGCTCGGTGACCAGGCTCAGCTGCCTCCCGTGGGCGAGACTGACAGCCCCGGACTGTCCGCCCAGATGCTCTCAGCTTACGGGCTCAACGTATCGGAGTTCTGTCTTGAGACAGTCATGCGTCAGATGCAGGAGTCGGGAATACTGAGCAACGCCACTGCGCTGCGTGAGTTTGCCGTCCGCCCTGACATGCCGGGTATGTTCCGTTTCAGGCTGGACGGTTTCAAGGATGTTGTAAGGATATCGGGTAGTGACCTTATAGAGGCCATCAGCGGCTGTTACAGCCGTGACGGCATAGACGAGACCATGGTGCTGTGCCGCTCCAACAAACGTGCCATCATATATAACAACGGAATCAGGAATACCATACTGGACCGTGAGGACGAACTCAACCGCGGTGACAGCATAATGATTGTCAAGAACAATTACTACTGGACCGAACGTCTTATGACCGATGATGACGCGGACTCTTATTCCAACATACCCTCGTTCATAGCCAACGGTGACATAGCAGTCATACGCAGGGTACGCCGCCAGCGGGAGATGTACGGATTCCGGTTTGAGGACGCTGTCATCTCGCTTCCGGATTACGGGGACCTGGAGATGGATGTCACGCTCATGCTCGACACGCTTCACAGCGAGTCTCCGTCACTGACCAAGGAGGAGAGCGACAAACTGTTCAACTCAGTCATGGAGGACTACGAGGAGATTCCTACCCGTAAGGAGAAGATGAAGAAACTGAGGGAGAACCCCCATTTCAATGCACTGCAGATCAAATACGCCTATGCGGTTACCTGTCATAAGGCGCAGGGCGGTCAATGGAAGAATATCTTTATTGACCAGGGATTCGTGCCGGAAGATGGCCGGGACGAGGATTATTACCGATGGCTCTATACGGCGGTGACACGCGCTACGCAGACGGTTTACCTGGTTAACTGGCCGGAATGAGCAAATTGAGAATTGAGAATTGAAAATTGAGAATTATAAAAAAAGTTCGGAAAGATTTTCCGAACCTTTTTTAATGTCGCGGGCTATTACGCAGGTTCTGCGTATTAATTCTCAATTCTCAATTCTCAATTCTCAATTCTCAATTTGTTTTATCAGGCTTTCCACAGCCGCAGATAACCCCTCGGCATTCTTGCCGCCGGCTGTAGCAAAGTGGGGCTGGCCGCCACCACCGCCCTGGATGAGCTTGGCTGCCTCGCGAACCATCTGGCCTGCGTTGAAGCGTGATGTGAGGTCATCGCTGACGCTGACGGTAAGCATGGGCTTGCCGGCTTCTTGGCTGCCGATGATTACGATAGTGCCTGTGGTAAGTTCACCGCGTATGCCGAATACCAGATCCTTAGCCATTGCGGCCGATGCTGATATGACTGCGCTGATAACCTTTACACCGTTTATGTCTTTTGCCTGAGCAATCAGATTGCCCTTGAGCTGGCCGGCTTTCTCCTTCTGGAACTCCTCAAGCTGTTTCTTGAGTGAAGCGTTCTCGTCAATAGCCTTCTTGACCGATGCCTCAAGTGATGCGCCGGGCAGCAGGGCCTTGAGAGAGCCGATGGTATCCTGGAGTGAAGCAACCATATTCTCGACTGCCTCACCGGTGATGGCCTCGATACGGCGTACACCGGCAGCGATTGAGCTCTCCGATGTGATCTTGAACATACCGATACGACCGGTTGAGGAGGCGTGAACACCGCCGCAGAACTCTATGGAGTTGCCGAACTGTACCACGCGGACCTTGTCGCCGTATTTCTCACCGAAGAGTGCTATGGCACCGAGCTTCTTGGCCTCCTCGATAGGAAGGTCACGATGCTCCTGCAGGGGCAGGTCCTCGCGGATCTTCTCATTGACCAGACGCTCAACCTGACGCAGTTCCTCATCGGTCACCTTCTGGAAATGAGAGAAGTCAAACCTGAGTCCGTCGGGTGTTACGAGTGATCCCTTCTGCTCCACATGTGAGCCGAGCACTTCACGCAGAGCCTCGTCGAGCAGGTGGGTGGCGGTATGGTTGGCCTCGCAGGCACGACGCTTGTCGGTGTCCACGCATGCCATCATGGGAGCATCCATATGCTCAGGGAGTTTCTTGGTGATATGTATGGGGAGTCCGTTCTCCTTCTTGGTGTCTATAATCTCGATTGTCTCGAATTCGCTTACAATTACGCCGGTATCACCTACCTGACCACCCATCTCTGCATAGAAGGGAGTCTTGTCAAGTACTATCTGGTATATGACGCCGCTCTTCTGCTTAACCTCGCGGTAACGCAGTACAGAGGTCTCGTACTCAGTGAAATCATAACCTACGAACTCGGTCTCGCCCTCCTTGAGAACTACCCAGTCACCGTTCTCAACGGCGGCGGCGTTACGGGCACGGGCCTTCTGCTTGGCCATCTCGGCGTTGAACTCGTCAATGTTGACGGTCATGCCGTTCTCACGCAGGATGAGTTCGGTCAGGTCAAGCGGGAATCCGTAAGTATCGTAGAGTGTGAATGCGTTCACACCGCTTATTACAGTTGTTTTGGCTGCCTTGGCATCGGCCATAACCTTGTCAAGCAGCTTGATACCGGTCTCCAGGGTGCGGAGGAATGACTCCTCCTCCTCAATGATGACCTTCTCTATGAGAACCTTCTGGGCGCCGAGCTCGGGATAGGCGTCACCCATATTCTCTATGAGGGCGGGCAGAAGCTTGTAGAGGAAAGCCTCCTTCTGGCCAAGGAACGTGTAGGCGTAACGTACTGCACGGCGCAGGATACGACGGATAACATAACCGGCCTTGGCGTTAGAGGGCAGCTGACCGTCGGTGATGGAGAAGGCGATGGTACGTATGTGGTCAGCCACAACACGCATGGCTATGTCTGTCTTCTCGTCCTTTCCGTACTGCTTGCCGGTGAGATTGCCAATCTCCTTGATGATGGGCTGGAATACATCGGTGTCATAGTTTGACTGCTTGCCCTGCAGGGTGCGTACCAGACGCTCAAAACCCATACCGGTGTCGATAACCTTGGCGGGCAGGGGCTCAAGTGAGTGGTCAGCCTTGCGGTTGAACTGCATGAACACCAGGTTCCATATCTCGATAACCTGAGGATGGTCCTTGTTTACCAGGTCGCGTCCGGGTACCTTGGCTTTCTCCTCATCGGAGCGTGAGTCCATGTGGATCTCACTGCAGGGACCGCAGGGGCCTGTGTCGCCCATCTCCCAGAAGTTGTCATGCTTGTTACCGTTCAGGATATGATCCTTGGGGAGGAACTGCTCCCAGATGGCAGCAGCCTCGTTGTCGCGCTCCAGACCCTCCTCCTTGCTGCCTTCAAAAACAGTAGCATAGAGGTTCTTGGGGTCGAGCTTGAGGACATCGACCAGATACTCCCATGCCCAGCTGATGGCCTCCTTCTTGAAATAATCACCGAATGACCAGTTACCCAGCATCTCGAACATGGTGTGGTGGTAGGTATCGTGACCTACCTCCTCCAGGTCGTTGTGCTTGCCGCTTACACGCAGACACTTCTGCGAGTCGGCTACGCGACGGCTCTGCGGGGCGCGGTTTCCCAGAATGATATCCTTGAACTGGTTCATTCCGGCGTTGGTGAACATAAGTGTGGGGTCATCCTTGACTACCATAGGGGCTGACGGGACAATCAGGTGTCCTTTGCTCTCAAAGAAACGCTTGTAGGAATCACGTATTTCCTTTGCTGTCATCATATCTTAAGTGTGTTATTTGCGTTTGGGTTTGCAAAGGTAATGCTTTTTCGCTACTTTTGCGCGTTGCCACATTATTAAATATAGTGTAACAGCAATTTGCATCCTTAAGATGAGAAAAGTTTACTATCAGTACGATCCGAACCGCAGGGTTTACCGCAGGGTATTCCCGACCATAGGACAGAGATTCATGTCCTGGGTGTGGAGGCTGCTGCTGGCAGTCATACTGGGCGGAGTATTCTTTATCATCTACTGGTTCGCCATCAGCACTCCCCAGATGAGTGACCTCATAGAGGAGAACAGCCGTCTTCAGTCCCAGTACCGCGTGCTTTCACGTAAGGTCGATGACGCACTGCTTGTGCTCCATGACATTGAGGAACGCGATGACAACCTCTACCGTGTGCTGCTTGAGGCCGATCCCGTACCCGAGAACGTAAGGCAGGCCGGATTTAACGGTACTAACCGTTATGCTGAACTCAACGACCTCTCCAACGCCCAGTTGGTGATCAGCACGTCACAGAAGGTCGATATGCTCGAAAAGAAGCTCTATATGCAGACCCGTTCCTTCAACGAGGTGGTGGAGCTGTCACGCGAGCAGGAGGACAAGCTGGCCTGCATTCCTGCCATCCAGCCTGTATCGAACAAGGATCTCAAACGTACGGCTTCCGGTTACGGATGGCGTAATGACCCCATATATCACGTACGCCGTTTCCATCACGGAATGGATTTTGCATGTGATACCGGTACTCCTGTCTATGCTACGGGTAACGGTAAGGTGGTTTATGCCAAATGGAAGACCGGATTCGGCAACCTGGTTGAGATTGACCACGGCTACGGTTACAAGACAAGGTACGCCCACCTGAGCAAGATACTGGTCAAGGAGGGCCAGAAGGTGGTTCGCAGCGAGGAGATAGCCAAGGCCGGATCGACAGGAAAGAGTACGGGTCCCCATGTCCATTATGAGGTAATTGTGGGTAACAGTGACGTGAACCCCATCAACTACTATTTCATGGACCTGGATGCCGAGCAGTACGAGGAGATGGTAAATCTGGCTGAGAATCACGGTAAAGTATTTGACTGATATGGCACTTAATCCCAACAAGGTCCTTAAGAAATATTACTCTATCAAGGAGGTCTCCGATATGCTTGAGATCCCCGAGAGTACGCTGCGTTATTGGGAAAAGGAGTTCAAGGAGATCTCTCCCAAGAAGAACGCCAAAGGTGTGAGGCATTATACCGCTCAGGATATTGAGCAGATAAAGCTGGTGAACCATCTGGTTAAGGAGAAATCCCTGACTATAAAAGGTGCCAAGACCCGTATCAAGGAGAATCCGCAGACCACCACGGACTCACATGACGTAGTGGAGCGTCTCAAGGCTGTGCGTGAGGAGCTTATGGCCATCCTCGATGAGCTTAACGCTACTCCTCCTTGCGGACAACCGTTGTGATATTCTTGATTTTCTTGAGTTCTTTCTGAATGGTATCCACGTCACCCAGGCTGTGGACCATGACGCTTATGGTACCCTCAAAGAGTCCTTTCTTGGATTCAATCACAAGCTTGTTTATATTCACGTTCATCTTGCCCGATATGACCTCGGTGACCTTGCTCAGCGTGCCGATGCTGTCCAGGCCCTTGATGTAGATGGATACGGGGAACAGGCTGTTCTCTATCTGCCACTCCACGGTCAGTATGCGGTTGCCTTTGCCTGACTTGAGCTTGTTGGCCATCTCGCACTTGCGCTTGTGGATGGTGATATGACCCTTCTCATCGACAAAGCCCAGCACTGCATCGCCCGGAACAGGGTTGCAGCAGGGTGCGAACGTGTATTTGTGCATATCCATATCGTTGATGATGAGTGTCTTCTTTACATCAACGTTTGACTGGCTGCTATCGGAATTCTCCTTATCCTTCTCTTTCGATGAGGACGATGAGAACGATGACCAGAACCTGCGGTACCAGCTCTCACTCTCACCTTTTATAATATTACGCTCGGCATCACCCAGTATGATCTTCTTCTGGCCGAGTGCAACCATAAGCTCGTCACGGTTGTTCATGCCGTGAAGACGGCATATGCGTTCCATCTTGTCGGAGTCAATCTGCATATCCTCCTTCTCCAGGAACTCATGGAATATGGCCTCGCCGAATTTCTGGTTGGCACGCTCCTCCTTGCGCAGTATCTGCTTGATCTTGCCGCGGGCCTTGGCGGTAGTCACAAAGTCGAGCCACTCGGGATTGATTTTCTGTGATTTTGAGGTGAGGATCTCAACCTGGTCGCCGCTCTTGAGCTCGTAGTTGATGGCCTCCAGCTTATGGTTCACCTTGGCACCTATGCAGTTGGTGCCCATGAAGGTGTGTATGGTGAATGCAAAGTCAAGCACGGTACTGCCCTGAGGCATGGTACGAAGTTCGCCCTTGGGGGTGAATATGAATATCTCCGATGAATAGAGGTTGAGCTTGATGGTATCCAGGAAATCCATCGAGTCCGGCTGGGGGTCCTCGAGTATCTCCTTGATGGTCTCCAGCCAGTGGGTGAGCTCGGTCTCGTCCTCCTCATAAGAGGATCCGTCCTTGTATTTCCAGTGGGCTGCGATACCCTGCTCGGCTATGTCGTTCATCCTGCGGCTGCGGATCTGCACCTCTACCCACTGGCCTGAGTTACTCATCAGGGTCACGTGGAGGGCCTGATAACCGTTGGCCTTGGGGTTGGTGAGCCAGTCACGCAGACGGTCGGGGTGTGACTTGTATATCTTGGTCAGTGCCAGATAGATGTCAAAGCACTCGCTTTTCTCTTTATCGGGCGATGTGGGGTCGAACACTATCCTTACAGCCAGGATGTCATATACCTCATCGAAAGTAAGATTGTTCTTGTTCATCTTCTTCCAGATGGAGTAGGGTGACTTGATACGGCCGAACATCTTGTACTTGACGCCCAGCTCATCGAGTTTCTCGGTGATGGGGGCGGTGAATTCGTCGTATATGTTGTTCAGCTCCTCGCGTGAGAAGTTCAGCTTTTCCTGGATGTCCCTGTACTCGGCCGGATGCTCGTACTTGAAACTCAGGTCCTCAAGTTCAGTCTTTATCTGGTTGAGTCCCAGACGGTAGGCCAGGGGCGCATAGATGTACAGTGTCTCACCTGCAATCTTGTACTGCTTGCGGGGCTGCATGCTGTCCAGCGTACGCATGTTATGAAGACGGTCGGCTATCTTTATGAGGATAACGCGGATATCGTCATTCATGGTAAGCAGCAGCTTCTTGAAGTTCTCGGCCTGGGCCGATGCCTTATCGCCGAATATGCCGCCGGCTATCTTGGTGAGTCCGTCCACGATCTGGGCGATCTTGGGGCCGAACACGTTCTTTATGTCATCGGTGGTGTAGTCGGTATCCTCGACCACGTCATGGAGCAGGGCGGAGCAGATGGAGGTGGAGCCGAGTCCTATCTCAGAACATACAATCTGCGCCACGGCCAGCGGGTGCATGATGTAGGGCTCTCCTGAATGGCGGCGCACACCCTTATGGGCCTGACGTGCAAACTGGAACGCCTTGGTGATTATCTCCACCTTCTTGCGGTGCTTGGTCTGGAGATAGGAGTCAATAAGATGCTGGAAGGCCTCATCTATGAGTCTTTCTTCATCGGGCGAAAAAAGATTATCTTCACTCATCTTGCCTGAACTTTTTATCGGTTATATATCCTCAAGGTCTTGCCGGCCCTGATATTGTCACTCTTTAGGTTGTTCCAGTTCTTTATGTTCTTTACGGTGGTGTGGTACTTGATGGCGATGGAGCCGAGTGTCTCACCTGACTTGATCTTGTGGGTCACGTAGGTCACGCGGTTCTTCATGTCGTCATCAATGTAAGCCAGCTTGGACTTGGGGAAGAACTTCTCCTTGTCAAACTCGTAAAGGGAATCGCCGGCCTCCACAAGCGGACGTATATACTGCTGAGGCAGGGTCAGGACACAGGTGCGGTATGCTCCCGGTATGACCTCGGTCAGGTACTGCGGGTTGAGAGCCTTGAACTCAGCCTCTGTTATGCCGCAGTAGTGGGTGAGCTGTCCTATATGGAGGTTCTTGCTTACGTGTAGGGTGTCGGTCTGGGGCGGACGGGCTGACTCCATGGGGCATATGCCATGCTCCTGATAGAAACTCATGGCGTAGTTGACGGCGATGAACGCCGGCAGGTAACCGCGGGTCTCACGGGGTAGGTAAGGATAGAGGTCCCAGAAGTCGTGCTTGCCTCCTGAACGTGTTATTGCTTTGGTTATGTTGCCAGGACCGCAGTTATAGGCCGATATGGCCAGCGACCAGTCACCGAACATGTCATAGAGGTCACGCAGGTGGCGGGCGGCGGCATCGGACTCCTTGATTATGTCATAGCGGTCGTCGACCAGGCTGTTCACGTAGAGTCCGTACTTGCGTCCGGTAGAGTATATGAACTGCCACATACCGGCGGCGCCGGCGCGTGAGTAGGCTCTCGGCTTGAGGGCAGACTCCACTATAGGCAGATACTTGAGTTCTATGGGTACGTCATATTTCATTAGGGCCTCCACGAATATGTCCTCATACATGGGGAGCACACCCAGCGCGAATGATATCACGTTGCGGTTACGGCCCATATAGGCGTCGATGGAGTTGCGGGTCACGTAGTTGTAGGGCATCTCCACTATGGTAGGAAGCGAGCTCAGACGCTCGGCATAAACCGTATCGCTGAATTTGGGGTTGATGGAACTCTCCAGACAGTCCTGGTCATAGGAGAACTGCTTGGCGTGCCAGAGGAACATGAGACTGTCCACATCAAAATTCATGCTCTCGGGCAGTTCCAGGCTCAGGGAGTCGGTGCAGATGGCAGTCGTGTCCATGGGCACGACAATCTCCGGGGTGTCCTGGATGTCCTGGGCTGACATGCTGCCGGAGGCAAGTGCCGCGGCTATCGTCAAGGTATATATGGCTCTGTTCTTCATCTTATACTCAGTGCTAGGGAGAATCCTGCCGTAGGTGTTCCCCTGTGGTCCATCATGAAATTAGGGTGCAGGTCCAGGCTCAGGTCCTTGGATATGTCAAAGTGCGAGAGCTCTGCATCGACATAGGCGTCTATGGCCGATATCAGGTACATGCCGGCAAAAGCAAAGATGCTCAGGTCGCGGTAACGGCGGTATTTGTTCTTACGCTGCTTGAACACATCCTTGAGCCATGTCTCCGTGTCGGTGTCAATCTTGTAGTTTGGCGGCAGGAAATCCTCATAGCTCTTGGTGTTGGGGTCGCTGTCCATTATGTCCACGTAGGCGTTCTGGTAGTCCATGTATGTGGACTGGTTCCAGGTGAGGGCATAGATGCAACCCACATATCCTCCGTAAACGATGGGAAGTTTCCAGTATTTGCGGTTGTATATCTGACCGCCGCCGGGAAACAGCAGCGAGCACCATACTGCAACACGGGGCTCGGGTTCCCACTCGGGTGTGTTACGTCTGAGTTGTGCCTGTCTGAACCTCTCCATATCCTTCCACTTCATGCGTCTGTACTCCGGCATATAGTCAAAGTACTCCACGAGAGCGGAATCCTCCATCTGGTCGAATGACAGGTTACGTACGAACTCAACCTCCCGTTCCCAGGTGGCTGTGTCATTGAGGGAGCGGTAGAGGCTGTCTACCATGGCGCTCCTTACGGAGTCCTCCTGAAACGGGATGCCGCCGGACTGTGACCTGACCGGAAGGGAGGTCATCACTGCCAGCAGAGAGAGCAGTACGGTTTTTATGAATCCGCCTTTGATGGTCATTTCTTGAGCCGGTCAAACAGTTGCATTATGCGGGCAAGGTCATCTTCATCCTTGAATGAGATGTTTATGCTACCCTTTCCTTTGGAGTTGGATTTGAGTTTGACGGTTGTGCCAAGGAACTTGGAAAGCTGGTGTCCCAGAGGAGCGAGGGCGTCATCGGCCTGGCTTTTCTTGCGGGCGGGCTTGTCCTCATTCATAAGACGGGCCTTGTCCTCGACCATACGTACGGAATAGCCGTACTTGGTCAGTTCATGGAACAGCTGCAGCTGCTTGATGGGATCGTCTATAGCCAGCAGGGCACGGGCGTGACCCATGTCAATCTGCTTGTTCTTGAGAGCTACCTGAATCTCGGCAGGGAGCTTGAGCAGACGTATGTAGTTGGCTATGGTAGCGCGTTTCTTTCCTATGCGTGAAGAGAGCTGCTCCTGGGTCATATCATAAACCTCCAGCAGGTTCTGGCATGCCAGGGCTACTTCCATGGAGTTCAAATCCTCACGCTGTATGTTCTCGATGAGTGCCATGGCCATGACGTTCTCGTCATTGGCGGTGCGTATATAGGCAGGTATGCTCTTGAGTCCTGCCATGGTGGCGGCACGGAAACGGCGTTCACCTGCTATGATCTGGTAATCACCCTCCTTGACCTTACGCAGTGTGATGGGCTGGATGATGCCTATCTGGCGTATGGAGTCCGAGAGTTCCTGAAGGCTCTCGGGGTCGAAATCCCTACGGGGCTGGTCAGGATTGGCATGTATCTGGTTTATGGGAACCTCGTTGATTGATGAGGATCCCTGTGTCTGTACCAAATCGGTCGATATGAGGGCATCAAGGCCACGGCCTAGAGCCGATTTCTTGGGAGGTGTCATTTACTCTGGTTTTTGTTAAGGATTTCCTGGGCCAGTGCCAGATAGTTCTTGGCGCCCTTGGATTCGGCATCGTAAAGGATGGCGGGCAGTCCGTAGCTGGGAGCCTCGCTCAGTTTGACGTTACGTGCTATTATGGTCTCAAACACAAGTTCCTGGAAGTGCTTCTTGATCTCGTCATAGATCTGGTTGCTCAGGCGCAGGCGAGAGTCATACATGGTGAGCAGGAATCCCTCTATGTCAAGGCTCGGATTGAGCTTGGTCTTGATTATGCGGATGGTGTTGAGGAGCTTGCTTATTCCCTCAAGGGCAAAATACTCACACTGCACGGGAATGATTATGGAGTCGGCGGCAGTGAGGGAGTTCACCGTTATGAGGCCGAGTGAAGGCGAGCAGTCAATCAGGATATAGTCATAGTCGTCCTTGATGGTGTCAAGCATCTTTTTCATGACGGTCTCACGGCCCTCCATGTTCATGAGTTCCAGCTCGGCACCTACCAGGTCTATGTGTGAAGGCATGACATACAGGCCGTCAATGCAGGCCTGGATGATGGCATCCTTGGGGTTGTTACCGTTCACGAGACATTCATACACGGTGCAGCTGAGTGACTGTATGTCGATGCCGAGTCCCGATGAGGCGTTAGCCTGCGGGTCAGCGTCAACTACAAGGACTTTTTTCTCAAGCGTGGCGAGCGATGCGGCCAGGTTTATGGTGGTAGTAGTCTTACCTACACCTCCTTTCTGATTGGCCAAAGCTATGATTTTTCCCATGCGTTTATATTTTTAGGGTGTGAAGTTACTGCAAAAAATCGGTATATGGGAAAAATATCGTAATTTTGACATCACCAAAAGAGCATAAATGAAATACTATATAGTAGCAGGAGAGGCATCGGGTGACCTTCATGCCTCCAATCTCATAAAAGCAATCAAACGTAGAGATTCCTCCGCGGAGTTCCGTTGTTTTGGCGGAGACAGGATGGAGGCTGCCGGCGGCAAGCTGGTCAAGCATTACCGCGAACTTGCATACATGGGTTTCTGGCCAGTCATAAGCCATCTCGGAACCATTCTTGGAGGCGCCAGACTCTGTTTCCAGGACCTCAGGGACTGGAAACCGGATGCTGTGATCCTGGTTGACTATCCCGGTTTCAACCTTTCACTTGCCAAGAAGGTACACCGTCTCGGAATCCCCGTTTACTATTATATCGCCCCCAAGGTGTGGGCCTGGAAGAGCTGGAGGGTTAACAGCATCCGCCGTTATGTCGATGAGATGTTCTCCATCCTTCCTTTTGAGGTGGACTGGTTCCGCCGTCACAGCTATTCAATCCGATATGTGGGTAACCCGTCGGTCGATGAGGTATCGGC
>JBGURN010000082.1:0-2224 GCA_045131955.1 Bacteroidaceae bacterium
TCTGGATTCCCATCTGAAACAGATGAAAAAGGCAGTCTGTGATGGTGTCCCGCTGATCTCCTACAACACCTGGACATTCATGGATGTGGTCAGTTCGAGCGACGGCTTCCAGAAGCGCTATGGCCTCGTCTACGTCAACCGCGAAGAGCTTGATGAGAAAGACCTGCGCAGGATCAAAAAAGACAGCTTCTACTACTATCAGAATCTAATCAAAGAGAATGGAGCTTCGCTGTAAACCCCAAATGAACCGGGGGTCAGACCCCCGGTTCACCTTAAAGACGGCAAGTGCCGCCAGGATCAACCTGGCGGCACTTTTTGCAGTGAACCAGGGGTCTACTACTATTGATATAGCGGTAGTATTCCCCTCTTCCAGATGGGATATTACCCATCTTGTTGCTTAAGCTGTTAGAATGAACAGGCAATCGGTCTGGCTATAGGGGTCTTGGACTATCACGTCCGTGGGTCAGCCAGCCAACCGGCCCTCATTCGCAGCGTTCGTTTTACGCAGGTTGAACCACCCGTTCGTGTAACACCCCAGTAGATTGAATAGGCAATGAGTAAAGCTGGTATCGACCATTGCTAATTCATCTCAAAGGAGCAGGTTTCATGAACGCAGTTGGTATCGATGTTTCTAAAGGTAAGAGCACTGTCGCAATCTATCGGCCGGGTGACCAGGTAATACTCAGACCCCGTGACTTCCACCATACCCAGACCGACATCAATTCCCTGATCAAGATCATCAAGGGACTGGATGGCGAGACAAAGGTCTGTATGGAACACACAGGAAGGTATTACGAACCGGTCGCCACCTGGCTCTCCGATGCCGATATCTTCGTCAGTGCAGTTAACCCCATGCTGATCAGAGCATTCGGCGATGACTCGCTCCGCGCCCCCAAAACAGATAAGGCGGATGCAAAGAAAATCGCACGATATGTTCTTGACCGTTGGACTAAACTGCCTCAGTATGGTCGTATGGATGAGACACGAAACACACTAAAAACCATGAACCGGCAGTTCGGGTTCTACATGGACCAGAAGACCGCAATGAAGAACAACCTTATTGCTCTTCAGGACCAGACATTTCCCGGTGCCAATACCTTCTTTGACAGCCCTGCGCGCAGAGACGGCAGCCAGAAATGGGTGGACTTTTACGCCACCTACTGGCATGTTGACTGTGTCCGGGGAAAGTCACTCAAAGCCTTTACCGAGCACTATCAGAACTGGTGCAAACGCAAAGGCTATAACTTCAGCGCTGCTAAAGCTGAAGAGATCTACCATAAAGCCGCTGATCTGATCGCGGTGTTTCCGAAAGACAAACATACAAAGGCACTGGTGCGCCAGGCTGTGGACATGCTGAACCTTGCTTCCAAAACGGTGGAAGACCTCCGTGCGGAGATGGACAAACTGGCTGCCACCCTGCCGGAGTACCCTGTCGTGATGGCCATGAACGGTGTCGGCCCCACTCTCGGCCCCCAGCTCATGGCTGAGATCGGAGACGTCACGCGCTTTGAAAAGCGGGGGTCATTGACCGCATTTGCCGGGGTTGACCCGGGCAGGAACGATTCAGGGCAGCACTCCCAGAAGAGCGTAAAAACCTCGAAGAAAGGATCGCCGCACTTAAGGAAAACGCTCTTCCAGATCATGGACAGCCTGATCCAGCGGTCGCCTGCAGACGACCCCGTCTACGCCTTCATGGATAAGAAACGGGCCCAGGGAAAACCTTATCATGTATACATGACTGCCGGCGCCAATAAGTTCCTCCGGATCTATTACGGACGCGTGAAAGAATATCTTTCAGAACTATCCGATAGCGGAGAACAGCTCCATTATAATCCAGATGAGGAAGGAGAGCTGTTCCTAGATTCGGAGCCGGAGGTTCAATAAACAGCCGCCGCAGGTTTACCCTTGCGGGGTTCTCAGATGGATGCTACAATGCGTGGTTCCGACGGCTCGGGAAATATTGGTTCTGTTCCTGAGTTCCTTGCCGTCGGTCAGTTACCGACAGCATCCAGCTGGGGTTCACGCAAGGGCGGCGTACGGAGCCGTAACTTAAAGGGGTGGGAATTAACACTTACCTCATCCAATAACCATTAAAGTATTTCGGACCAGCATTAGGTGGTCTGATTTTTGTACCATTAATTCAGCCTGTATAAAAAGTTCGTACTGCATCAATTTGGGCTTGACTTTTTATTTGCAGGCTGACCCCTGGTTCACTTCCAAACTA
>JBGURN010000083.1:0-2052 GCA_045131955.1 Bacteroidaceae bacterium
CTCGGTTCGGATATTCTTTTGGCGGCTGGTACGCTGATGCCGACACCACTGTGCCATTCGTGTTTACTGATGGATACCTGACCCAAGACACCTGCGTCTATGCCAAATGGATTCCCAACGTAAGCGCCAACTACACGGTGATGGTATGGCGTCAGAACCTGGCACGTGACGGGTACGACCTCGTGCTCTCCTACTCCGACTCCGGCAACGTGGGACAGACCATCACCGATGCGGCGGGCATCTCCACCGGCACCGTCGGCGACCTGACCTACGTGAATGTGCTGGGCAATAAGCTCGGCGGAATCGCCCATGTACAGAAAGACACTTTGGACGCGACACATAATATCTTGCATGCTACCGATCCTTTCGCGGGTTTCACCCTATCCACCGCCAATCCCATCCACGACACCGTGGTCACCCCGGAGGGACAGTCGGTGCTCGACATCTACTTTGACCGCGTTCGCTACACCCTCAAACTCTACGTGACCCAGACTAATTTGAATGGAACAGGTAATTTCAGGGGGGCGGGAACAGGAAGCCCGTCCGGCAATAAGATTTTGCCACCATTCAATAGTCTTGCTGTTGACACAAATGAGACAGGCGGTAATGGCATTGATAAATATTTAGGGGTGTGGAGTGTCGTTCTCGATAGTATCAACAGAGTTAATGGAGAGCTCCCTGCAAACTATGTGGTCAATGGGAACAACCGGTACTATTACCATACCATTACTGCCTATTATGGCGAAGAAATAAGCGATCAATGGATCTCCTACAGTAACATTCAATGCAATACTTCCTCTGAGAAAACTGCCTTCGTTAGCTGGATTTTAATGCCCTGGGCGAAATCATGGGTCTCAAAAGATAAAGGCGGAAACACACTGAAGGGCGAAGTGAGTGTTATGGACGAGAAGTTGTTAGGAAACTTAGCCGACTCCACGGGCAATTTAATCACTGCCCGATACGGGAGCTATAAAAACTGGTACATTTGCCTATACCTCCAAGATCTACAAGGGAATTTCCCGTCCGTACCTAATGACACAATCTACGCAAGATCAGATGGATCTCTCGAAAATAATAAGGCTAAAGCACCTTCTGTTTTAGGCTATAGATACAACGGCACTACAACTTGGGCAAAAAACGGAGAAGGAGATGGAGGATACATCATTCGTCATTACTACGTTCCCCAAAATTTCGACATCATATATATGGATGGCAACTATGTGAACGGCAACGAACAATCCCTCCAAAACAAGAAACGCAATGAGTTGCATGCCGTATCGAACATCCCGTATGGCTCTGATATTTCCTTGTATGCCGCATACAGCCCCGACCTTCCCGAGGGAGAATATGGATACGTTTTTGAAGGGTGGCATGCCGACGAGGCCTGTACCCAGCCCTATGTTTTCGACAAGATGCCCCTCGGCGGTGTGCGCGTGTATGCCAAATGGCGGCAGGTTCAGTACCGTGTGTTCCTGCATCCGCTGGCAGGCCATGACCAGAGCCTCAACTGGGGCAGTGAATCCCAAGCCATGAACTTCCGCGTCAGTTACGGTGACAAAGTCAGCCCGCCCATGTTCGGACAGCGCGATCTATACACGTTCGGCGGCTGGTACTCTGACCCGGAATGCTCGGTGGTTTTCGATCCCAGGGCCAATCCGTTGAACGAGTACCGCGTCACTGCCGACTACGACAAGTACGGAGAAGATAAGACTGACTTGATGGACAAATGGGGTAACCTCCAAAATACCGTCGATGACCCGAGAAACCCGAACGGCCCGAATGGAGCGCCCTACAACAGCGACATTATCGGCTTTAACGGCGGCGACCGTTTCTGGATCACCAAGAAATTGGATCTCTACGCGCAGTGGAGGTACAAATTCGACGGTGCGGAAGGTGCGATGGTGGAGTATGTGTGCGCCAGTTGTGTGCCGAGCTCTATGCCGGTGGACACCAACCTCTACCTTGACAAATCCAAGGTGGTGTCGATGCCCGGATCCACGCCTTCTTCCCCTGACAGCATCTTCACCCACTGGATCATCCAGCGTTGGAGCA
>JBGURN010000084.1:0-3137 GCA_045131955.1 Bacteroidaceae bacterium
CAAGTTAGCGTATGAAGATCTTGCTCCCTATCGAGGGTTGTTGGAAACAATGAGTGAACTTGAGAATGAGGTGAAGAAGTTGCCGGAGTTATATCGTATATATGAGGTTATCTCTAATGTCATGGATATTTACGACAACTATTGCTTGGACCTTGATGAGATCCTAGTGCCGAGCGCATCACAAGCTATGCCGACTGCTGTATCTGATGAAACAGACCTAAGAGATGTGGGTGACGCCGAGGGCATTGCTAGTACTCCTAAAGATGTTGCATCTATCGTGTCCTCTACCGACTTTTCTCACATGAGAAGTTTTACCCCGGACACCGCTTTTGATATGTCAGCGTTGTACACATTCTTGGTGGCCGAGGGCGTTGTCGACAGTATCGATGAGAGACTATTCGCCGACCGCATTAGTCATGCTCACGTTAATGAGTTGTGGGAAATTGCCGGCCGACGCCGTAAACGCAACTTGATGCAGTGTCTGTTTAAGATGCTCGCGCAAGAATGGTATCCGAGGGAATGGATTTCTACGTGTGCATCCAACAGGGGCTCGACGGTTAAAAAACTTACTAATCCAACGACAAGTGGTGCGACAGGCATTTTTGTAGATAAATTAAGGCATGTTTTAAGGCCCAAAAAGAGCGATTAGTGCATTTTCCCCAACTCTGTCCCCAATTCCACTAACATATTTATATTATAATCCATTAGAACTTAATGTTTTAGTGGATTTTTTGTATACCCCAATAGCCCCAATTGAGGGTCCGCCAGGTGGCAGTAATTTTGCATCGTCGTTGGCCCTGTATATCGGCTTGGCCAACGGACGTGCGGTGAACGAAGTGGTCTGCCGATAGGATCATGGGGAGGGCCGAACAATTAAATCTTGATAAAAACAATGGACAAAGATTTGATTGCTCTTGCTAAGGCATGCCCAGGCCTGCAAGTGACGATTACACTGGGCGAACTGGTTGAGGCGAACAGGCTGCTGATCGCTGAGGCCAAACGTGAATTGGAGCAGGAGATTGCTGATTCCAAGGCCGAGACATACGTTAGCCGCGCACAGGCCATGCAAATCCTGGGCAAGGGCTCGACGACCCTCTGGCGCTGGAAGAAGCTTGGTTACCTGGTCCCGGTCACCGTGGGTGCTATTGATAGGTACCGCATGAGTGACATACGTCGAATCATGGAGGGTGGTGGCGACCCCGCCGCCCAGGAAGGAGATGCCGCATGAGTAGGCCTAAGAAATGGGTGAATCCTGTCGAAAGCAGGATCAAGAATGACTCGAGGAAGAAGTCCACTCCCTCAAAGGAGGCGTTGGGTGAATATCCCTTCCCCGTCAAGAGGGACGACCTCGTTGACGGCCATGATTCAACGAAACAGTTGGGTGAAGTTGCGGCAACGGCCGATAACCTCACCGATGGCTATGATTTCTCGCTGACCGACAATCCGATGAAGAGTCTTGACGCGGAGCAGGTCCCTGTCGAGGAAACCACTGAACTTAAAATAGAGTAATCTATGATAAGAAATTCAAGCAAAACGGCCGAACTCTCCCAGGTGGAGACCGAGGTACAGCCCGGAACTGAGCAGGGCGTAGTTGTAGCTCAGGCACCCACTCCTCAGGGTGAGAACGAGGAGATCAGTAATGTAGTTACTCCTGTACCTGCTGCAAGTGCTATTTCCAAGGGTATTGACCCGAGCAAAATTTACACTAGCAGCGAATTGGAAGCCAAGTACAGTAAGCTGGCAACGCTTGAGATTAACCGTGACACTAACGGTAATACACCTGGCAGCGATTCTTGGACCGCATTCTATAAGCCCAAGGGTCCCGCTGGAGAGTATGCCGCTCAAGGCTATGGGCTCAACCTCTTTAGAGGGTGCACAGGGGGATGCATTTATTGTTATCGAGAACACGGTATCATCAGCAAGTCCATTGGAGGCGACACCCCTGTGTTACTGAAGAAATACAAGGATGAGGCTGCTGCTCTGACTCGTGTTGCAAACGATCTTGTTAACCACAAGAATGAACTTGTAGCCGCTGATGGTGTGTTCGCCACGTTCACTAGCGATCCCGGTCAAGAGGCTACCTTCCCGCTATTCAAGCAGGCCTTCGACCTTATCATTAAGGCCGGTGTACCTGTGAAGATGCTGACCAAGTTCACGAGCTGGGTGAACACTCCCGAGGGTCAAGAGCTGCTTGCAAAGGGGGCAAGCACGGGCCTTCTTGCAGTAGGCTTTACTCTTACTGGTCACGATGAACTCGAGACTGGCGCTTCTCCCAATGCTGATCGTGTGGCAGCGATGAAGAGCATCCACTCTATGGGGATCAAGACCTTTGCCTCGATTGAGCCTGTTATTGACCAGCAGACCTCGCTCGACATGGTTAAGGCAGCAGCTGGCCATTGCGATATGTTTCTGGTGGGTCTTGAGAGCGGCCCAAACAGGCATGTTCTCACGGATGATGAGGTTTCCAACATGAGTCACCAGATGATTGATGTTGTGCGCTCCTGTGGTGTGGGCTCAATCTACTTCAAGAGCAGCATTCTCAAGGTAGCCAAGGCAGCAGCTGTGATTGCCAGCGAAGGTAGCGGTATTGTAGTTTCCAAGTCTATCATGTTCTAGGCTATGATTACCGCAACACAATACCGCGCACCGCCCTCCTGAGGATGCTTATAGAATGAGACACAAAACCGCTCTATCACGGCTGCACGCCGTCCACTAACGGGACTGTCGCTCCCCGTTACAAAGTAGCGGCAGCACGATGTGGTGCTTATCAAACGACGTCGCGCATCCTCCGACGTCAAAGATT
Source organism: Bacteroidaceae bacterium (assembly GCA_045131955.1). Classification (GTDB taxonomy): domain Bacteria; phylum Bacteroidota; class Bacteroidia; order Bacteroidales; family Bacteroidaceae; genus Colenecus. The sequence continues at coordinate 2,804 of JBGURN010000084.1, forward strand.
AATTCTAAAGAGATTTTTATATCGGTTGGGTGGTCAATCCCCCCAGCTATAAAATAATAATTAAATGAAAAAAATAGAGATAAAACAAGGAACTAAACAGATCGATCCTCACCAGTATGGAGGCAGGCTCGACATTGAAGAACTCATTATTGCTGATACCGTTGAGGTAATCGGCGAGGCTGCATTTTACGGCTGTTCTAATCTCAAAAAAATCACTTGGGGTAAGCGCGTCCACACCATCGGCAGGGACGCTTTTTACAAGTGTGTTTCCTTGGAATTGTTGCATCCGCCGCGCTCAGTAAAGCTCGTCGAAGTTTGTGCATTTGCTTTATGC
>JBGURN010000085.1:0-2332 GCA_045131955.1 Bacteroidaceae bacterium
TCATAAAGAATTTGTATTATAGAAAATCTATTATAGAGTTTGTATATTTTGAAAAACATGATTACATTTGCACAAAACCTAAACCAAATGGAGAATCCATTTTTCATAACAGGAATAATCCCAGAGCCGTATTTCTGCGACCGAGACAAAGAGACTGCCTGGATAGTAAAAACGCTTCAGAACAAAGCACACATCCTGCTTACTTCCCCCAGGAGAATGGGCAAAACCCAGTTAATCCGTCACGTATTTGAGCAGCCGTCCATCAAGGACAACTGTTACACCTTCTATACCGATATATACCCCACCACCAGCCTGCACGAATTAGTTCTATTTCTAAGCAAGGAAATATACACCGTCCTGGTTCCCAAAGGCAAAGCTGCGCTTGACAAATTCCTGGCAAGCCTTCACTCGTTAGCCGGAAGTATAGGATACGACCCTATAACCGGCTCGCCCAAGTTCGATATCAAATTAGGCGACATACACTCACCCGAACTCACTCTGGAAGAGATATTCAACTATCTGGAGCACGCCAACAAACCATGTGTTTTTGCCATAGACGAGTTCCAGCAGATTGCCACATACCCCGAAAAGAACGTAGAGGCAACCCTCCGCTCATATATCCAGAAAATGAATAACTGCCTGTTCATCTACGCCGGCAGTAACCGCCACATCCTGGAGAATATGTTCAACTCAGCTGCAAAGCCCTTCTACAATAGTGCTGAGCAGACCTATCTGGACTGCATTCCCAGAGAAACCTATACAAACTTTACCCAAGAGCTATTCGCCAAAGCAGGACGCATAATAACTCCCGATGCCGCCGCCTTGGCCTACGATCTCTTTGAAGGACATACCTATTACGTTCACAACCTTCTCCACAACACATTCGCCAACACCGATAATGAGCAGATAGTCGATAAGGAGCATATAACCCAAACACTAAACGAACTACTTGACGAGAAAGGCAGAGCATTCGCCTCCATCATGAACCAACTGAACTACCAGCAAAAAGAAACGCTGGTAGCCATTGCCAAGGAAGGCAAAGCCACCGGCGTAACATCCGTAGCATTTATAAAGAAACACGCCCTAAAATCACCCAGTTCCGTCCAGTACGCCATCAGCACACTGCTTGACAAGCAACTCCTCACCTATGACAACCAAGGCCGAACCAAGGCATACAGCATCTCCGACCGATTTCTGGGTATGTGGCTTTCACGCACATATTAATGCGATTCTTTCCATCGTGAATTAGTTGTTTGAATCCATAATCCATCACCCCCCAACCGCACGAACCTGCCTATTAAGCTCAAACAGCGCATCCGAGAACTCGCCGTATGTGCGGGGATTGTCCAGCTCCTTGAGCAGAGCCGCATGAGCGCGCCGGAACGCCTGCAGGCGGGTAATGCACTGCCGCCGCACGGTGCGGGCCGATTCAATCTTAAGACGACCGTCAACATACAGCCTGTCAAACTCCAAAGCCGGCTCCAGGCCCCGTAACCCCGCATAATCCAGATACGACTTGAAATCACGCTCCAGCCCGGCCCGCTCGTTCTCAATCAGCCCGAGCATATCATCGGACTTAAGCTCCGCGATCAGGGCCGCGCAGCAGGCACCGACGATCGAATCGCCCTCAGCCACCATCTGCCGCACCAATTTGAGCTGCCGTCGCTTGCCGTACTGCTCGGCCAGATAGCCGCTCGTCTTGCCCAGACGCTTAGCCAGCCCCGGCTCGTAAAACTCATCCAGATCACCCCAAATCAGGTCATAAGCCACAGCCAGCGAATCCAGCCCGCGCCCGATGCCGCGTAGCTCCGTCCCGTTCTGCCGCCATCGGGCCTCGTTGCTCAGCGACCTTAGCGCCCTTATGTAACTCTCCAGAATGCTCACTCACACATCGGCCTTAGTCGTGAGCCGCTCCAGCTCCGAGCCGCTCAGAGCAACCCCGTTCAGCTCCGATACGCGTGCATCGGCACTGGTAAAAGAAGCCGCGTACATGAGGCCGCGGTCCAGACGCACCTCATCAAGCAGCCGCAGCACGCTGCCCGGCCCCGTGACCGCGCTGTCGCTCACCACAGCCAGCGAGTTGACCCGCTTAAGCTGCGCCTTGCTCATACTCGCGCAACTGCCCAGGCACACCAGCAGGCACAGCATAGTGCACCACATGGCAATAGCCCGCAGCACCTTGACACACTCGCGGATCACCGTCTCGACCGTGTCAAGCCCCTTAGGAATCATATTCATCTTAGTCACCAGCTCCCGGATCCGCTTAGCCTGCAGATTCACGCTCCCCGCGCTCTGTTGGAACCGCTCCACCAGCCCCGACTCAGCACTCACG
>JBGURN010000086.1:0-24460 GCA_045131955.1 Bacteroidaceae bacterium
TGCTCATTGATGAGACTGCCGGTTGGGTCGTTTGCCGCAAGCTGCAGACCAACGGCGTGACCTCCAAGATGAACATGGAGTACCTCAAGCCGGTCTCCTCCATGCTTGAAGAGGTGATCATCCGTGCACGCATCACCAAGATGATGCGCAACGTGGCATTCATTGAGGCTGAGCTGATGGATCCCAGCGAGACCGTGCTGACCCGTGCCGAGCTCATCTATTTCTGCACCCCCAAGCTCCGCGCCGACGCCGAAGGATTCCCCGGCTGCAAGACCGAAGACGAAAACTAACACACTGGGGACGGTTCTTAATGTTGCAGTTTTCCGTAAAACTGTAACATTAAGAACCGTCCCTACTGTAAAAAAAATAAGATGATTACAGTTGAGAAAATGGTCCACAAGTATGTGGTCAAGAGCTTTGAATGCGACCGTAAGGATACGCTGCGCATGGTTTCACTGCTCAACATGTTTCAGGATATAGCCGATGACAGCGCCAACTCCATCGGAATCGGATACGACTATCTGCGAACCGTAGGCAAGGCCTGGGTGCTCATTGCCATGAACGTGGAGATTGACCGTATGCCCCGCCTCCAGGAAGAGATCACAGTCATCAGTTGGCCCAGCGATGAACTCGCCCTCTACACCGAGCGTGAGTTCGAGGTCTGGAGCGGCGACCAGCGCATCATACGCGCCTGCTCGCAGTGGATTATCATCGACTTTGAATCCCGCCGTCCTGTACCCGTACGCAAATATCTGCCCGATTACGAGCCCGTACGAGAGAAAGTCATAACCGATAACCGGTTCCGCAAGCTCGCCGAGGCCACACGTGCCGATTATACCGAATCATTTCTTGTCCGATACGATGACATCGACCGTAACGACCACGTCAACAACGCGGTCTACTCTCTCTGGGCAAGCGAAAGCCTTGTACCCGAGTACAGACTGGCCCATGAGCCCGCCCGCCTGGACATCAACTTCAAGAAAGAGGGACTGTTCGGCGAGAAAATCCTGGTCACCACCCAGATGGAGGCCGATACCTCATTACACAGCATCAAAGCCGCAGATGACGGCCGTGAGCTCGCTCGCGTCCAGTTCAGCTGGAGGGCACATTAGGGACGGTTCTATCTGTGCCCTTTTGAGCCAAGCTAATATTAGCATATAAATTAGGGACGGTTCCGGATGTGTCATAAGGGCACAGATAGAACCGTCCCTTTTGTGCCCTAGTGTGTTATTTTCTTGAAGGCCTCACCGAATATGAGGTAGCCGCAGTTGCCGGCAATCGTACCCTCGTTCTGACCCCAGAGGAATGGCCAGTCATCAAAGTTCTCAAAGTGGTCAGGCTTGCGGAACAGCAGTCCGGGAGCCACATTACCGGGAATGAATGAGAAATCAGCACGGTTATTGCCGTAGAACACCTGCTTGGGACGGGCCGCACCCACGGTCGCAACCAGCGAGTAGTTATGGTAAGGATGGCATCCGAACATGAATGCGGCAGCCTTGTACGCATAACTCTTGTCAATAATCTCGGGGAAATAGAGGTTCGCAAAACATGCGGTGGTACCAAAACTTACCACAGAACCTGAACCTGCCCAGTTACCCTCGCCTATCGGCACACCGTAAGGGTTGTTTGTATCAAATCCATCCAGATACTCCTTGTACTTCTCCACATACGGACGGAGTTTCTCCTTGTACAATGAATCCATATAAGGAATGGCATCCATGGCAGTACGTATGCTGTTGCTCACGTTACGGTCCAGTGACTGCCATATCTGACGGTCGAACTGCTCCAGGTAAGCCTTGTCGCCCGTAGCTCCGTAGAGCTGCAGATTGGTCGCCATATTACCTGAGTTGCGGTTGTTGAACTGACCGCCGCCACGTCCCACACGACGGTTCATAAGCGCCGTAGCCTCCTTCATAAGACGCTTGGACTGCTCCAGGCACTTCTTGGCCAGCTGGTCATTATAACCGGCCAGCACACGGCTCGCAGCTGCAAACATGGTCGCAGCATTGAAATCAGTACTCGCACTGCGGTTGGTGAATGCCCACATGTCATCAGGCGTACCGCTGCGCTTGCCGTCAGCCGACTTCACGTACTTGGGCAGGCTGGGATCATAATGCAGTCCATCGGTAATGGTTGAAGCATCGCCCAGATGATGATAGTTGTCCAGAACCGAGTTGGAGAGTGTCTGAGACATAAAGCCGATATTCTCGGCCTGCGCCAGAAGGTTCAGCACACCATGCTCAATGTACTGCAGCAGGTCAGGCTTGCCATCCGGACGATGCAAATCAACATAACGCTGCTCCTCATCCACGAAAGTCTCGTCACGCTCGTTGCCGAACAGTTCCCAGGCCGATACAAGACTCTGCACCACGTTGATATTGGATCCGGTCTCGATGTCAAAGTCACCGGCATCAAAATAACCACCCACGTTCAGGCCGGGGATAAGCTCGTAAGGCTTGTATTTGGTATTGGTGTTGGCACCCTGTGAGTGCAAATCAAAATGATCGCTCTGCGGAGCCTGCAGATAACCCTCCTTGAACGGCTCCCCGTGCCATATCCTGTAGGCCTCGTTAACCGTCATATGGTTCATATGGATGGGAATCCAAACGTCGCTGGTAGCATCGGTAATCCAGTTATATACCGAGCTGTCAATGATAAAGTTACCGGTCTTGTATTTACCGTACTTTATGTAGTAGACACCGGGCTCGCTGACCTCGGTAAAGTCAAACTTCACGTAATTGTACTTGTAGTATCTGCCCCACTCCTGTGTCTTGCCCTTGAATGCACAGACCTCAGAGCCGTCATCGGCAATCCTGTAGATCTCGGCCGTAGCAAGAGGCTTGTCCATCTTGTCAAGCTCAATAACGGCAACCTTGGGCTGTGAGGGAATGTAACCCACCTGTGAAAAGCCGATGTTAGGTTCGCGGATCCATCCCGGTATGGCATGAGGCTCAACCGTCCATGTAACGACCTTTCCTGTCTTGCCTGCGGGCAGCACGCTACGCAATACGAACCAGCCGTTCTGCGCAATCATACGACCGTCATAGAGCTCGAGCATGGCATCATCGGATGTAATCTTTATCATGCGCTCGGGTTCATCGGGAGCCATGAGGATGGAATGACCGGTCTCAAGAGGCAACGGATCCACGAACTGGTCCGTCCCGCGGTCGTCATATGTGCGGAATCCCTTGAACTGACGCGGCTTCTCGGAGTTCGATACAGCCTGAGTCTGGCTCACGGCATATCGCGGGAATCGGTTGGGACGTCCGTCCATGAAATAGGTCTTGCCCCAGTACTGTGACGGAAGGAACTCCAGGTTGAATCCAGCCTTGCCGGCCAGGAACTCAGGAACGGGGTCATCAAGAAAAACAGCTATCTCCACTGCCTCACCCTTGGCGGTAACCACCACGCGTGAGTCAAAGTTGTAATCGTTGTAACGCATGGTTACCTCGATGGAGTTGTTCAGGGTATCCACGGTGCGTGATGGCGAAGCGGGAACCAGATCCCACTGCTCAGGAGTCTTGTTCAGACGCACGGCACCGCCCTGCACCGTACGTACTCCATGATGGATAATCTCTATACCTGAATTCTTCTCGTCATTGAATCCGCCCGAGAATGTGTTGCTGAATACAAGGACGTTAACTCCTTGATTCTCAAAATACTCCTTGTCATTCAACTTAAGAGAGTTGTCCGGAGTCTCGTAACATGCAGCAAGAGTCATTGCTGCGCACAGCATTAGGAATGACCTTTTCATAAGTGATTGTAATTGAAATTCGCTTTCTAAAAGACAAATATAACAAAAACCTCACTTATGAAAAGCCATTCCATTGATTTATTTTTTAGTACGCAGCGCGCGCATGGCATTGAGGACAGCCAGGACGGTCACGCCTACATCGGCAAAAACAGCCATCCACATATTGGCAAATCCCGGAATCGCAAGCAGCAGCACAAGCACCTTCACGCCTATTGCGAATCCTATGTTCTCACGTGCAATCCTGATGGTGCGGCGTGCAATCTTGACAGCCAGAGCGATCTTGGAGGGTTTGTCATCCATGAGAACCACGTCGGCAGCCTCAATCGCAGCATCCGATCCGAGCGCACCCATGGCAATTCCGATGTCCGCGCGGGTAAGCACCGGAGCGTCATTAATACCGTCACCCACGAATGCCAGCGTACCCTCATTAAGCAGATTCTCGACCTCACTCACCTTGTCACCAGGCAGCAGCTGGGACCGATAAGTGTCCACACCCACCTTTCCGGCTACATGCGATGCAATGGTCTCCTGGTCACCTGTGAGCATCACCGTCTTCTTTACGCCCAGGTCCTTGAGCAGGGCTATTGCGAGCGATGAATCCTCCTTGATGCGGTCCGATATCACAATATGACCGGCATACTTTCCGTCAATAGCCACATGAATGATAGTGCCGTTATGATGGCAGGTACGCCACTGAGCACCCACTTTCTCCATGAGGCGGCTGTTACCTACAGCAACCCTGCGTCCGTTCACCGTAGCCATGATTCCGTGGCCTGCAGTCTCCTCCACATCGGATATCACGCAGTCGTCATCCTCATTGGGATAAGCGTTACGCAGTGCCATGGCGATAGGATGCGTGGAGTGACGCTCCACATGAGCCGCCAGGTGCAGAAGTTCGTTGTTGTCAATCTCCTGAGGATGTACAGCGGTAACCTCGAACACGCCCTCTGTGAGTGTTCCGGTCTTATCGAACACCACGGTATTCACACCGGCCAGCTTGTCAATCAGGTTTGAACCCTTAATAAGGATACCCTTGCGTGACGCGCCTCCCAGACCTCCAAAGAAGGTCAGAGGGACCGATATCACCAGCGCACAGGGGCACGATACTACCAGAAACAGCAGTCCACGGTAAATCCACGTGCTCCACTCGCCGGTTATGAGAGCCGGAATAATAGCCACAGCCACCGCCAAACCAACAACTACAGGTGTGTAAACCTTTGCAAAACGGGTGATGAAACTCTCACTGCGGCTCTTGCTCCCGGCTGCATTCTCTACAAGATCCAGAATCTTGGATACAGTTGACTCACTGAAGGCCTTTGTGGTACGTACGCGGACCATTCCGTTCAGGTTCACGCAACCCGACAGGATCTCGTCGCCCAAGGTAATTCCACGGGGTACGCTCTCACCTGTAAGTGCCACAGTATCAAGACTTGAAGTACCTTCTATTACAGTACCGTCCATAGGCACTTTCTCGCCCGGACGTATCACGATTATCTCGCCCGGCTGAACGCTCTCAGGGGCCACGTCGTACAGCTTGCCGTCACGCTCCACATGGGCTATATCGGGACGTATATCCATGAGGTGCGATATTGACTTGCGGCTCTTGCCCTCGGCCCGCTCCTCGAACCACTCTCCCACCTGGAAGAACAGCATTACGAACACGGCCTCGGCGAACTGAGTCTCGGCACCAGGCATGAATCCGATGCCCAAAGCACCCAGCGTAGCTACGCTCATAAGGAAATCCTCGCTCAGAGCCTCGCCCTCCAGAAGGCCTTCCAATGCCTCCTTGAGCGTGTCAAAGCCAACAATAAGATAAGGAACCAGGAATATGAGCAGATACTGCCAGTCCTCCAGTGCGGTATATTTCTCGACCAGTGAAGCCGCAATCAGAAGCACCGTGGCGCTTATGATCTTAATGAGACGGCCGTTTCCCTCCTCCTCATCGTGATGATGATGGTGATGTTCGTGATCATGATGATCATGATGCTCATGATGCTCATGATGGCAGTTTGAGCAAACCTCACCCTCGTGATGGTGATGCTCATGCTCCTCGTGATGATGATGTTCGTGTATCATATGCAGTTTTGTTTTGATTTCTGCTGCAAAGGTAGACGGCCGCTCTTGCAACCCGGTTGCAAAAACGGCCGTCATACATACTCATTATTAGGTATTTACCGCTGAATATAAAGCGGAATACCGTTGTTATAGGCAATGGCGCGAATATCACCGCCCTCCTTGATATCGGCACTGTTGCAATGCGTGCAGCCCGGCATATGGAATATGTAACCGTCCTCGCACCCCATCACAAAGCTGTCCTTTCGCTCGTCATACGCCAGCGACAGCGGTCTCTGCTGCAGCACCAGGTTCTCCCTGCCATCCTTGTAGCTGAGCGAACGGGGGCTCCATATCTTACCTGAGGCCGATGTAAACACCGTCGGCGTCCCGTTCTCATCGGTCCCGGCTATGAAAATGGAGTAATCCGATGCGCAAATGTCCGTGAACGTATTGTAGAAATAGTAGAGCTGGTATATGCCGTTGAAATCCAGGATAGTAAAATTCTTGCAGTTGTCTTTTGTGCTGAATATCATACCGTTATCCAAAAGGATGAATGCCGTTTCCTTAAGGCAGGCTATCCCCACTGCACGTGAACCGCCCGAAGTCTGTTTTCCGCATAACTTGCGTTTTTTACCGCCGCGATCCACCTCAAGCACCTCCGATTCAGGGCTAACGGCCAGTATCTTGCCGTCGCGTACATCGATCCCGGCAATGACGGAGCCGGTCTTTACGCTGTCAGTCACGTTTCCGCGGATATCGGTCCAGTATATTATACCTGATTCCGATGCCATCACGAACCCGTCCTCATACGGTTTGGCGCTTACTATTCCGCTGTAGGCATATGCAGCAACTGTCCCCGACCACAGCAGAACCATGGTCAGGAACAGTCTGAGATTATATTTTAATCTGATCATCAGCGGTTTTTGATTCTGAACCAGTCAAAGCTTGCCTTGAAAGGAGCTGCCGGCTGAGCTGCTGCGGGAGCTGCTGCACCGGGAGCGCCGCCGGGACGCATGCCCATGCCCATACGCATAGGAGCACCCTGGAAGGCAATCAGACCGGCCTGGATGTCCTTGAGGGCAATCTCAGCCTGGCCTGCAGAGAACCAGTTGTTGCCGTCAACTGAGTAGAATGCGCTGTAAGTGCTGCCATCCTTCTCCAAGCGCAGCCATATGGTGTTGTCCTGCACACCTGCCTCTGTCAGGTTGGTTATTGCAGTGCTCTTGGAAGAGCCGTTCTCCTCAACGTAAAGCTGCAGACTGCCGGTTGCAGGAGCAGCGGCCTGAGGCTGCTGTCCGCGACGCATCTGAGCGGCGGTATAGATGAGCTTGACAAAGTGGGAATCATCCTGATAAGCTATCAGACCTGCGTTCTGAGCACCTGTAGGCAGGGCCGATGCCTGCACCTTGGTCTCGATGGTAAAGTCGCTGTTGGCGCTCTGGAGCACCATGTTCGCGCCGTTGTCGGCAGCTGCGTTCACATCGCCCTCGGCAGTGATCTCCAGCAATCCGTCGGCAATCCTGAGTTTCTCGTCATTCCGGCGTATCACGCTCCACTGACGGCCCAGCTGAGCGCTCTTGAACTCATCGGACTGACCCTTAATGCCAAAGTTCACCAGGTAGGTCTCGGCATCGCCTGTAACGGGCTCTGAGACGGTTACCACGGCTGTTCCGGGCACCTTAGCGGCCTGCTCCACATCAACCTTGATGCCGGCCACCTTCGCCTCGGCAGTCACTTTCGATGACATCTTGCCCAGCACGCTGAACTGCCTGCGGTCCTTCTTGAGTAGAGACTTGCCTGCGTTCTTGAGTGACTTGAGGCTCAAATCGGCATTGACCTTGACTGAGTATGTATCGGTCACGGTCTTGCCGTTATATGTCACTGAAGTAGTGATGGTTGCAATACCTGAACCCTTTGCAGTGAGCTTGCCGTCGGCATCAACCTGGGCGACTGCGGGGTTGCTGCTTGTGAACTTGATTTCAGCCTTTGAAATGTCAAGGAACGAGTCATCGGTCAGGGCGGCAGTCGTCTGGAACTGTGCCGTCTCACCTATCTCCAGGACCGATACGCGGCAGTCCGATACCACCGTCTTGAGCTGCGGGGTGAATCTGCCGTTCATCTGAGCGCTTACAGTGCCGCGGATATCCTTTGACGATGAACCAATCTCGAATACGTATTTACCTGAGTCATAAGTGATTCTCTCCTTATCCATATCCCAGAACCAGAGGTCTGAGCAGTCAATGTCAATCTCTACCCTGCGGGTCTGGCCGCGCGGTATGGTCACGCGCTTGAATCCCTTGAGTCGCTTGATAGGACGCTGCAGTGATGCAGGGCTCTCAGGTGTGGTCACGTAGATCTGAACCACCTCGTCACCATCGTAAGAGCCTGTGTTCTTTACGTTTACAGAGATGGTGATTCTGTCATCGGGAGTGATGGAGCTCTTGCTTATCTCAAAGTCTGAATACTCGAATGTGGTGTAGCTCAGACCGTAACCGAACTCGTATGAAACCGGCTTTGTAAAGTACCACAGCGTACGTCCGGGCTTGCCGTTCTCAGCACGCAGCGTGTAGTCGGTGATGGCAGGCAGGTCCTTCACTGAGCGGTACCATGTGGCGTTCAGCTTACCGCCGGGAGTGACGTCACCGAACAGCACCATAGGAATGGCGGCACCCTGAGCCTGGCCGTTATAACCGGTCCAGAGTATGCCGGGAATGTTCTCCAGGTCCTTGAAATCCTCAACCTCCACGCATCCCAGGGTCTGCATCACCACGATGGTGTTCTTGTTCTGCTCTGCCACAGCCTTTATCAGCTTGACCTGGTTACCGGGCAGATCCAGGGTCAGACGGTCAGCCTCCTCGGTGGCGGTGTTCTCATCGGTACCCACGAATACGATGGCGACATCGCTCTTGCGGGCAGCCTGGAGCACATCCTCCGCGATCTCATCGTCCTCAGGAGCCTTGTAAACCAGATAGAGGGTCTGCGGTCCGTTGTAACCCAGGCGGTTCACCTTAGCCTCCATGGGGGTGCTGGCGCCGTATACGCCTCCTACCCTCTTGCCCGATGCGCGTGTAGCCTCGATGGTGCTGATCAGGTTACCCTCGGGTGAGCCTACATGCACCTCAATTATACCGCCCTCGGTGGGGATGTTGGCGCCGATGGTGATCTTGTCAACGTTGATAAGGTCCACGTTCTCATATGCGGTCCAGGAGCCGTCGTCGATTGAACGCACCTGCTCCTCGGTACCCATACCGGAACCTACTGTTATACCTTGTGATGATGAGCTGTACTTGGTAGCATCATGGTGTGAGGTGGTGCCATCGGCCTTCTCAAGGTCAAAATAGGCCACATACAGCAGGTTGCTCTTGCTCTTGGTGCTTCCGCCCGATGCAAGCGTAACCTCAATATCCAGACCCTTGTCGGCTATGTACTTGCTAATGCCGGCGTACGGAGTCGTGCGGCTTGACTGCTCGGGGCGTCCTGAATACGGTCCAAGCTCCACGCGGTCAGCCTGCGGGCCGATGAGTGCGATGCTGCGGATATCCTTGAGGCTGATAGGCAGGGCTTTGTTCTGCTTGCCTGTAACTGTCTCATTCTTAAGCAGAACCGGAGTGCGGGTAGCAACTTCAAGTGCAATTGCCTGGCTGCGCTCAGAGTTCACGGTGCTGGCGGGATAGTTCGCATAAGGCACTTTCATGAGGGGGTCGAACTCACCCGTGCGCATACGTATTATGAACATGTTGACCAGGGCGCGGTCCATATCGGCCTCAGTAATGAGACCCTTCTCCAGGGCGCTCAGGGCGTAACGCTGATATACGCTTCCGCAGTCGGAGTCAACGCCGGCCTTGAGTCCTGCCGCTGTAGCCTCCTCGGCGGTCTCCACATAGTAGTGACCGGTGTATATGTCCTCGATGGCGGCGCAGTCACCTGTCACATAGCCCTTCATGCCGTATGTGCGGCGGGCGATGGTGTCGAGATAGAGCGCGCTGGCCGATGTAGGAACGTGATTTACAGCGTTGTATGATGACATGATTGAAGGGAGGTCATCGTTCTCAATCAGCTCCTTGTAAGGATAGAGATAGAACTCGCGCATGTCACGGCTGTCCATGTTGGAGCTGCCTACGTGGCGGTCAAACTCGCTGTTGTTGGCAAAATAGTGCTTGGCGCATGGAACGGCCTTGATGTAGTTGGGGTCGTCGCCCATAAAGCCGCGTACGAATCCGCTTGACATCACTGCGGCCAGGAACGGGTCCTCGCCGTAGCTCTCGCCTGTACGGCCCCAGCGCGGGTCACGGATAGGCTCAACCACCGGGCTCCAGAATGTGAGTCCCTTGGTGCCTGTCTGGAATATGGCGCGGGCCTCATCGGCTATGACCGATGCCTCCAGGGCCATCAGGTCGGGATCCCAGGTTGAACCCAGGGCCACGCTGCCCGGGAATGAGGTAGGTCCCTGAAGTCCTGCCTGTGCGTTGGCACCTGCAAGCACGCCGTGGAGGGCCTCACTCCATACGTTATACTGTTTGATACCCAGGCGCGGGACTGCTGCCATGTTGTTTCCAAGCAGCGCCTGTTTCTCCTCAAGTGTGAGTCTTGATACGAGGTCAACTGCCCTCTCCTGGAATGTGTAACTGGTGTTCTTGTAGACCGGAACACTCTCCTGTGCGGTCATCGGACTTGAAATAAAGACACATGCTGCCGCTACGGTCAGTAATTTTAAGAATGACTTCTTCATAAGATTTGGTTGGTTTTCAGTGCAATTTTTACAAATATAGGATAAAACGCATTTAGGGAGAGGTGGTCCGGGCGCTTTTTTTTCAACCGGCGGGAGCGGTCTTTCATATAAGTTGTATCTTTGGGAGGTTATGGAAATGAAAGAGCCTACAATCAGGATTGAGTCCCTCAGCATGGGATACCGCGGCAAGAACAATGTCACCGTGGTGGCCCGTGACATCAACGCCACCCTTCAGGGAGGCGAGCTGACCTGCCTGCTGGGACCCAACGGAGCCGGCAAATCCACGCTGCTGCGTACCCTTTCGGCCTTTCTGCCTGCCGTAAGCGGTGATATAATCCTTATGGGCCGTAAACTCTCCGATTACACTGACAAGGAGCTCTCCAAGGTTATCGGCGTGGTCCTTACCGAGAAGCCCGATGTCCGCAACATGACCGTCTATGACATGGTCGGACTGGGCCGAAGCCCCTACACCGGGTTCTGGGGTAACCTTCATGACGAGGATCACCGTATTATAAGTGATGCCATTGAGATGGTCGGCATCGGTCCCCTGCGTGACCGTATGATTCAGACCCTGAGTGACGGTGAGCGTCAGAAAGTAATGATTGCCAAGGCGTTGGCTCAGCAGACTCCCGTCATATTCCTTGACGAACCCACCGCGTTCCTGGATTTCCCGAGCAAGGTTGAGATCATGCAGCTTCTGCATCGGCTGTCACGCACCATGGGTAAGACCATATTCCTGAGCACGCATGACCTGGACCTGGCGCTTCAGCTGGCCGATAAGTTATGGCTGCTTGACAAGAGCCGGGGCATTCATATAGGCACACCTCAGGAGCTGGCCCTCAGCGGGGTCATATCGGACTTTTTTGTGCGTAAAGGCATATCGTTCGATGCCTCCAGCCTCCAGTTCCGGATTGAGAAAGGGAATTAGAAATAGAACCAGTGCCAAACCAGGTCGTTTGCACCAGGGCGGAATTCCAGCGTAGGTGTAGGCAGTTTGATTGCACTGAGAACCCTCAGGACGTGTTTCAGCGTCTTATTTTTACAAGGTATTCTTGATATGTCTATGTCGGGGGCTATGAAAAGCCTGCGCTGACGTGCGTCGTTGGGCAGATATGTCAGCTGGCCGGGCTGGGACTCCCATCCCCTGCCCCAGTTGCCGTTCGTTCCGGCGGGGCCATCGGGCCTTAAGTTATTGTATTCGCCGGTCATGCCCTCGGCGCTCATACCTACGGCTACGCCCAGCCAGGAGGGGTATCGGGCCATATCTTTCATAAGGAGTGACTTGATGTCGAAGGCCATCCAGACCGTTATGCCGCTGTAGTCCTCGTACAGGCGGTCGAGCCAGTCCTCACCCATTATGTAGTCGCGCTCCATTGTGAGCGGGTTGCTTACGTTGTACTTGGACAGGCCGGAGTTGTGGTAGGAGTATTTGAGCGCTATACGCTGCTCGTGCCAGAGGGCCTGCTGAGCCATGAAAAGACTGGTACCGAATATGTTAGCTGTCATATCGCCCCATGAGAAGCCCCAGTTGTTGGAGAGTCCGTCAAACACCTCGACCAGAGTCATGACCGATATTCCCAGCGGACCGCCGTACAGGATGGCGCGACGCTCGTCCACACCTGCCATCGAGAGAGCCTCGTAGCCCAGGTTTGCTAGGTTGTAGCATGAGTTGGCGTGTCCCAGCTTATCCATCTGGAGCCACTCCTTGTTGTCATTATAGAAATGGAATCCGCCTGTCTCGGAGCCTGAATACCATGAGGTGTAGAGCGAATACATGATTCCTGTTACCAGGACCGCCTCCGTTCCAAGCACGTAATATGCACTTTTACTGAGCTTTTTGCTCTGATCTTCAGTTGATGACGATAGTTTATCGGCCTTTTTAGACTTTATTTCAAGCACCGACTCGAAATTGAAATCAAAATCCGTCCTGTCTGCAGGTATTGAATAAGTTGAAGCTTCAACGGGTCTTGCCAGAATAGCGCAAACAATCCCCAGCACAAATATCTTTCTGTTCATGCCGCAAATTTACACCATTTTACATTAGGGACGGTTCTTAATGTTGCAGTTTTCCCGAAAAACTAACACATTAAGAACCGTCCCTAATGTATTAGTTTTCAGAAATCGAAAGAGAGCTGGCCGTCCCCGAGCAGGTTGAAAGACATCCTGTGATACGGTGTAGTCCCGAATTTCCGGATGGCTTCACGATGCTTGGCGGTAGGATAACCCTTGTTCCCCACCCAGTCGTACTGCGGGTATTCCTGCGCAATCCTGTCCATAAAGTCATCACGGTAGGTCTTGGCCAGGACCGATGCAGCCGCGATTGACATCATCTTACCGTCACCTTTAACTATAGTGGTATGCGGAATGCCCGGATACGGGATAAAGCGGTTTCCGTCAATCAGAAGGTGCTGCGGCTTTATCTTTAACTGGTCTATGGCCCGATGCATAGCCGTGAACGAGGCCTTGAGGATATTAATCCGGTCAATCTCGTTGTTATCCACCACCCCGACAGCCCAAGCCAACGCCTCCTTCTCGATTATCGGCCTTAATGAATATCTCTGTTTCTCAGTCAGTTGCTTGGAATCATTCAGCAGTTCGTTCTTAAAGTCCGGAGGCAGGATTACCGCCGCCGCATAGACCGGTCCGGCCAGGCATCCTCTGCCTGCTTCATCGCATCCGGCCTCAATCAGGCCCTCGACCAGGAACGGTAATAATGGGTTATGACTCATCGGTAGAATTTTGACCAAAGTTACTTATTTTACATTAGGAACCGTCCCTAATGTTGCAGTTTTCCGGGAAAACTAACACATTAAGAACCGTCCCTAGTGTTGCAAAAATTGATAACTTTGCGGAGTATGAATAAACGTATTGCGGAACTGGACCTGCTCAAGTGCCTCTTTATAACCCTGATGGTTATGTTCCATCTGGCCTACTTCAGCCAGCTCCACCCCTATGCACATGAAATCGTATACAGCTTCCACATGCCGGGTTTCCTGCTCATCTCAGGCTACCTCATGAACCTCAAGAAGGAACCGGCCAAATTCTTCCGATACATCCTGTTCCTGCTAATCCCGTATCTTATAATGGAGAGCGGCTACATAATCATGGCCTCGATCCTGCCCATCAACGACCACATAGACGGCCTCACCCCGAGCCTGTTCCTGAACAAACTGCTGCTCAACCCGACCGGCCCGTACTGGTATCTGCAAACCATAATCATCTGTGAGTTAATAGCTTACGGTACAACAAAAACAACGCAAAGCAACAGCCTGGACTGTATGCTCATATGCGCCATACTGTTCTACCTCACCTCACTGGCCCTGAGCAAGTTCTCATTCGTCTACTCGCTCTACTTCCTGGCCGGCTTCATAATCCGCCAGAGCGGCCGCGGCTTCATGGAGGTCATCCGCCCCTGGGCCCTGAGCGTCATCCCCTTTGCAGCCCTCTGCCTGAGCCCCGAGACCATCAACCCCAAATGGTTCCTGCCCGCCTATTTTGCCATCAGCACCGCCCTCTGGCTCTGCCGTTTCATCAAAGGAAAACTCAGCGAGTTCCTGCAGTTCATCGGCCGCAACTCGCTCGTCATATACATCTTCTCGCCCATATTCACCATCCTCTGCAAACAGCTAATCCCCCTGTTTAAGGCCGATGCCACCGGGCTGCTGTTCGCATTCGTATCGACACCCCTCTGCATAGCCGGAAGCCTGGGCATAGGCAAGCTCCTGGACATAATGAAGATATCCCCTCTCATGTTCGGAAAGGAGAAATCAGTAGCATAAAACAATTGATTAATACCCGGTCCTGAGACTCCACTCTGTACGTCTGTACGCCGCATTCACGCCCGGCGCGTCATACTTGGCCACAGGCACGAATACGCTCAGACCGCAGTAAGCATCGACCTTGATCTGGTCTTTGTCCTTATAGAAAATATATGGGGTCGATACCTTATAAAGCACACAGTTCTCGAGCTGCAGACGGAACTCACGCAGCGTCTCAGGGCTGGCACCCATGTGCGCCACCGCATCCTCAAGGTCAAATACCATATGATTGTCAAAACGGTCAAAGCACTGAATCCTGCTCAGATCCATCCTGGGAATGGAATCCCTGCACTCCCTGACCACCTTACGGAAACTTCCGGCCAGGCTATCCAGCCCTGCAGTCTTTACCAGCGATATTCCCCCCATCCTCTCCCAGTCGGTCATGGAGTTGTAATAAGTGTAGAACTCACGGCATATCTTCATAAGGCTGCCGCTCAGCAAATCACGCGTCATCACATGATACGGAAATCCCAGACTCACAATCTCATAGCAAGACGCTATTATGTAATCAGCCTTGTGACGCAGCGCGTATGCCACCTCAACCGAACCCATGTAACAGGCATCGAAAGCGATAAAGTCAAACAGACCGTCAGGTATGGCGCTTGCAAGCTCGTCAATCTCCATGCAGGTATAGTTGGGTTTCACGTTTGGCTTTGTCTCCCACCCGAACGCCTTGGTGCGCTCCGGCTCCTCAAAGTAGTGAGGCCTGCTCTCCCCGCGTCCCGGCGCATAATTCAGGTTAGGAGCGGTAAAATGAAGCATGTCGGTCGGAATCCATCCCGTTCCGTGCGACCAGAGCACCAGACCGTATGACTCGGAGTCAAAACGGCTTGTCATGTCATCAATCGCCATGCGAAGCACCTCCGGTTTGGTGGAGTCCAGCTCATCATATTTTTTGAGCGTGTCAATCTGCGCGTTATGAATGTGCAGCAGGCACGGACGCAGTCCCATACGGTCCACGAACACCACCAGATTGGTGTTGTCGTCCACGTATCGGATATTGGAGTTCATGGAGAAAATGTTGGACTGGGCGGTGTTGGACAGGTTATTCTCAGCGGCAATATAGATGAGCACGGTACGCGTGGTAACGTCATCCAGCCTGCCTTCGCTGATACATGACGGCATGATAAACAAAGGCGCCAGAATCATAGCCAGCCCCCTAACAGCCCTTTTTATGCCTTCAACACCCCAGAATCCCCTCCAATTCATTGATTTTCAAATCGGTCTATGTCAATCAGACGGTACGAACTGTTGAAACTCAGCTCGTCACCATTGTCCAATCTCAACTCATACAGTTTATTATCATGTTCGATGCACATCACCTTGCGTTCCGGGAACTCAGCCTTGACCTGCTCGCGGATCTTGGCCGGAATCAGCTTGGATGGCACCTCACCCTTGGTCACCTCACACTCCGTAAACGAGCCGTCCTTGGAGAACTGGAGCTTAACCCCACCCTCCAGCTTGACCTCATACTGAATGAGGCTGGCACGACGTTCCATCTCCACCTTCTTGACCTTGGTATCAGGGAACACCTCGCTGACCACCTTACGGGCCTTTGCGGGGAGTTTCTCCATACTGATACCCACGTCCTCAGCCATGGCAGGAACAGACACGCCCAAAGCCATGACCGATGCCATGACCCAAGCAAGAACTCTACTCCGGAACCTAATCATCATCAAATCACTTTAAAGGCACCAGCTTACCGCCGCCTGTCTTGTATTCCTTGCCCCCGAGAGGTGCGTTGGCCGGGTCATTTGCATCATAATAGATGGTATGCTTACCCTTGAGCTGCTTCACGCCCTTGGCCACAGGCTGCTCGAACACTATAGTATTGATATATGAATCACCCTTGGAACTCCACTGAGAACCGGCCTTGAGCGTCATGTCAATACGTGCGCATCGGTTCTCCACGCCGTTTATACGGCCGCCCAGCTTACCGCCCTTGAGCAGCTCCACCTTAAGCGAGCTTATGCTGTCAACGGTAATGTCACCCTTAAGGGCCTGCTTTTCAAGAATCAGAGTGGCATGACCGCCGTTCTCACCCTTCACGCCCCAGTCATCGGACTTGACCAGCATCAGCTCCTTACCCTTGTGCTTTATGCTGTTCTTGGTCAGATAAGCCTGAGCCGTGGTGTTGGTAACCAGGAACAACGGCCCCTCGGTCACGGTAATTGAATTCTTGCTGAGTTCCAGCCTGCCGTTTCCGGTGTTGGTCACGGTGCCGTAAAGCAGGAATCCTGCAAATCCTCTTGAGAACAGCTCGTTGGCATTCAATGTAACCTTGCCGCCATCCACGCTGGCAATGGTCCATTTGCTTGATGTCAGACGGCCGTATTCCGATGTAATCTCACCGTCAGCCTGCGAATAGAGTATGGCAGAACCCTGTCCGCCCAGCTCGGCCGTCACCTTATTGAGCTCCAGACGTCCGCCGTTGTTAGCGTAGAAAGCCGGCGATGAGTTGTCATATGTATAGACCATGGTCTCGTTCAGCACCACGCTTGCCCCGTCCAGACTGTTTGCGGCCGATGACTGCACGTGAGTAGTTGTGATTGTACCCTCGGTAACGATCACCCGTGTACCCTCATCCTTGGCCGATATTCCGTCAGCCTGCCCTGCATGGCTTGTCACCGTGCAGTACTCCACATAAACCACGCTGCCCTTATCGGCCATGATAGCGGAGTTATAACCTGTCTGGCGGCGGTCTGCATCATGGACCGCGCCCGATGTCTTGTTGATCTTGGCTCTTGTAAGACGCATCTTTGTGCCGTTGGTGGCATATGCCACGCTGTAACCCGGATAAGTGGATTCGATAGCTGTGTGACTGCGATTATCCTCATCCATAACTGTGCCGTCAACCGTGTAGGTGGCGGGGTAACTGCGCTCCTGGCCATAAGCCGATGCAAACAACAGCGCAGCCGAAAATAGTGTAAGAAACCTTTTGAACATATGGTTCGTTTATTAAGGGATATTTGGGGTAAAGGTAGCATTATTTTGTAACTTCGCGCCAAAGAAACATTAAAAATAACGCGTATGAAAAGGATTGCCCTGATCATCACATGTATGACTTTAATAACAGCTTGCAATATGCAGAACAACCCGCTTATCACAGAGTCTCCGCTACCCTACGGCGCCCCTCAGTTTGACAAAATCCGGAACAGTGACTATCTCCCAGCTTTCGAGCAGGCCTTCAAGGAGGGCAAACAGGAGATCGATGCCATCGTGAACAACCCCGATGCCCCCACGTTCCAAAACACCGTCGAGGCGCTTGAATATGCCGGAGGACTGGTAAACAAGGTTGAATACATATTCTATAATATCCTCGAGGCCAACACCAGCGACGAGCTCCAGGAGATAGCACAGCAGATCTCGCCCATGGAGACCGAGTTCCAGCTCTACGTGACCCTGAACGAGAAACTGTTCCAGCGTGTAAAAGCCGTCTACGACCAGCGTGAATCACTCACACTCGACCCCGACCAGCGAAAGCTCCTGGAGGACAGCTACAAGTCATTCGAGCGTAACGGCGCCAACCTCTCCGAGTCCGATAAGAAACTCTACGGCGAGTACAAGGAGCAGCTCTCACTGCTCACCCTGCAGTTCCAAAAGAACCAGCTGGCATCGACCAACAATTTCCAGATGGTCCTGACCGATGAAACAGAGCTTTCAGGCCTGCCCGGCTACATAAGGGATATGGCCGCCGCAGCCGCCAAGGAGAAAGGAGTCGAGGGCTACCTGTTTGACCTCTCGGCACCCAGCTACAGCGGATTCATGAAGTTCAGCGACCGTCGTGACCTGAGGGAGCGCATCTACCGCGCCTACAACCGCCGCGCCTTTGGTGACGAGTGGGATAACACCGCCACAATCAAGCAGATAGTAGACCTCCGCTACAAGATGGCAGCCCTGCTCGGCTACAAGGATTTTGCCGATTACCAGACCGAACTCCGTATGGTCAAGAACTCCGAGTCAGTATGGAAGTTCCTGGAGGAGCTGCGTGCCCCCGCCCTGCCCAAGGCCAAGGAGGAGGTGGCAGAGCTCAACAGGTTCGCCAAGAGCATAGGATTTGACGGCGACCAGCTCCGCCCGTGGGATTTCAGCTACTACGCCGAGAAGCAGCGCGTAGCCAAATATGACCTGACCGATGAGCAGCTCAAGCCCTATTTCCGCCTTGAGGACTGCATAGACGCCATATTCAACCTGGCCGGCCGCCTGTACGGACTCACCTTCAAGGAGACAGACCTGCCCGTCTACCATCCCGATGTCAAGGTATATGAGGTACGTGACGCCGACGGCACCTTCCTGGCCCTGTTCTATGCCGATTTCTTCCCGCGGGCCAGCAAGCGCAGCGGAGCCTGGATGACAGCTTTCCGTGAGCAGAGGATAGAGAACGGAGTAGAATACCGTCCTTTCATAAGTCTGGTGACCAACTTCACCAAGCCGACCGAGACCACACCCTCACTCATCACGCACGATGAGTTCACCACCATGCTCCATGAGTTCGGGCACAGCCTCCACGGCATACTTGCCAAGGGCCGATACGCCTCCATGACCGGCACCAACGTAGACCATGACTTTGTGGAACTCCCCTCACAGATTATGGAGAACTGGGCCTATGAGAAGGAGTACCTGCAGTCCTTTGCCAAGCACTATCAGACCGGCGATCCCCTGCCCGACTCGCTCATAACCAAGATCAAGGCCTCCAAGAACTACCTGAGTGCCTATTACCACATGCGCCAGCTCCAGTTCGGAATCCTGGACATGAGCTACCACACCCTGACCGCCCCCATTGACGGTGAGGTCATAACCTTTGAGAAAAACGCCCTCAAGAGCACCGACGTACTGCCCACTGTTCCCGAGTGCATAATCTCGACCTCATTCTCGCACATATTCAGTGGAGGCTACGCAGCAGGCTACTACTCATACAAATGGGCCGAAGTCCTGGCAGCCGACGGATTCTCACTCTTTGAGGAGAAAGGCATATTCGATAAGGAGACAGCCGCCAAGTTCCGTCACCTGCTCGAGCAGGGCGGTTCGGTCGATGCTGCCACCCTGTACCGTGACTTCCGCGGACACGATCCCCAGCCTTCAGCCCTCTTAAAGCAACTGGAGATAATCCAATAGCAATCGGACAAAACAAAAGCGGCGAGGCAACCAACCCCGCCGCTTTTTTTTAATTCCTGTCGACTTTGAAGGATTTCAGTTTCTGTATATCCGATGACCCGCCGTAGTAAACCAGATATCGACCTGGCAGGCTGTTCATCATATTGATATTCTCATCGAACCATTCAAACGAACTGGAATCAAGCTCGAACTCAACCGTAGCCACGCTCTTGGCCGGCACCGTAACGCGCTTGAACGCACGCAGCGCATGTGACGGGCCCTCATTGTCGCCCGGACGGCTTACGTAAAGCTGAACCACCTCGTCACCATCGACCTTGGATCTGTTCTTGACCTTTACAGTCACAAACACCTTGTCACCCTCCTTGCGGACCTTGGCCTTCTTATACTTGAAAGTCGAGTATGAGAGGCCGTAACCGAACTCGTAGAGCGGTTTCTCGGTCATGTAACGGTATGTGCGGCCCTTCATCGAGTAGTCCTCAAAGTCAGGCAGCTGGTCGGTCGATGCATAGAAAGTCACAGGCAGACGGCCGCCGGGGTTGTAGCTTCCGTAAAGGACCGATGCAACCGCGTTACCGCCCTCCTCGCCCGGATACCAGGCCTGCAGGATAGCGGCGCATGAAGGCTCAACCTCCTTAAGACCCATGGCAGAGCCAGAGTAGTTCACGAACACCACCTTGCGGCCTGCTGCAGCCAGAGCCTTGACAAGCTCGGTCTGGGCAGCGGGAAGCTCTATCTTGGTACGGTCACCACCACGGAATCCGTCGATTGATACAGGCATCTCCTCACCCTCGAGCGAAGGTGAAATACCACCGGCAAATATCACCACGTCAGCATCGGCACATGCTGCCACAGTCTTCTCGATGCTCACCTCCTCCTCATAACCGAGGTCGAATGAGAGCGATGCCTCACCGCGGCGGCAAGCGTAGTTGATCTGAATCTCGTAATCCTGACCTGCCTTGGCATCGAGAGTGTAAACCTTACGTGACTCGGTACTGTTACGGCCCATAGCTACGCGGCGTCCGTCGACAGAGATCGATGCCTGACCCTGAACCTGCAGGTAGAAAGCCACCTGACCGTCCTCATTGGCATGGAAAGTCGATGTATAGACGGCAGCGAAATCCTCCAGGTTCACGTTGGGAGCGAACACTGTGGCACCGCCGGTTGAGAAACGCAGAGGAGTTGAGTTGTGACGCAGCACATCGGGCTCACCCTCACCGCGTGCGTTATTCCAGTACTTGGCGTCAAAGCCCTGCTGGCCGCTTGCCGATGTCTGTGTAAAGAGGCTGTTCAGAGCCAGTGAGTTCGATGCGTAATCACATCCGCGCATATACTCAACCTCCACTCCCATAGCCTTTACGGCATCAAGCAGGGTGATGGTATGTGACGGAGTACCGTTGTAGTTACCCCACTGCATAACTGAGTCGTTGGCGTTGGGACCCATAACCACAACCTTCATATCCTTCTTGAGGGGCAGGATTCCCTTGTTCTTGAGCAGAACCATGCTCTCCTGGGCCATCTTGAGGGCCAGTGCGCGGTGTTCCTTGCTGTCAACCACGCTGGCAGGGATGCTGTTCCACTCCACCAGTGAGGGATCATCCATCTCACCCAGCTCAAAACGGGCTGTCATAAGGCGTGTTATGGCAACGTCTATATCGGCCTCGGTAATAAGACCGTCCTTGACTGCCTGAACCAGCTGTGCGTATGAGCTTCCGCACTCCAGGTCGGTACCGGTCAGCACAGCCTTTGATGTAGCGTGCTTGGCATCGGGCTCGGTATTGTGGTGACCCTCGGTAAAGAAGTCGTTGATGGCCCAGCAGTCCGATACAACCACGCCCTTGTAACCCCACTCGTTACGCAGAATCTGCTGCAGGAGACGGTTACTGCCGCAGCAAGGCTCGTCCTCGTAGCGGTTGTAGGCGCACATGACCTCCTTTACGCCGGCCTCCTGAACCAAAGCCTGGAAAGCGGGCAGATAGGTCTCACGCAGGTCGCGTGCAGCTATGTTCTCGGCGTTGAACACATGACGGTTCCACTCGGGACCGCTGTGAACGGCAAAATGCTTGGCACAGGCATGCAACTTGTCATATTTGGAACCTGCAGGACCCTGCAGTCCGTTTACGACCGATACACCCATGCGGCTTGTCAGGTACGGATCCTCACCGTAAGTCTCCTGACCGCGGCCCCAACGGGGATCACGGAAAATATTCACGTTAGGAGTCCAGAATGTCAGACCCTGGTAGCGTCTCAGACCGCCGTTTGCGCTGTATTCGGCTGACTTGGCACGTGCCTCGTCACTTACAGCGGTAAATACATCAAGGAGCAGCGCGTCATCGAACGATGCAGCCATACCGATGGCCTGAGGGAATACTGTAGCCAGACCGGCACGTCCTACTCCGTGAAGAGCTTCGTTCCACCAGTCATAGGCTTTGATACCGAATTCAGGGATGGCGGGAGAGCCGTTCTGCATGAGGCTCACCTTCTGCTCAAGTGATAATCTGGATACAAGGTCGGCAGCACGCTCGGCTGCAGGGAGGTTAGCGTCTTTATAAGGTTGGGAAAAAGCAACAGAAACAGATGCTGTAGCCAACAATAGGGACAAAGTGATTCGTTTCATGTAAAATTGATTTGGTTAGGTTACAAAGGTAAAATAAAATTGAGAATTGAGAATTGAGAATTGAAAATTGATACGCTGTACCTGCGTAAAAAAAGGCTTCGAGTAATTCGAAGCCTTAATTCTCAATTCTTAATTCTCAATTCTCAATTCAATCAGAAGCCGCCACCGAAGCCGCCTCCCATGCCGCCGCCGAAACCTCCGGCACCGCCACCGAATCCACCGGCACCACCGCCAAATCCGCCAGCGCCACCGCCGAATCCACCGGCTCCGCCGCCGAATCCGCCCATGCCTGCACCACCGCCAAAGTTCATCTGCATCTCCTCAACCTTGTAGTCTGAGGGCAGCTCGAACAGTGCGGGATCCACATCGGTCTCCTCAAGTTTCTCGATAGTGGTGGTCATGGTACCGTAATCGGTAACTGACTCGCTCTTTATGGTGATGTTCTTATAGATCCATACGGTCATCTGGGTTGAATAGCCCTGATTGCTCTGTGTAACTGAGTATACATGGCACTTGAGTCCGGAAACCTCCTCCTCGCCCAGGTCCTTGATCTTGTTCTTCTTGATGGTCTTGGCATCCAGGTTCTCCCAGTCGAACATAGGAGTGGTCTGGGCACCCATACCGCCCATCATGCCACCCATCATGCCGCCACGGCCACCGCTGCGCTGGCCACCCTGGCCGCCACGACGTCCGAATGAAGGCATCTTGGTTGCTGTCTTCTCAGCATCGTTGATCTGGTAGTTGTCCTCACCGATCTGGAGAGAACGTGTAGTACCGGCCTCACCGCGGCTTGTAACAGTCACGGTCTTCTTGCCATAATCATCAAAATATATCTTGGTTACCATCTGGCTGGGGTCAAAATTCATCTGACGCTGTCCCTGACCGCCCTGGCCACGCTGACCCTGAGCACCCTGAGGACGCTGTCCGCCCATGCCCTGGCCACCGCCAAAGCCCTGACCGCCACCGAACTGGCCGCCACCAAAGCCGCCCATACCCTGGCCGCCACTAAAGTTACCCATGTTGTTTGCCATGGTCATGACACCTGACTTAACTCCAAGAACGGGTTCTGCGACCTCCGTCTTGTCTTTCTTAGCCGCACTTACCGAAAGGCTGACTGCCGCAAACATCATGGCGGCTACCAAAAGTTTTCTCATTTGCATTTATAGTTTAAAGGTTCGTTTTAAGTTAGATTCTCTGCTAATATATAAGGTTTAATCAGGCATGTTAAAAACATCAGCGTATAAGCTTGGCCTTGGCTGTTCCCACCTTGAACTTTATATCCATCTGGACGATCGTGCGCTCGTCATCGTCATTGACATATATGATCAGTATGTCACGGTCCTTCTTCTTGCCCTTCTCCACGTAAGGCTCAACCAGACGGAACACCATGCAGTCATATTTGCGGCCCGATATCTTGACGCTCTCCTTGCCCTGGTATATCAGGACCTCGTCAATGATTGTGCATGCATCGGCCAGCTTGAATCCTATGCGCTTGCCCTTATAGAGGCTGTTCTTGTCAATGGCACGTGCGAATCCCACCACGCTCACCATGTCATAAACCGGTTCGCCGATGGTCTCGGTGCGTTCCTTTACGCGGCCGTTCTTGTAGTCCTTGCGCATCTTGGCGGTGCATGATCCGTTTGACTGAGTGAACTGCACCTTCTCGAATACCACGTCATCGCCCTCAAAGCAGTGCTTCTGGAAGAACACCGGTGCGGCATCGGTCTTGTTCACTATGGTACGGAGCGTGTCGTTGAGGCTGAAAATCTTCTCAGCCGTGCCGTTGGTACGTGCAATCAGGTCCATCTGAACCCTCTGCTTGCCCTCATATGTTACCAGTTTGGTGGCCAGCTTGGCCTCACCTGCCTTGATAGGACCCAGGTACATGGCGTACTTGAGAGTCTCGTTGCGGAACACCTCCGCTGCATTTGCGCCTGTCCATCCCAGGAACAGTGCCAGAACCACAGTATATAATGTACGTTTCATAATCATAAGTTTAAAAGTCCTTTCACTTATAAGATTTGAAAATCGGCTGTAAGTTAAAAGGAGCATCTGTTTTAGAACCGCACAAAAATACTTAATTTTGGAAAAATTCATTGATGCGAACCATGTTATTCGATGCTCATACATACGCTCAGCGCCGCGCCCGCCTCAGAGACCTGGTAGGCAGCGGAATCATACTGCTCCCCGGCAACTGCCAGGCACCCTGCAACTATCCGAACAATGCTTACACTTTCCGTCAGGACTCCACCTTCCTGTACTACTTTGGACAGAACTGTGAGGGACTGATAGGCGTGATAGACTGTGATGAGAACAGAGAGTGGCTCCTGGGTAACGATATTGACATTGAGGATATAATCTGGACAGGGTTCGTA
>JBGURN010000087.1:0-1525 GCA_045131955.1 Bacteroidaceae bacterium
GGCAAGAACATCCAGGTTGACCTGGGCGTCCACGGAGACGCCAAGCCCGTGCTGGA
This sequence comes from Bacteroidaceae bacterium, assembly GCA_045131955.1. GTDB lineage: Bacteria > Bacteroidota > Bacteroidia > Bacteroidales > Bacteroidaceae > Colenecus. Next base: position 57 of record JBGURN010000087.1, read on the forward strand.
GCGCCTTACCGAACTGGTTCCGTCCTCAGACTATACAGAGTGGGAGAAGGTGGCCGAGAACTGCCGCAAGGCGGAAACCGCAGAGGTCATCAATCCTGAGATCCATCCAACCGAAGGCCCCATCACAATGGGCGAGGTTGTCAACACAGTGGCTGACATAGTTAAGGATTCAGCCATCGTTATTACCGACGTGGGCCAGAACCAGATGCTGGGAGCCCGCTACTCCCGCTTCAACCAGAAGCGCAGCCTGATCACCTCCGGCGGACTTGGCACAATGGGCTTCGGCCTGCCGGCCGCCATTGGAGCCAAGGTTGCCAGGCCGGACCGCCAGGTCTGCCTGTTCGTTGGCGACGGCGGCCTCCAGATGACCATCCAGGAACTGGGTACCATCATGCAGGAAGGTATCGGCGTAAAGATAGTGGTGCTCAACAACAACTGGCTGGGCAACGTGCGCCAGTGGCAGCAACTGTTCTGGAAGTCCCGCTATTCGTTCACAAGGCTGATCAATCCGGATTTCAAGGCCATTACTGAGGCTTACGGAATCAAGTACCTCCGCGTTGAGGACAGGGACAAACTGGCGGAGACCGTCCAGCAGATGGTTGACGAACCGGGCCCGTGCCTGCTCGAGGCATGCGTGCTGGAAGAGGGAATGGTATTCCCTATGATAGCCCCGGGAAAGAGTGTAGATGACATTATGGTTACCAAAGATAAATTGTTTGTATATGGAGAATGAGAAAATGTATCTGGTGGAGGTTTACACTGAGAACCAGGTAGGCCTCCTTGTTACGGTTACGGGAATCTTCAGCAGACGCAGCCTGAACATTGACCGTCTTGAGACCGCTCCAACCCCCCTGGAGGGCATCCACGTGCTTTATATCACAACCGTCACCACGCTGAGCATGATACGCAAGGTGGTGCAGTTCCTGGAGAAGAAAGTGGACGTGGTCAAGGCCTTCTACAAGGAATATGAAGGCGAACAGCTGCTTACCACGCCTCACTTTGACCAGGTGCAGCTGGCTACGGTAGCCGAATTACTGAATATTGAATAACAAATTAAATAAGACATTTATGGCACAGATGAATTTTGGCGGCGTAATGGAGAATGTAGTTACCCGCGGAGAGTTTTCCATGGACAAGGCACACGAGGTGCTTGCAGGAAAGAAGATTGCAGTTATCGGCTACGGCGTACAGGGCCCCGGCCAGTCACTGAACCTCAAGGACAACGGATTTGACGTAATAATTGGCCAGCGTCAGGGCAAGACCTACGAGAAGGCCATCAAGGACGGCTGGGTTCCGGGAGAGACTCTCTTTGGAATCGAGGAGGCCTGCGACAAGGGAGACATCATCATGCTCCTCCTTTCAGATGCCGCGGTGCTTTCAGTATGGCCCACCATCAAGCCTTACCTCACCAAGGGCAAGACCCTCTACTTCTCACACGGATTCGCAATCACCTGGAACGACCGCACCGG
>JBGURN010000088.1:0-1567 GCA_045131955.1 Bacteroidaceae bacterium
CGTGGCTTTCGATGAGGCTGTTTCTATCGATAAGGAGTTCAACGTACAGAACAATACGGTACAGGCCCAGCTGGATAAGGCCAAGAAGAAATTCAATGAGTTGGCCATCTCACTTGGCGAGAAACTGATGCCGGTAATGCGCTATGCCATTACGGGCTCCAGTGCTATGATTCGTGCCCTGTCAATCACCGTTGATTTCTTTATCAAATACAAGGGTGTTATCTTCACTGTTACGGCAGCTATCGTGGGCTATAAAATTGCTGTGAATGCTGCCAACGTTATCGACAATATCCATTATGCGCTGCTTGTCACGAAGGATGCGTTGATGAAAACGCATAAGGTGACCGTGCTGCTCTGCTCAGTGGCCTACAATAAACTCACTGGCAACATTGTCAGGGCTAACGCTGCACAGAAACTGTTGAACAATACAATGAAGATGAATCCATGGGGGCTTGTTGGCGCAGCAATAGCTGCTGTAGTCGTAGGTCTGATTGCATTCGCAAAAAGAACCAAGGAAGTGTCCCAGGCTCAAAAGGAGTTCAACAAACTTAGTAATGAAATCGCTGAGGATAATAAACGCCGCATGGAACAGCTGGACCAGGAAGCCAGCAAAATCAAATTTTTGGCTGAGTGTGCCCGTGATGAGACGCAATCGCTTCAATCACGTAAGTCTGCTATTGCCCAGCTGAACGCCATCATCCCGAATTACTGTGCCCGACTGGATGAGGAAACAGGAAAATACTATGAGAATGCGGAAGCTCTTAACGCCTACCTTGTAGCCCTCGAGAAAAAGATCAGGCTGGAAGCTAACCGTGCCGAGTATGAAAGACTGATCCAGGAGGACGAAAGGCTGAGAAGGGAAATTGCCTATGGTGAGGATGCCAGCCGAGAAACGATCTCCAGGTCTATGTCTGGAGCGCGAACCCGGGAACAGAAAGAAGCTATCGCTCATGCCTATGGTGCGAGCATAGATCTTAATGGCAATCTCCAGAATGTTCCTCTTTCTGGCTCTGTGCGAACAATGATCGAGCAGCGTAACCTGATCCAGCAACGCGTCAAGAAACTGCTTGAATACACCAAGGATATTGACCTGTTGGGTGATGAGGCTGCAGGTGAAGGTAGTCCCAGTGGATATACGCCCAGTGGAGGCGGTGGCTCTGGTTCTGGAGGTGGTAGCACCGCAAAGCCGGACAAGTTCGCCGCTGAAAAGGCTTGGCGTGAACGTGAGCTGGCTCTCAATAAGATTGCCTGGCTCAGAGGTGAACGTGACTTTGAGGCCTATACGGAAATCATGCTCGAGATTGAGACCCAGTATCACGAAAAGCGCCTTGCTCATACTGACCTTGTTGGTAACGAGCGCGTGACCATCGAAGCTGAGTACCTGGAGGCCATGAAGAAGCAGCAGGAACAGTACGACAAATGGACCATCGAGGAGGAAAACCAGGCTTATGCGGATCTGAAACGACAGGTCCAGGACGATTACCTGCAGAAGCGCATCACCACGGAGACCTACAACATGGAGCTGGAGAATATCGAGATGGCCCACATGAGGGCACTGACCTTTATT
>JBGURN010000089.1:0-17002 GCA_045131955.1 Bacteroidaceae bacterium
TCAGCCCTACCGATGACGACAAGATTTGCGGTCTGTGTGACTTTGCCTCGTTGTGCGGAAGATAACTATGACTCTCAATCCTACACAGCAGTTTATCCTTGAGCATCGGACCGATGACGTCCGGTCGCTGGCCCTGGCACGCCGTCCCGAGGGTGTGGATCTTCAGTACGCGCTTACGCAGATATCGGGCTGGCAGGCGGCGCGCGTCAAGATACCCCGCTGGGCTGATTGTGACGGTATTGTCTACCCTGTGCATCTCTCTATGGAGCAGTGCACTTCACAGTATATTGCTGATTACAAGGCTTTAAGGATTGAGTCCATCCTGGGCCGGGAGTTCAGAATGGCCGATCTCACCGGCGGTTTTGGAGTGGACTGCATCACCCTCTCGCGCTCGGCGGCCGGATGTTGTTACAACGAGATGTCGGCCGAGCTCTGTGAGATTGCACGTCATAACTTTGCTGTTCTTGGGCGGAGCGATGTGGTTGTAACATGCAGCAGTGCAGAGGATTTCATATCGGCCTGCAAGCCCGGAAGCCTGGACCTTATCTACCTTGACCCGGCCCGTAGAGGCTCCGCCGGACGTAAGCTGGTATCAATCAGCGACTGTCAGCCCGATGTAACAGCGCTGCAGGATGACCTGCTGCGACTTGCACCCAACCTCATGGTCAAGCTCTCGCCTATGCTCGACATAAGCCGTGCGCTCAACGAGATGAGGCATGTGAGCCGCGTCATGGTCATCGGCCTTGAAGGGGAGTGCAAGGAGATTACTCTGCTCATTCAGAGGGACTTTCAGGGAGAGGCTGTGATTGAGGCGGTCGATATTGACCCTTCACGGCAGGACTTTTTCACGGTTTCATCGGCCAAAAGCGACGATGGTCTGTTGAGTCTTCCTATTGCCGATCCGGAGCTTCTTGAGCCCGGCACGTTCATATGTGAGCCATCGGCCCCCTACATGAAAAGCGCGCTGTTCCGCACCATCGCTTTCCTTACCGGCACCGCCCTGCTCCACCCGGATACGCATCTGTTCTGGAGCGAGCAAAAGCCGGAGAGATTCCCTGGCCGCGTGTTCCGACTTGAAGGCATTATTCCGTTTGATAAGAAATCGCTTTCCGCACTAGCCAGGACCCAGGCCAACCTCTCGGTGAGGAATTTCCCGGAGACAGCGCCGCAACTACAGAAAAAGCTCAAGCTCCGCGACGGCGGCCAGCGCTACCTCATAGCCACCACCCTCTCCAACAACCGCCGCCTCCTCCTCGACCTCACCAAAAACTAACACATTAGGGACGGTTCCTAATGTTGCAGTTTTGCGGGAAAACTAACACATTAGGGACGGTTCCTAATGTTGCAGTTATTCGCTTTTAATTACGTCGGCAGGATTCTCGCTTGAGGTGCGGAGCACGCGGTTTCCCACTGTAATCACTATGAGCAGCACCATGCAGGCCAGCACCACGAGGTAAGCCCACCACGCCATGCTCTGCCGCTTGGCGAACTGCTGCAGCCACAGATGCACCGCCACGGTCGCCAAGGGGAACGCCACGACCGCCGCCCAGGCCAGAGCAATCACATACTCGCGGTACAGGATGCGCACCACATCCCTCACCTTGGCGCCATGAGCCTTGCGGATGGCAATCTCGCGCCGCCGCTCCTGGCACGACAGCGTAATGACCATATAAATGCCCGAAATCACAATGATCATGCACATTATCACCGCCGCGATCATATATCGCAGGAGCGTATCGGACGACCCCATATAATCGGCCATCCAGTCATCGAGATAACAGGCCTTCACTTCCGATGGAGCATCGGCCAGTATGTCCTCCAGCGCCTCCGAGAAGGCTTTTCTCATGCCCGGCGCATACTTGACTATCACAGCGTACTTCCTGAGCAGGTTGTCCTGCCCATTCCACCTGTTGGCTTGGTTGAACACTATCGGAACGGGGTCTGCAAGCGGGCCGTTAAGATAAAAGTCCGATACCACCGCAACCACTTTCTTGTTCGGATTCATGGGATACTGCATGTCATACACAGTCTTGCCTATGGGGTCCTGAAGCGCAAGGGACCTGCAGACGATCTCAGTCAGCACTATCTCATCGGACTTGAGTTCATCGGCCAGACTGCCCTCCAGCACCGTGACACCCAGCCCCTGGTTCCTGATGTCCAGGTACGGCATCTCATTCACCCTCAGCGAAATGGTGTCATTCTCGTATCGGGCCGACAAATCATGTGATATGATGGGGGTGCCTTTTGAAACCAGCGACACATCCGACAGCCCGGCGTACTCCACCATGGGCAGGGCGTTCAGTTCACCCAAAGCGCGGTTCAGGAACTCCTTGCGGCTGAGCGTGATATCCTGTTTGAGGGCCTCCATATCCCATCCTGTGGTGTCGTTGCCCATGGTCTTGCGCAAAAAGACGTCCTCATCGCTGAGCATCTCCAGGTTGACCGTGTCATGGACGCGGAACCCCCAGTTCTGACTGCTCACGAAATGGATCTGGCGCAGTATCATGACGGTAAAAAGCAGGCTGAACATGCTCACGCTGAGCTGCACCGCCAGTCCGCCAATCCGGAACCGCTGGCTGCGCTGGATGCTCCTGGTCATGACGGCGTTCAGCGATCCCTTCATGACCGATGCCATCACGATGGTGCCAGCAACGACCGATATGACAAAGACCGATGCCATCACGACCACACACCCCCACACTATCCGGTGGGGCATTCCGCCAATCACCGCATACTCGGAGAACGGATCCTTGATCCAGATCACGAATACCAGCGACACAAGCAGCGAGAGCAGGAACAGCACGCCCAGCTCGGTTGCCATCATCGCAATCAGGCCGCGGAACGATGAGCCGCATGAACGACGCAGTCCCAACTCCTTCCTACGGCCCGATACGCGCGACACCGTCATAGTCACGCAGTTGGTCACGGCGCAGAGCATGAGCAGGAGGCTGGCCAGGGCAAAGACGCGGATGTTGCGTATGTCCATCGGCCCTTTTATGAGAGTCTCGTGGATCTTGCTGATATTCTTTAGCTTAGTGTAGTCATCTTCAAGGTCCTGGGCGAGTTCGTTACGCAGGTCGGTGACATCGGTCCCACGTGTTACCTTTATGAATACCGCAGGACCGGTAAAGTCGAACGGGCCTACGAATGGCATGGATCTGCGGGGCCCGTTTGTGCGGTAGAGCATGTCGGCGCTGGTGTTGATGACCGATTTAAGGAACGAGTGGTTCAGGTCTTTGTACACGGCGCAGACCTTATATCCCAATTCCGTGTCCTCGCTGCCAAGGTATACCCTGCCGGTCAGTTTTTTTATGTCACCGTACGTCAGGACGCGGCCTATGGGGTCGGCGTTACCGAACGTTTTCTTTGCGCCCGATTCCGATATCGCCACGGGGCATTTGCCGAAATTCACCTCGATGGCCTGGTCCAGATTGCCTTTGACCTCCGTTATCCGGAACATGCGCATGAAATTGTCGTCGCATACCATGTTATCGTAGGACAATGAGTAAAGGCGGGCGACCGTCTCAATCCTGGGGTTGCGGAGCATCTTGTTCACCGCCTCCTCGGAGTACGGGGAGAATCCGTTCATCTGGAATGCGCCCTCCACGTTGTAGATTCTATCCCAGTCGCGGTACTGCTTGTCGTAGCTGTTTTCAAACCAGTACCAGTAAGCCGAGAGTGAGAGCGCGATAAAGCCCAGGGCCAGGCCCAGCATGCAGATCACGTTCTGGAGTGCGTATTTGCGGATGTTCCTAAGCGCCGTTTTCAGATAGTGTAGAATCATAGAAGGCATGTTTGATTGTCACCTCAAAGTTATCATCCCTTCACCCAATTCTCCGGCCCTCTCCCCCCCAAAAACTGCAGAATCACCCCAAAATCGTCCAAAACTTTTACACTAGGGACGGTTCCTAATGTTGCAGTTTTGCGGGAAAACTAACACATTAGGGACGGTTCCTAATGTTAAGTCATTTAAAGCGATACTCCAGGAGGACGGGGTTGTCATCATTCTGAACAGCCAGTGAGTCCAATATCTCACGGGCCAGACCGGACATCGGTACGGATTTATCGGCCAAAACCTCCTCACCCGATATTTCCCACACGTACATGGTCCTGTCAATCGTGTTTACGGATGGTGTAACGTTGAGTCCGGGAATCCGCAATTCACTGTAACTCGCGGACTTATGCCCGTCATTCACATAAAAGAACGAATTAAAGCCTAATCCCTGCGACTCGTCATAGGCCAGGTAAATAAAACTGATCAGATTGCCGTTCTGAGCCGCATCAAAGATATAAGGAAGATGGCAGCCGTCATTGTTGAGGACATAATCCATCACGCCGCCGTCAATCGCCGATACATTACGTTCATGATCGGGATCATTCTCAAAATCGTCAAATATTTTCTGAGGAACACCGTTATCTCCGAATGTAAACTTCAGCGCCGGAGTAAGCCGATTATCCTCAATCCTGTATATCGTATTCACATATCCTACTGTCCTGATTAGCGGATTGTGCCGGTTAACGCCATAAGCAAAATTCTCAAACAGGTTGTTGTGCAGGTTCCATGTATCAGTATACAGCACGACGGTATCGCTCAGGTTGTTCACATCAAAAAGCACGGTCCTCGCCACACCCGAATAGTAACCTTTTCCGTCACCGTCATGATTCAACAGAGCCAGGAACTTTCCGCTGTCAAACGGGCCGATATCCCTGATCTCATAACCGTCGCCCAACTCAACCTTACCCAGATATGTGAAATCGGGAACGGAGTATTTCAGTATGGACATGGATGCATCTATATTGGCATCGACATAGAGAACCCCGTTCTCCTCATCAAGCGATACGATCTTGTTTATTCCCAGATACTCGCCCGGTCCGCGGCCCACATGGTTCAAGACCGATACCAGATTACCGTCCCTGTCAAACAGGCTTACGCGCGGACACCCTCCTCCTCTGTTCGGAGCAAGGCCCAGAATCCACTTGTCAAAAAAGTAGTACCTGGATATTCCGTCAATTGGTTCATCGGACTTAAGACGTATGATGCGGAAATCGGTAGCCACATCGGTAAGATCGGCCTCAACGGCCTGTGATGCATCGACCAGAAACACTGATTCGTCAACTGAGTCCTTGCACCCAATCAACAGAGCGGAAACTATCACTCCGCCCAGCAAACAAAGTTTTCTCATAAGCAAAAGCTCTATCTATTACAAAATTACCTTTTTCACCCAAAGAGGAATATCGTCAGTATATTTCTTTGCAATCTTTCCGTCCGATGTCCTGAATATCAGACGGGGGATGGAGTTGTCAACGGAATTGTCATACAGATAAACCCTATCTGCAATCTTTATCGCTTCCGCAAGATTCTTGAGCGAGCCGAAATAACGGGATATCGTCTTGGATATCGGCACCTCATGACCGCCGTTCAGATATCTTTGTGCAATACGGTTAATGTTAATGAGCGGCGTTTCGGTACATACATAGAATATCCGGATAAAAAAGCCGGCCTCTTTCGCTTTGCGCAGAAAAGACATCTTCTCTTCCGATGAAAACACCGTCTCGAACACAAAATCAACACCCTTCTCAAGGCATTCGTAACGTAGTTCGGTGGCTTTTTGGGCAGCTTTCAGCACAGCATCGGACGAATTCCAGTCACCGAACACCTCCTTAGCTATATTATCGGGGTTGATGTAAAAGCTGTCAGCTCCCCACTCGTTTTTGAGCAGCTGCTCTGTAGTGGTTGTCTTGCCCGAACCGTTAGGACCTGCAACGATGCATAATACCGGTTTCTTTTTCATAGTATCAGATCTCATCAAATTTCTTCCTTAAGACTTCTTCTGCATGGGCCGATGACCAGGTTGCCGCCTCACACACCTGACGCATTATCTCCTCCAGCATATATTCCTCAGGCTCTTCCAAAGACGAAAGCCTGTATGTCTTGATATCGGGTCTGGCCGATGCCTCCACATTCACGCCGCAAGTGGTCCCAAAATATGACAAGACCTGATTAACCTTGTCCATCCTGAGACTTTCCTTACCTTGCTCCAATTCACGCAGGAACCTTAACCCCACTCCGACACGAGCCGCCAGTTCCGGCTGAGTAAGATGCTGCTCCTTACGGTTCTTCTTTACAAACTCGCTGATTTGGCTCATAATCTACACCCTTACGGGTGCAAATATAAACAAAAATAAATAATCACCCCCTATCGGGTATAAAGAATCAACTAAAACTGCAACATTAGGGACGGTTCCTAATGTTGCAGTTTTGCGGGAAAACTAACACATTAAGAACCGTCCCTAATGTGTTAGTTGCGGGAGAGTTCTTCGGCTAGGAAGCGGGAGGTGTAGCCTTTGCCGGAGGCGGCTACCTGCTCAGGGGTGCCCTGAGCCACGAGCATGCCGCCGCCACGACCGCCCTCGGGGCCGATATCGATTATCCAGTCGGCCTGCTTGATCACGTCGAGGTTATGCTCAATCACTATCACGGTGTTGCCTTTCTCGACCAGGCGGTTGAGCACGCCCATGAGCACGCGTATATCCTCAAAATGCAGGCCGGTGGTAGGCTCGTCAAGGATGTAGAGCGTATGGCCGGTGTCACGTTTGGCCAGTTCGGTGGCCAGCTTGACACGCTGACTCTCACCGCCCGATATGGTAGTTGAGGGCTGGCCCAATTTCAAATATCCAAGGCCCACATCCTGCAGCACCTTGATCTTATTAAGGATGGTGGGGACGTTCTCAAAGAACTCCACCGCCATGTTGATGGTCATATCCAGCACGTCGGCAATGGACTTGCCCTTATAGCGGACCTCGAGCGTCTCGCGGTTGTAACGCTTGCCCCGGCACACCTCGCAGGGTACCATGACATCGGGCAGGAAATTCATCTCGATGGTCTTGTAGCCGTTACCGCCGCACGCCTCGCATCGGCCGCCGCTCACATTGAACGAGAACCGGCCCGGCTTGTAAGCGCGGATCTTGGACTCCGGCAGCTCCACAAAAAGCTGGCGTATATCGCTGAACACGCCCGTATAGGTGGCGGGGTTGGAACGCGGCGAGCGCCCTATCGGCGACTGGTCCACATCGACAATCTTGTCGATAAACTCCACACCCTCAATGGAATCATACGCGAGCGGCTCCTTTAAGGACCGATAAAACCGCTGCGAGAGTATAGGCTGCAGCGTCTCGTTGACCAGCGTGGACTTACCGCTGCCCGATACACCCGTAACGCAGATGAGTTTGCCGAGCGGGAACTCCACATCGATGCCCTTGAGGTTGTTACCCCTGCAGCCGTGCAGCACGATGCTGTGTCCGTTACCCTCACGGCGCTCGGAGAGCACGCCCTCATAGGTGTCAAGCTTGCCGTTCAGATAGCCGGCGGTGAGCGTATCGGTTGCCAGAAGCTGGGGTACGGTGCCCTGGAACACCACCTCACCACCCTTACGGCCGGCACGCGGTCCCAGGTCAATGACCCAGTCGGCCGAGAGCATCATATCACGGTCATGCTCCACCACAAGCACGGTGTTGCCGCCGTCACGCAGCTCCTTAAGCGACTCGATCAGACGTACGTTATCCCTCTGATGGAGTCCGATGCTGGGTTCGTCAAGTATGTAAAGCACGTTGACCAGCTTGGAGCCGATCTGCGTAGCCAGACGTATGCGCTGCTCCTCACCGCCCGACAGCGACTCGGCGGGACGGTTGAGCGAGAGGTAATCCAGACCCACCTCAAGCATGAACTTGAGGCGTGTACGTATCTCCTTGAGTATCTCGGTGGCGATAGTGCGCTGGCGCTCGCTCAGTCGCGGCTCCACATTACAGGTCCAGTCGTAGAAGTCCTGTATATCCATCGATGCCAGCTCGTATATGTTCTTGCCGTCAATACGGAAGTTGAGAGCCTCCTTGTTCAGACGCGCTCCCCCGCACTCGGGGCACACGCGGGTCACGGCGAACTGGTCAGCCCATTTCTGCTCGGCAGCGCTCAGGTCTGTCTGCTGCTGCAGCGAGCGTACGTACTTGACCACGCCCTCATACTCCATGAACACGGCATCGGCCTCACTGTTTATGCCGGTTATCTGCACCTTGATGCGGTCATCACTGCCGTTGAGCAGCTCGTCGACCACGTCATTGGTCATATCGGCTATAGGGGTATCGAGAGTATAGTCGTATTTATTGAGCAGAGCGGTTATCTGCCTGAATATAAGCGTGTTCTTGAACGGTCCCAGAGGAGCGATGGCACCCTTGCGCACGGAGAGCGTGCGGTCCGGCAGCACCTTATCCTCATCGACGGCCGATATATACCCCAGGCCCTTGCACTTGGGGCAGAATCCCTGCGGCGAGTTGAACGAGAAGTTATGCGGCGCGGGGTCGCGGTACGAGATGCCGGTCTCGGGGCACATGAGGCGCTTGCTGTAATGACGCAGCACGCCGGGCTCGGGGCGTCCGGGTATGGTCTCCTCGGGCATGGAGAGTATCATCATGATGCCCTCACCCTGCTTCATGGCCAGCGCCACGCTCTCAGTCAGACGGTGACGGTATTTCTCATTGACCACGAGTTTCTCAATCACCACCTCAATATCATGGTTGCGGTATCGGTCCAGCTTCATGCCGGGCTTGACCTCACGCAGCTCGCCGTCCACACGCACGTTGATATAGCCCTTGCGGCGTATGCTCTCGAACAGCTCCTTGTAGTGTCCCTTACGGTTACGTACCAGCGGCGCCAGCACGTATATCTTCTGACCCTCGTAGTCGTTGATTATCAGGTTGATTATCTGCTCCTCGGTGAACTTGACCATCTTCTGGCCCGATAAATACGAGTAAGCCTCGCCGGCGCGTGCAAAAAGCAGTCGCAGGTAGTCATAGACCTCGGTCACGGTGCCCACGGTGGAGCGCGGGTTGCGGTTGGTGGTTTTCTGTTCGATCGATATAACCGGGCTGAGTCCTGTTATGCGGTCCACGTCGGGACGCTCCAGGTTACCCAGGAAATTACGCGCATAGGCCGAGAAGGTCTCAATATAACGGCGCTGGCCCTCGGCATAGATGGTATCGAAAGCGAGTGACGACTTGCCGCTGCCACTCAGGCCGGTCACCACGGTGAGTGACTTGTGAGGTATCTCTACATCTATGTTTTTCAGGTTGTTAGACCTGGCTCCGGTTACTATGATCTTTGATTTGTCCATCTGCGCAATTAATCAGCACCATTAATCAGTTTCCCACTCCCAATCCCTTGAGTACGTTGATATCGGACCTCTTCTCATAGGTCTCGCCTCCCGCGCCGGTAGCCTGCACGTTGATGAAATAGACTCCGTCATTCACCACGCTGCCGTTAAAGGTGCCGTCCCATATCTCAAAGAGGAATCCCTCGTTCTCGGGTTCGGCATCGGCAGGCAACACCTGGTCCATGGGGCCCGATATGGTCTTGATGGTCTGGCCCCAGCGGTTGTATATGGCTATCTTGATGCTCACGATGGAGCGGGTGTATATCCTGTAGACGTCATTGATGCCGTCACCATTGGGCGAGAAGGCATTGTACAGACGTATCTCGGAGGCTATGATGGAGAATGTCATGGGCTGGACATCGGCCCCCGGGATGGTCTCAAGCGCGTCTTTCTCCCTGTACGACCAGGCAAACTCAACCTTGAAACTGCCGTTGTCGCTCACACGGTACTCGGTGACGGCCTCCTGACGCTTGAGGTAGCTCTCCTCACGGCCCTGGTCATCGGTATGGGTCACGGTCCACTGCGGGAACATGACATAATCCTTGCCGTCATCGGTCTTGAGTGACGATACGAACACGACCCTGAGCGGGGCGCTGAGCGTGGCAGGGGCCGATTCGCCCGGACCCAGGACGGTGGAATCGCCCGATACGGATATCAGTATCAGCTTGACATCGGCCTGAGGCTCACCAGCAACGGCGGTAAGACAGGACAGGACCGCCATGACGGCAGTCAGTACAACACCCTTAAAAACGCTCTTTTTCATATAGCTCCGTTTCAAATCGCAAAAGTACTCAAAATAATCTTCCCTGCAAAGCAGGGAGAGTTTCACACCGGCAGTTTTGAACTTTGCCAGTTATGATAATATAATAAACGTAGATTTGAGGCTTTTTTGTATTTTTGCCCCACTGAAAGATATTTTGAGATGAGAATTCTAGGCAAGACCTTTACTACAGCACTGCTAGCCCTCTTTTTCTGCGCTCATGCAGGTGCCCAGGAATATTTCATGCATACGGTGACCCAGGGACAGGGTCTCTATTCGATATCCCGCACATACGGCGTCTCCGAGGAGGAGATCATAAAGCTCAACCCCGGCAGCGAGAAGGTGATCCGCGCCGGCCAGCAGCTGCGCATACCCAACAAGGCTATGGTGAGCGAAGGCCGCTTCCACACCATACAGAAAGGCGAGACTCTGTTCCGCCTGTCGGTCCAGTACCGCATATCGGTCAAGGAGCTGTGTGACGCCAACCCCGGCCTCTCAGCCGATAACTTCAAGGTGGGCCAGGTCATAACCATACCCGCTCCGACCGATGCCGACCCGCTGGCATCGACCCTGGAGAACGCAGGCGTGGAGACCCCGCAGGAGCTGCGTGAGGATGCCCAGACCATACTGACCGATACGGCCCGATACAAGACCACCCACGTGGTAAAGAAACGTGAGACCATATTCCGTATCTGCCGCACCTATGACATAAGCCAGACCGAGTTCCTGGAGGCCAACCCCCAGTTCCGCTATACCAAGCTCAAGCAGGGTGCCGTAGTGAACATCCCGTTCTCCAAGCAGGAACTTGAGCGCCGCAAGAAAGATATGGAGCGCGCCAAGACACGCATAGAGTCCATTCCCGATAACGTGCTGTTCTCCATGAATGAGGACAGGTCACGCGATATTGACGGCACCATCACGGCCGCCGTCCTGCTCCCCTTCTCGCTCGATGACTCCGCATCGGTCGAGCAGCGCCGTATGGTGGAGTTCTACCAGGGAATCCTGCTGGCACTCGACAAGCTCAAGAGGGAGAACGTATCGGTCAACCTCAAGGTGTTCGACTCCAAGGGTGAGAACTCATCGATCGAGCCTCTGCTGGCAAGCGGTGAGCTGGATGACGTGGATATTGTGTTCGGCCCCAAGTGCGAGAGCCACACATCGGCCGCCACACGCTGGTCAACCGAGCATAAGATACCGCTGGTTCTGCTCTCGCTGACCAACAACGCCGACGACGTGTTCAACAACCCCTACGTCTTCCAGATCAAGACCCCGCAGTCCTACTACTATCAGGAGATCTACAACCACTTCCTGGAGATGTTCCCCAACCCCAACGTGATACTGCTCGATGCCGATGACATGAAACGCGAGGAGTTCATAGAGGGCCTTAAGAACGTCATGAATGACCGTGACATACCCTACACCACCGTCATGGTCGATACCGCCTACCAGGATATGATGAACGCGCTTGACCCCACACGCAAGAACATATTCATTATAAACACACCCAGCAGCGCACCCCTGGTAACCATGCTCCCGGTGCTCCAGCTCATAACACGCACCAAGGCACCTGAGATTGAGACCTGCCTGTTCGGCTATCCTGACTATCAGGTATATGCCATCGGCCATCTGGAGGAGCTCTATGAGGTCGATACATGGTTCTACAGCTGGTTCTACACCAACAACATGCTGCCCGAGGCTGTGGAGTTCAACTCCGCTTTCCGCCGCGGATTCAGCCGTCAGATGATGCAGAGCTATCCCAGCTACGCATCATACGGATATGATACCGGCTACTATTTCCTCAAGGGCCTGGCTACATTCGGCCGTGACTTTGAGGACCACCTGGACGAGATTGAGACAGAGCCCGTGCAGATGGGATTCAAGTTCGAGCGCGTGAACAACTGGGGAGGATTCATAAACCGTAAGGTATTCTTTGTACATTTCTCCAACAACTACAAGGTGGAGAAGATTGATTTTGACAAATGAGACGCAGTCTTGCCATAATATTAGGTCTGCTTTTTGCCGCCACAGCAGTGAAAGCCCAGGTGGGCGATCCCCGCAACGAACTCTCCATAGGATTCTCAGGCGGTATGGGTACCAGCAGGGTATCGTTCATACCTACCATCAAGCAGCAGATGAGCCTGGGACAGACATTCGGCATGTCCATAAGGCACGTATCCGAGAAATACTTCTTCCTCATATGCGGCACGCAGCTTGAGATCAACTACGCCGAACGAGGCTGGACCGAACAGATTGAGGACGGAACAGACAACGAATACACCCGTATGCTCCGATATATAGAGGTGCCGTTCCTGGCCCATCTGGGTTTCGGACGCGAGTTCCGCGGATTCCAGGGTCACATAAACATGGGCCCGCAGGTGTCTTATCTTATAGGTGAGAAGGAGATTTACGGCGGCCATTGGAACACCTCCAACCGTCCTAACGGCGTGACGGCCCAGTACGGCAAGGCCACCCAGAACAAGCTCGACTACGGAATCACCGCAAGTGTAGGTTTGGAGATGCGTACCGGCGCAGGCAACTTTGGTCTTGAGGGCCGATACTACTTTGGTCTTGGCAACATATTCAACATCACCAAGAAAGACTATTTTGCAAGATGCGCGAACAGCACTATCTCTGTCCGCGCAACATACTCTTTCAATCTCTGGTAAATCTTAGGGAATCAGTCGCGAAGGCGGAATCCGCTTGCCTTGGCGATTATGTGAGCCTCAGCCTTTGAGACTCCGTGTATGGTCATGTACTCCAGTACGACCGATATGAGGGGGAAGGCCGATGCTACATACGGCGTGAACGTAGCGTCACCTTTCATGAGCAGCACGTAAGCCACGAACACGATGTAGTAACCTGCAGTAAGCAGCATCATGAATACCAGCAGGCGTTTCTGGAGTATGAAATTGCGGAATCCCGACAGAAGGAGCTCGAACACTCCCACTCCCAGAGTCACGATCATGATCACACCCATGGCCCACATGGCGCCGCTGCTGTCACCCTCAATGAAATTCAGACGGAAATTGGTGAGTTCCGCCGATGCTCCCTCCACATTGACCAGCTGGCCTACGGGAAGAAGAAGGCCGGCAAACATCAGCACACAGATGAGAGCCAGCCATACTTGATGGAGGTAGAATTCTATCTTCATAAAGACTCTCCGGACTGGTTACCGGACGTATGATTTAGAGGTTCTCCTTTTCCTTGGCAGGATTGCGGAAATAAACCTTACCCTCCTCGAACTCCTGAGCTGCAATGAGAGTAGGTTTGGGAAGACGCTCGTAGTAGCGTGAAATCTCAATCTGCTCCCTGTTCTCGAACATCTCCTCCAGGTTGTCGGTAGTTGAGCTGAACTCTTCCAGCTTGGACTTGAGCTCATCCTTCATCTCGACAGCGATCTGGTTGGCACGCTTGCCCATGATGGCAACGCTCTCATAGATGTTGTCGGTGTCCTTTACAAAATTGACCAGGTCACGTGTAACGGTGTTGGTCGGAGCATTTGTCTTCTTGAAATCCATGTTAATCTTCTTCTATTATTTGATTCTTGTTTCCTAAATTCCTGGTGGAGACGCGCAGTATCCTGTCGGCCTCCTTCATGTATGAGCTCTCAGGAAATTCATTCTTGAAAGCGTAGTATTCGTCAATCGCGTCACGGTAGCGGTCATCCCTCTTTTCCAGGACGCTCTCCTGCGCCATCTGGAACTTGGAACGCAGTATGATCATGGCCAGCTTCTCGCGATACTTGGTGTAGGGGTAGTCGCGGAGGGCGTTCTCTGCCACGATGATGCTGGAGCGGTAGTTATTACCCATATAGTTGCCCATATTGTAATAGAGCTCGGCGGTGCCTACCTCCTTCTCCACCAGACGGTCATACATGGTGTATATCATTTCCTCGGCCTCGGGGCGGAACTTGCTCAGAGGATATGTCTCTACAAAATGCTGGAGCTGCTCAATGGCATTGGTGGTGCTGGTAGCGTCCAGACGGGGATCAGGAGTATCCAGGAAGAGGCTACGTCCCGACCAGTAGAGGCAGTTCTCGGAGAAGGTGCTGTTGGGGAAAGCCCTGTAGCACGCCATGTAGTACTGTGACGCTGCCAGATAGTCGCCTATGTTGTAGTAGCAGGTGGCAAGCAGATACATGGACTCCTCAGCCTGTGCAGTACCGCGCTGATAAGCCACACACTCCTCAAGGATCGAGCTGCAACTTGTGTATCGGCCCTCCAGGAAGTATGTCTTGGCAAGACTGTACTTGGTATTATAATCCGATGCTTTCAGGATCTTGTTGTATCCCGAGCAGCCTGTCATCATGACAAGCGCAAGCATCAAAGAGAAGAATATGGATGCAGTCTTACGCATACTGTGAAATTTCAACCTGCAAAATTATCTATTTTGGTTGAACGGCGCAAACCCTTTGTATGTTATTTAATTATTTTTACGTGCAATGATACCTGCAGCGAGCGCGCAAAGCTCCGCACAGGGACGTTTTTTATAGTACTCCGCCGTACGCTCCGAAGGTACTGGGGTTCCCTCGGGCTTGCTCAGTCCTAGCAGTTCGCGGCATATGATACTGCCGTTCATATCCTTGAACTCACCGGCCATCTCCTGCACCAGGGCGTAGTTGGCTTTCTTGGCCTCCTTGTTTGTAACATCATTTGCGGGAATCATGGCTCCGGCTACAAATGTCATGGCCGATACGGTACCGCAGACCTCACGCATACGGCCCATTCCACCGCCGAATCCGCTGGTCAGACGGGCCACCTCCTCCTCGGGCAGTCCCAACACATCGGCAAATGTAATAGCTACCGCCTGGCAGCAGTTATAACCTGCCTTGAACAGATCACGTGCACGGTCTTCTCTCTCCTGTACTGTCATAGCTCAAATCTTTTTAAACGTTCAAATATAAGTAAAAAGAACGGCAAATGCACTATCTTTGCAGTTCACGCTTTCCAAGACCTGATGGATTTTAAGTTAGTTTCACCGTTCAAGCCCACCGGCGACCAGCCGCAGGCCATTCAGCAGCTCACCGAGGGGGTGCTCTCCGGCGCCAAAGCCCAGACTCTGCTCGGCGTTACCGGTTCGGGTAAGACATTCACCATAGCCAACGTCATAAAGAACGTGGGGCGTCCCACCCTGGTGCTCAGCCACAACAAGACTCTGGCGGCCCAGCTCTACAGCGAGTTCAAGGCTTTCTTCCCCGAAAACGCCGTTGAATACTACGTTTCCTACTATGACTACTACCAGCCCGAGGCCTACCTGCCCGCCACCGACACATACATAGAGAAGGACCTGCAGATCAACGATGAGATTGACAAGCTCCGCCTGTCGGCTACATCGGCCCTGCTGTCGGGACGCAGTGACGTGATCGTGGTGTCATCGGTCTCATGCATATACGGCATGGGCAACCCGGCAGATTTCTACAACAACGTGATAGAGCTGCGCAAGGGCGACCGCATAGACCGTAACGAGCTGCTGCGCAAGCTGGTAGAGTCGCTCTACACCCGTAACGACATTGAGCTGGCACGCGGCTGTTTCAGGGTCAAGGGCGAGAATGTGGACATAAACCTGGCCTACAACGACACCGCCGTGAGGATCCAGTTCTGGGATGACGAGATTGACTCGATTGAGGAGTTCGACGTACTCACGGGCGAGCGCATTGAGACCTATGACTTTTACCGCATATACCCCGCCAACCTGTTCATGACCACCAAGGAGAGTCAGGAGCGTGCCATCAAGGCCATTCAGGATGACCTGGTGGAACGCGTGGACTATTTCCAGGAGATAGGCAAACCGCTTGAGGCCAAACGTCTCAAGGAGCGCGTGGAGTATGACATAGAGATGATTCGCGAGCTGGGACACTGCAGCGGAATTGAGAACTACTCACGCTATTTTGACGGACGCGCCGCCGGCACCCGCCCCTACTGCCTGCTGGATTTCTTCCCCAAGGATTTCCTCATGGTGATTGACGAGAGCCACGTGAGTGTGCCTCAGCTTCATGCCATGTACGGAGGCGACCGCGCCCGTAAGATTAACCTGGTGGAGTACGGATTCCGACTGCCCGCCGCACTTGACAACCGCCCGCTCAAGTTCGAGGAGTTCAAGGAGCTCACAGGCCAGACCATCTACGTGAGCGCCACGCCTGCCGACTACGAGCTGGCCGAGAGCGAGGGCGTGGTGGTGGATCAGGTCATCCGTCCTACCGGCCTGCTCGATCCCGAGATTGAGGTGCGCCCCAGCAAGAACCAGATTGATGACCTCCTTGAGGAGATTGCCGTACGCTCCGAGCGTGAGGAGCGTGTGCTGGTGACCACCCTGACCAAACGCATGGCCGAGGAGCTCAACGACTACCTGCTCAAGAACGGAGTCCGATGCAACTACATACACAGTGACGTGGACACCATGGAGCGCATACAGATCATGACCGACCTCCGAAAGGGTCTCTATGACGTGCTGGTAGGTGTAAACCTGCTGCGTGAGGGTTTGGATTTGCCTGAGGTATCGCTCGTGGCCATCATCGATGCCGACAAGGAGGGATTCCTGCGCGACCATCGGTCACTCACACAGACTGCCGGACGTGCCGCACGTAACGTGAACGGCAAGGTGATACTCTATGCCGACAAGATAACGGAGAGCATGAACCTGACCATGGCCGAGACGGCACGCCGCCGCCAGAAACAGATGCGATACAACGAGGAGCACCACATCACACCCAAGCAGATTGAGAAGGCGCTCAACACATCGGTACTGGTACAGGAGCGCCGTCAGGATGAGGCCAAGCCTTACGTTATGGAGGAGAGAGCCAAGAGCGTGGCGGATCCCGTCATAGCCTCCATGACGCCTCAGCAGCTTGACAAGGCCATAGCCCGTACCCGCCGCCTCATGAATGAAGCAGCCTCCAGAATGGACTTCATGGAGGCCGCTCAATATCGTGACGAGATGTTCAAGCTTGAATCGCTCAGAAATCGCTGAGGGGCACAAAGGGGACGGTTCTATCTGTGCCCTTTTCTTTTGATCAGTATCAACTAAGCGGGATTTCTCAAAA